>NZ_JAMYRE010000011.1:0-246724 GCF_040321265.1 Mesorhizobium sp. M0491
TTACTTCCTCCTATCATCTTCCCTCTTTTAGCCCTCCCTCCCCACCCTCTGCCTCTTGCTCCCCACACCTCCCCCCCAGCCCCGCCCGCCCCCCCCCGCCCCCCCCCCGGCCCCCGCGCCCCCCCACCCCCCCCCCCCCCCCCCCGGGTTTTTGGGGTTTCCCCCCCCGGCCCGGCGCCCCCCCCGGCGCCGCCAGGTGACAGCCAGCGATGATTTACTGGTTTTCCTTGGTCTGACCCATGATTTCCTGGGCGCTGAAATTGATGCCGCAGGTCGGGAAGGAGTTGCCGACGAAGAAATTATCGGATTCCTTGGGGAAATAATCCGTGCCTTCCTTCAAGTTCGGGTCTTCGGCGATCGCCAGCGGCAGCTTCACCTCTTGTGGCACCACCTCGCCTTCGAGTGCGGCGATCGCGGTCTTGATGGCGACGGCGACCTGAGCCGGACCCGAGCCTGCGGACGAGCACTTCAGCCCGTCGGCCGAATGCGCTGCGCAGAACTTGCGGAAGCCGTTCTCGGTCTCGCCGCCAAACGGCACGAACGGATGCTTGGCGTCGATCATCGCCTGCACGATGCCGGTGTCGCCGCCCTGCCCGGTGATGCCGTCGAACGGACCGTTGGTGGCGATCGCATCCGCGGTCACTTTCTGTGCCACTCCGTCATCCCATTTGCCGGCGACTTCGGTCACGTCCCACTTCTTGCCGGACGCGTCGAAGACCTCGTGGATGCCGTTGTGACGATCGGTGTCGACGGAGGTGCCGGCGACGCCGCGCACTTCCAGGATCTTGCCGCCGTTCGGTATCTTGGCGACCAGCCACTTGGCCCACAATTCGCCAAGGCCCTTCTGATCGACATTGACGTTGATGGCGTCCTTGGTGTCGAGGATGTTGTCGAAGGCGACCAGCACGATGCCGGCTTCCTTGGCGCGCTTGATGACTGGACCGAAGGCCGTCGGGTTCTGGGCGTCGGTGACGATGGCGTCATAGCCGGAATCGATGAAATTGTTGATCGCCGAGATCTGCGCCGGCACGTCCTCGCCCGTCGAGACGACCTTGAACTCCTTGATCTTGGCTTTGACTTCAGGTTGTGCGGCGTAGGCCTTGGCCGTCTGCACCATCTGGATGCGCCAGGTGTTGGCGATGTAGCCATTGGCGAAGGCGATGCGGAACGGCCCTTCCTTCTTGGGATATTTGAAGAATTTGGTCTCCGCGTCCCACGGCGCGAAACAATCCGCCTGAGCGGCGGGACCCGACACGATTTCGGGTCCGGCGGCCATGGCGGCCGAATTGAGCATGACGAATGCAGTGGCGGCAACGACGCCACCAACCAGTGACTTGATCATCGATAATCCTCCCGATTGCAGTTCAGATTGTTCGTTTCGCAATGCGAATTTTCGCGCGATGGACCGGCACCTCCCGCCTCGCCATGCGCGTCCTTGGCCGCCCGTGGTGGCCGACCCGGTTCCTCCCTTGTCGCCGCCAGCGGTACGAAAACTATCATATTATCCATAATAAACAAGTATTAGTTGTCGCTTATGTATAATAAACAGGTACGCCCTGTCGTTTATGCACCTGCCTGCAGGAAGTGGTAGCGCTACCAAATTGGCGTGTAAACCGGCATTCGCACAGTCGCTTCTGTGCGTTTCAACGCGCCGTGCTCTCGCGGCGCTTGAGCTCGAAACCGAGGTCGACGATCCGTTGCTCCGGTCTGTTGCCGGCGATCGCCGCAAGCGCCATGGCAACGGCACGCCGGCCGATCTCATAACGATGGGTGCGGATGCTGGTGACCGAAGGAAACGCCACCTGCATCATGTCGAGATCGTTGAAACCGACGATGCCGATCGTCTTCGGCACCGCGATCGAGGCGCGATGGCATTCGAACAAGACGCCGAGCGCGATATCGTCATTGTTGCAGAAGACACCGTCGAGTGTCGGCACCTTGGCCAGCGCATCGCGGAACATCTCGCGGCCGAGCGACACGCTGGACAGCACCGGCGTAGTGGTGACGAGGCGCGGATCGAACAGGCCCGCGGCCTCCATCGCCGCGCGATAGCCGGCAAGGCGCCGCTGCGAACGCGGATCCATGCGCGCGCCGATGAAGCCGATGCGGCGATAGCCGGCCTCGATCAGATGCTCGGTCGCCGCCCTGCCGCCATCGAGATGCGAGAAGCCGACCATCATGTCGACCGGATCGGGACCCGTTTCCATGACTTGCACCACAGGGCAGCCGGCACTTTCCAGCAGCTTTCGCGAAGCCGGTGTCTGATCGATGCCGGCGACGATCAGCGCGGCTGGCCGTTGCGAACCGAACACCTGCAGCAGCCGCTCTTCCTCGAGGCCGGAATAGTGGGTGTTGCCAAGCTGGATGCGGAAGGGGCTGGCCGACAGGCTGTCATAGATGCCGCGCACCACCTCGGCGAAGACGTTGTTGGTAAGCGACGGCACCAGCACGCCGAACACCTCCGCGCGCGCCGAGGCCAGGGCCCGGGCATTCGGGTCCGGCACATAGCCCAGTTCGTCGACGGCGGCCTGGATCTGGCGGCGCAGCTCTTCGGACACACGCTCCGGCTCGCGCAGGGCGCGCGACACGGTGATCGCACCAACGCCGGCCTTGCGCGCGACATCCGCGATGGTAGGGCGGCCGCCGCCCCGGCGCGAGCGCGGCTTGGTCAAGGGCGCACTCCTGGCGACGGGCTTGTGCAGCCAAGCGCCTTTAGAACCATATTCAGGGTCTTTGCCACCGTCGTCATGCCAAATCGGCCTGTTGCCGCACCCATCCGCCTTCCGGCGTCGCGCAGCCTTGGGTGGTTGTCAAGCCGCGCAGCTCCCGGACCATTGGGCAGGGTGAGCTCAGGCCATCACGGCTGTGCTGCGCCGTGCCTTCCACAACAGCAGCCCGATCGCCAGTATGTTCAGCAAATTCCAGGCGATGCCGTTGAGGAACGCAGCCGCATAGGAGCCGGTCAAATCGTAGATCCAGCCCGACATCCAGCCGCCGATCGCCATGCCGAAGATCGTCGCCATCAAGACGATGCCGATACGCTGGCCAGCCTCTTTGGCCGGCATGTAGTCGCGCACGATGATCGCGTAGCAAGGCACGATACCGCCCTGCGACAGGCCGAACACCAGCGACACCACATAGAGCGAGGCAAGCCCGTCGAATGGGATGTAGAACAGCAGCGACAGGCATTGCAGCACCGAGCCGATCATCAGTGTCCACACCGCGCCGATGCGGTCGGCGAGAAAGCCCGATGCCAGCCGACTGACGACGCCGCCTGCCATCATGATCGACAGCATGTCGGCGCCATGTGCGACGCCGTAGCCAAGGTCCATGCAATAGGCGACGATATGCACTTGCGGCATCGACATCGCCACGCAGCAGCCGAGGCCGGCGACTACCAGCAGCACCTGCAACGCCGCCGGCGACAGCGGCATCGACTGCACCGGCCGGCTTCCGGGCGAACCGGCGGCAGCCGCAACTGGGGCACCACGCCGCAGCATCAGCACCAGCGGCACCATTGTCACCAGGCAGAAGATGCCGATTGCCGCATAGGTGAAGCGCCAGCCTTCCGCCTTTATCAGTGTCGGCATGATGGTCGGCCAGATCGCTCCGGCGAGATAGTTTCCGGCGGCCGCCGCCGTGACCGCGACACCGCGACGGCGGTTGAACCAGTGCGAGATATCGGCGATCAGCGGCCCGAAGATCACCGACGTGCCGATACCGATCAGCACTCCTTGGGCAAGCGTGAATTGCAGGATCGAGGTCGACAGCGCCGCGAGAAGCAGGCCGGCGGAAAGCGCGATCGAAGAGAGCAGCGCCGGGATCCAGTAACCCATCCGGTCGATGGCGCGGCCGACCAGCACGTTGCCGGCGGCGAAACCGACCATGGTCGCAGTGTAAGGCATGGACGCCGCGGCGCGGTCGACGCCGAACTCGGCCTGCACCGCGGGCAGCACGACGACGACTGCCCACATGCCGACGGCGCCGATCGTCGCCAGCAGCATCGAGATGGCAAGCCGCATCCAGGCATAGGAGCTGTCGATGCCGGGGCCGGGCTGGATGCTGTCGGTTCGGGTCAAGGCGTTTCCTGTCGGCGGTCTCGGAGATCGGCTGCCGTTTGCGCCACTATCGGCGCATTCTCGGGTCGCAGCAGCGCCACAGCGGGCAAATCCGTGGCTCCAGAGCCAGGGCGGAACCGATGCCGATGTGCGGAGTTTCCCGGCAACCCACCCTGCAGAGGAGTCCTGCGATGACCGCCACCAGGAAAAAATGGTCGGCCGAGGTAACCGAGCACAGCGACGCGATGGATCTCGAGGATCACGTCTTCGAATCCGACGACGCCAGGAAGATCGCCGCCTCGCTCAAGCGATCCGCCGAACACAGCCACCGGCGCAAGGCCGAGCCGTTCCAGTCGGCCATGTCGATGCTGAACTTCTACATCAACCGCGCCGGCAAGAACTTGCCTGCCGCGCGCAAAAAAGTGCTTGAGGACGCCAAGGACGAACTGCGCAGCGCCTTCGGGCGTGAGAAAGAGGATTAGAAGCGACTAAGTAGGCCCTACCGGGCGCGGATGACGCCGTCTGTGTTGGCGAGCAGTTTGCGCACAGCATTGCGCGCCGCGTCCGGCCGCTGCAGGCGGATGTTCTTCTCGATTGCCTCGTGCAGCTTCTGCGCGTGGTTGAGATCGTCGATCTCCCGCGTCGTATAGGCAAAGAGATGATCGAAGGCGGATTCGATCAGTACGCCGAGCGGCACCAGCAGGTCGTTGCCCGAAGCTCGCAGGATGGCAAGATGGAAGCGCGTATCGGCGCGGGTCCGCTCCTGCAGGCTCGTCGCCTCTCCCATCTCCCGGCAAGCCTGGCTGATCTCGGCCATCTGCTCGTCGGTGCGCCGCATGGCGGCAAACGCGGTCGCTTCCGGCTCGATGATGTGGCGGAATTCCTGCACCGTCTTTAGGAACACCTCGCGATCCGGCGACGTCGCGTACCAGGCCAGCACATCGCGATCGAGCAGGTTCCAGCGTTCCTTCGGCTCGACCCAACTGCCGATCTTGGGACGTGAGGCCAAAAGGCTCTTGGCCATCAGCATCTTGATCGCTTCGCGCACCGCCGAGCGGCTGACGCTGAAGGTCTCTGACCATTTCGCCTCATTGGGCAGGATGGTGCCGGGCGGATAGTCGCCGCGCACGATCCTGAGGCCGATTTCGCTGGCCAGCGAGGCGTGGACGCTGGAGCCTGGAATACGCGCGGCGTCCGCCCGGCGAACGCCGCCCGGACGGTCCCCGGAGGCCGCTTTCCCCAACGATTTTTCCTTGTTCGGCTTCGCGTCCCGCATGGGTTCCAGAAAGTCCGTATTAAGCAGGCTGTCAAGCGCGGCAAGCGGCTTGCACCGCAAAGCCGCCCGCTGTGCACAGATCAGCCTCGCTTGCTTCGCGGATCAGTCCTGCTTGACGTATTTGCGCCAGCTATGCTCCGGGCGGAAGCCGAGCACGTCGCGCGCCTTGCGGTTCGACAGCAGCGTCTCGTATTCGCCGAGCTCGGCCTTCACCGGCACGCCGGGGTAGAACCGCTTCAGGAGTTCGGCGGTCGGCAGGTCGGACGAGGTGTCGTCATTGGCGGCGTTGAACACCTGATAGCCGAGGCCGTCCTTCTCGATGGCGCGCAGCGTGATCTGGCCAAGGTCGCGCGCGTCGACATAGCTCCAGGCGATGCGCTTGCGGAAACCCGGATCGGCGAACCATTTCGGAAACAGCGAATATTCGTGCGGCTCGATGACGTTGCCGATGCGCAAGGCATAGATGTCGGTGCCGTTGCGCTGCGCAAATGCGCGCGCCGTCTTCTCGTTGACGACCTTGGACAAAGCGTAGCTGTCCATCGGGTCGACGTCATACTCCTCGTCGAGCGGGAAATATTTGGGATCGCGCGGCTCGTTGGCGAAGACGAGACCATAGGTCGTCTCGCTGGAGGCGATGATAATTTTGCGGATACCGAGCTTTACCGCCGCCTCGATGACATTGTAGGTGCCGAGCGCGTTGATGCGGAACACCTCGTTGTCGGTGGTGATCATGATGCGCGGGATGGCGGCGAAATGCACCACCGCATCGACCGGCTGCGGGCGCAGCGACGGGTCGAATTCATGCAGGCCCATATAGCTCGACAGTGCGTTGAACACCTGCCCGCTGTCGGTGATGTCGGTGATCAGCGTGCGCACCTTGGGATTGTCGAGCGGCCTGGTGTCGATGTTGAGCACCTGGCAGCCTTGCTCGACCAGATACTGCACGACATGGCGTCCGGCCTTGCCGCTGCCGCCGGTGAACATGATCCGCTTCGTCATTTTGCTCTCCACATCCTCTGGGATTTATGTGTATTGTCAGACAATACCGCCATCCGCAACCATCCTCGCCTGCAAAACGGCAGCGCCTGACATCAATCATTGCAACAGGACTTGAAGATATGAACACGACTGCCGCGAGCGAAAAGATCGGCTTCATCGGCCTTGGTCTGATGGGGCACGGGATCGCCAAGAACATCGTCGACAAGGGCTACAGCCTGACGTTCCTCGGCCGCAAGAACCGCAAGCCGGCGGAGGATCTGCTCGGTCGAGGTGCGAAGGAAGCATCAACCTCGCGCGATGTGGCGGCGGCATCGACAATCGTCTTCATCTGCGTCACCGGTTCGCGCGAGGTTGAAGCCATCATTCGCGGCCCGGGCGGCCTCAAGGAGGGTTTGAAGAAAGGTTCGGTCGTCGTCGACTGCTCGACCTCCGATCCGGTCTCGACCATTGCGCTTGCCGCTGAGCTCAAGGCGCTCGGCATCGATTTTGTCGACGCACCGCTCAGCCGCACGCCGAAGGAAGCCTGGGAAGGCACGCTCGACGCCATGGTCGGCGCGCCGGACGCCCTCTTTGCCAGGGTGAAGCCGGTGATCGAAACCTGGGCCGGCCGCATCGTCCATATCGGCGACACCGGCGACGGCCATCGCATGAAGCTGCTCAACAATTTCATCTCGCTCGGCTACGCAGCGATCTATTCCGAGGCACTGGCACTGGCTGAGAAGGTCGGCATCTCGCCGCCGCGCTTCGACAGCGTCATTCGCAATGGCCGCATGGATTGCGGCTTCTACCAGACCTTCATGCGCTGGACGCTGGAAGGTGACCGCGATGCGCACAAATTCACCATCGCCAATGCCTTCAAGGACCTGACCTATCTGGAATCGATGGCGGGTGCGGCCGGCATTGCCAACCCGCTCGGCAACGCCACCAAGAACTCCTTCGCCGGTGCCCATGCAACCGGCCCGGCCGAGCAATTCGTACCGATGCTGGCGACGCATATCGCTGGGGTGAACGGTGTCGACCTGATGCCGATGAAGGATGGCAAGAAACAGACCATTTAACCGATTGCCCAACGCCGGCGCCGATCACCGCCGCCACCGCCCTATCCCATCGTCGGTATCTGCAAGCAGCTTGTGCACGGCGTTGCGCGCAGCGGCTGGGCGCTGCAGGCGGATGTTCTTTTCGATCGCCTCATGCAGCTTCTGCGCCTGGCGCTGATCGGCGACCTGCTGTGTCGTGAATGCGAAGAGATGGTCGAGCGCCGATTCGATCAGCACGCCGAGCGGCACCAGAAGGTCGTTGCCGGAAGCGCGCAGGATGGCCAGATGAAAGCGCGTATCGGCGCGGATACGCTCCTGCAGGCTCAAGGCCTCGCCCATGTCGCGGCAGGCTTGGCTGATTTCCGCCATTTGCTCGTCGCTGCGCCGCATGGCGGCAAAGGCCGACGCTTCCGGCTCGATGATATGACGAAACTCCTGCACGGTTCGCAGGAACGCCTCGCGGTCGGGCGCCGTCGCGTACCAGGCCAGAACGTCGCGGTCGAGCAGGTTCCAGCGCTCCTTCGGCTCGACCCAACTGCCGATCTTGGGGCGTGAGGCCAACAGGCTTTTCGCCATCAGCATCTTGATGGCTTCGCGCACCGCCGAACGGCTGACATTGAAGATCTCGGCCCATTTGGACTCGTTGGGCAGGATGGTGCCGGGCGGATAGTCGCCACGCACGATCCGCAGGCCAATCTCGCCGGCCAACGAGACATGGACGCTCGCCCCCGCAAAATGCGCGGCACCAGCCTTCCGCATGACAGCCGGACCGTGGCTCGCTTGTGCCTTGGTTAGGTCGGTTCGCTTGCTTGACTTCTCGTCCGGCATCCACGTTCCAATGCGTCGACCGTCTGTCGTCCGGACTGGTCCGAACCGTACGGGCGCCGATCTCGTTGCCGAAAAATCCAGATCACGGGCGCGGCAAAGCCGGAGCCGATTGCCCCAACTATTGCGTCCGTTCGGGAATTACCGCTTCCGTTCAGGAATGACGGGGCGCCCGCAACCGGGCGCCCCGAGATCGAGAACCTACTTCTGGATGCAGGTGTCGACCGTATCCTTGGTGCACTCGTCGAGGCCGGTGAACACCGGATCGGCGACCGCCTTGCCTTCGATCAGGTCGATCATCACCGACGGTGCCTTGTAGCCCATTTCGAACGGCCGCTGGCCGACCAGAGCCGTTACAAGGCCGTCACGAGCGATCGCCACTTCGTCGCCGATCGTGTCGGCGGCGCCGATGACGAAGTCGTTGCTGGCGATCCGGTCCTTGAGCGGCCCGAACAGATCGCGGTAGGGCTGCGGCGCGCCGAACAGCGGCCAGCCGCCCATGATGCCGAAGGCGTCCAGCTTGGGGTTGGCGGCGAGGATGTCGGTCATCGCCTGCACGCCCTTGGCGCCATCGTCATTGGTGAACACCGGGCAGCCGGGAACTTCGGTCCAACCACCTTCACCCGCAAGTGCGGCAAGGCCTTCCTTGCCCGACAGTGCGTCACGCATGCCTTGCGCACGGCGCAGGATGTTGTCGGCTGCCGGGTTGCCTTCGATGGTGCAGATCGTGCCACCATTCGGCTTGCCCTTCTTGATGTACTCGCCGATCTTCTTGCCCATCAGGTAATTGTCGGTACCGAGATAGGTCTTGCGAAGACCTGCGTCTTCCTTGCTGAGATCGGCATCGACCGTCATGATCGGGATCGTCGGATTGGCGCTCTTGATCGTCTGCGCGATCAGCGGCGCGTTGGACGGCGAGATCGCCATCGCGACCGTGTCGGCCTTGCTCAGCATGTCCTGGACGATCTGCGCCTCGCCGGCCTCGTCCGAAGTCGACGCCGGACCGGTGTAGAAGCATTCATACTCCGAGCTGGCGTTTTCCTTGTTCCATTTCTCGCAGCCCTGGTGGATGGCCTCGAAGAACGGATTGTCGAGACCTTTCACGACAATGACGAGCTGTTTCTTGGCCAAAGCCGGCCCGGCACCCAACGCCATTGCGGCGACGGCGGCGAGCAAAAGTGTTTTCCTCATGTCAGTCCTCCCTTGAAACAAACGGACACGGCGTGCCCGCCATACAGATCGACCGGATGCGTGATGACCGAGGGTCGTTTCGCGAGCGCTCGTGTCGCCAGGACAGATCGATAAGCATTTCCAGATTCGGCTTCAGATCAACTCACACACAGGTGCCGCTGGATCTTGGGCCGTCAAACCTCCGCCGATTCCGGCCGGCGAACCGCCAGCGGAGATCGGCATAATCTCCTCCGACGCTTAGCTAATATCGGCTTGGCGCCAACGTCAATGCTATTTGTCCTACAAAACGGATTTTTAAAATAGTCCTGGCCCAATTCGTCCGACAATTGATTGACGTGCGCCGGCTTTTGCGTAAAAGAACGCTAACGCCGTCTTCGGGAGGAGCCGGGGAGAGCGAGGCCAAAGCAGCGTCGGCATCCACGCCGGGAACAGCAGCAGGTCGCAAATCACGGGGAGGCAAAGGCTGGTGGCGGTTCTCGAACTCACCAACATCTCAAGGCATTTCGGCGCCATCCAGGCCGTCAACGACGTGTCGCTGTCGATCGAGCCCGGACAGGTGGTCGGCCTCATGGGCGACAACGGCGCCGGCAAGTCGACGCTGGTCAAGATGATCGCCGGCAATTTCCGCCCGAGCCATGGCACCATGCACATGGACGGCAAGGAATTGATCCTGCACAAGCCGGCGGAAGCCCGCCAGCACGGCATCGAGATCGTCCACCAGGACCTTGCGCTCTGCAACAATCTGACCGCCGCCGCCAACGTCTATCTCGGCCGCGAGTTGCGGCGCGGCGTCGGGCCGTTCCGCATCCTCGACTATGCCTCGATGTACAAGCGTGCCGGCCAGCTCTTCGCCGAATTGAAGTCCGAGACCCGTCCGCGCGATCTCGTCAAGCAGATGTCGGGTGGCCAGCGCCAAGCGGTGGCGATCGCCCGCACCATGCTGTCGCAGGCCAAGATCGTGCTGATGGACGAACCGACGGCCGCTATCTCGGTGCGCCAGGTCGCCGAAGTGCTGAACCTGATCCGCCATTTGCGCGATCAAGGCATTGCCGTCGTGCTGATCAGTCACCGAATGCCTGACGTCTTCACCGTCGCCGACCGCGTCATAGTCATGCGGCGCGGCCGCAAGGTCGCCGACAAGACGATTGCGTCGAGCTCGCCCGAGGAAGTCACCGGGCTGATCACCGGCGCCATCGAACAGGTTTGATTTCAGCGAATTTCACCACGCACAGCAGATGAAGGTCGACGATGGCACTGACAATTGACCAGCCGATCGAACACAAGCAGCAATCCCTGCCGGCAAGAGTGTTTGCCAGCCAGACCTTCTGGGTGGTGATCGCCGTTATCCTCGCCTGCGTGTTCCTGTCGTTTGCCACCGACGCGTTTGCCACGTCGAAGAACCTCTACAACATCACCCGCAACATCACCTTCGTCGCCATTATCGCGCTCGGCATGACCTTCGTCATCATCACCGGCGGCATCGACCTCTCGGTCGGCTCGGTGCTGTGCCTGTCGTCGATGATTTTGGCCGTCACGATGCATGCCGGCTACTCGATCGAGGTCGGCATCCTGGCCTCGATCGCCACCGCGCTCGCCATTGGCGCCTTCAACGGCGTGCTGATCGCCTATCTCGGCTTTCCACCCTTTGTGGTGACGCTCGGCATGCTGTCGATCGCCCGCAGCCTAGCCATGGTCGCCTCCAACAACACGGTCGTCTTCCAGTTCGGGCCGGACCACGCCAAGCTTCTGTCATTGGGCGGCGGCGCCTGGGTGTTCGGCATCGCCAATCCGGTGCTTTACATGATCCTTCTGGCGCTGATCACCGGCTTTATCCTGCGTTGGACGAAGTTCGGCCGCCACATCTTCGCCATTGGCGGCAACGAGCACGCGGCAACGCTGACCGGCGTTCCGGTGCGCCAGATCAAGGTTGCCGTCTACATGATCTCGGCGCTGTCGGCCGGCATTGCCGGCATCATCCAGACCGGCTGGCTGGGTGCCGTCACCACCAATCTCGGCACCGGCATGGAGCTGCAGGTGATCGCCGCAACCGTCATTGGCGGCGCCAATCTGGCTGGCGGCGTCGGCACCGCCTTTGGCGCCATCGTCGGTGCGGCCCTGATCGAGGTGATCCGCAACAGTCTCGGTCTGCTCGGCATCAATGCCTTCTGGCAAGGTGTGTTCATCGGCGGCGCCATCCTGCTGGCGGTGCTGTTCGACCGCATCCGCAATTTCCGCCGCAGCGACTAGAACCATGATCCCGAAAAGTGGAAACCGGTTTTCGGGCAAGATCATGGTCAAACAAAAGACGGTTTGATGGCCAACTCCCTGTTCAGCCTCGAGGGGCGGGTGGCGCTGGTGACTGGCTCCGGTCAAGGCATCGGCTTTGCGCTGGCTCGGGGCCTCGCCGGACACGGTGCAAGCATAGTGCTGAACGGTCGCGACACCGCCAGGATCGACAGCGCCGTCGAAAAGCTGCGCGATGTCGGCTTCAAGGCGCACGCCTCGGTATTCGACGTCACCGATTTTCAGGCGGTCAACGCGGACATTGCCCGCATCGAGGCCGAGATCGGCGCCATCGACATCCTCATCAACAATGCCGGCGTGCAGTTCCGCGCTCCGCTCGAGGACTTTCCCGAGGAGCAGTGGGAGCGCCTGTTCAAGACCAATGTGTCGGGCGCCTTCCATGTCGGCAAGGCGGTCGCCCGCCACATGATCCCGCGCGGCAAGGGCAAGATCATCAACATCGGCTCGGTGCAGAGCGAGCTGGCAAGGCCGAACATCGCACCATACACCGCGACCAAAGGCGCGATCCGCAACCTGACAAGGGGTATGTGCGCCGACTGGGCGAGATACGGCCTGCAGATCAATGCGATCGCACCCGGCTATTTCCGCACCGAGATGAACCAGGCGCTGGTCGACAATCCGGAATTTTCCGCCTGGCTGGAAAAGCGCACGCCCGCCGGGCGCTGGGGCAATGTCGACGAGTTGATCGGCGCCGCCGTGTTCCTTGCCTCCGACGCATCGTCTTTCGTCAACGGCCATACGCTGTATGTCGATGGCGGCATGACGGCTTCGGTTTGAAGGGCGTTCTTCCCTTGTGGGAGAAGAGGAAACCTATCGCTCAGTCTGAAAATCCGGCCGCATCGGCCGTCATTGGCCCTCGCCGCCCCCGCGCGTCTTGACGCGGCCCCGAACTCCGCCGCACAATCCCTGTTGCAGGCGAAGGGAGGCCAGTCGTCTGCGGGAGGATATACCCATGACGGAAGCGATCAGGCTCTACTGGGGCCGGTTCGGACATGTTTCTATCCTGAATGTCGCAAGCGACTTCGTCACTCATGCCCATGTCGAGGCCCATCTGATCATCTGGCTGGAAGGTACGGCCGGCGAAATGACCATCGGCCGCGAGACCGTCCGGCTTGGACCTGGAACGGCCGCCGGCATCAACTCCTTCCAGCCGCACAGCCATGTTCTGTCGCAAAACGGGACGCCCGGTCTGTTTCTCGCCTTCTACATCGATCCCGACTGGGCGCGGCGCCGCCGCGACCTGCCTTCGTCTGCGCCGCTGTTCTCACAAGCCGCGATCACGCTGGAACCGTGGCTGCATCAGGCCGCCGCCAATCTGCTCGACCACCTCAGCGACAATGAGAGCGTCGACGATATCGCCAATTACGAGATCGAGCGTTTCATCGATAGCGTGCTCGACGCCGCCGACGCCTCGGCGCCGCAGGAGGCCCGTGTCCGCATCAACACCATGCAGGATTTCCGTGTCCGCAAGGCAATCCAGCTGATGAAGGCCAATGTCTGCGAGCGCATCTGCTTCGACGACGTGGCGCGCAGCGTCGGCCTGTCGCGACCGCATTTCTTCGCTTTGTTCAAGGAACAGACCAATCTGACGCCCAATGTCTACTGGAATACGCTGCGCATGGAGGAAGCGGTGCGGCAGCTGCAATGGTCGCGGGAGCCGCTGATCTCGGTCGCCTGCAATCTCGGCTTCACCACGCAGGGCAATTTCTCGCGCTTTTTCCGCGACCATGTCGGCGTGCCGCCGACGCTCTACCGCGAGGCCGCGCGGGCGATTGCCTGAACCTGTCCTCGTTTAGTCAAGGTCGACTGTTTTTCAGACTCCTTGATACACGCTCAAGACGCATTGATAAGCGTCGCTGAAATGGCCGCCCTACCCTTGCACCGGATCGCTTTTGCAAGGGAACATTTGAATGGCCAAAGTCACCATATCCAGCGTCATCGACGCGCCGGTCGAAAAGGTCTGGGCGCGCATACGCGACTTCAACGGGCTGCCGGGCTGGCATCCGCGCATGGTGGAAAGCCACATTGAAGACGGCAAGGATGCCACCACGATCGGCTGCGTGCGCAATTTCCAGCTCGCCAGCGGCCCCCGCCTGCGCGAAAAGCTGCTCGATTTTTCCGATCAGAATTTCCTCGTCAGCTACTCCATCCTGGAGACGCCGCAGCCGCTGACCAATCACAAGGCGACGCTGCAGTTGCGGCGCGTGACCGATGGCGACCGCACCTACGCCGAATGGACCGCCAGCTTCGACGCCGCGCCCGAGGAGGCAGACAAGCTGGCCGAGGGCATGGGCGCCAATGTCTTTCAGGGCGGCTTCAACGCTCTGAAAAGCCATTTCGCCGGCCAGAGCTGACAGGAGCCAAACCATGGCGCTGGCACTGCAGACCTTTGCAACGGTGAAAGACGCGAACGCGGCACTGAAAGCCCAGGGCACACGCTATCTCGGCGGCGGCACGCTGGTCGTCCGCGCGGCCAATGAGGGCGATGTCTCGGTTTCCGGCCTTGTCAGGTCGACCGAGCCGTCTTTGTCCACCATCGCCGTTGCCGGTGGAAAAGCCCGTGTCGGCGCTTCGGTGACGATGGCGGCGATCGCCGGCCATCCGGAGCTCGGCACGCTCGCCAAGGCCGCCCGCGCCGTCGGTGGCCCGGCCATCCGCAACATGGCGACCGTCGGCGGCAATCTTTTTGCCCCGGCCCCCTATGGCGATTTCGCTGTTGCCCTGCTGGCGCTCGATGCCATGGTCGGCACCGATGGCGGCGAAACGCCTATCGAGACTTTTCTGGCCAATCGGGACGGCAGCCGTGCCGTCGTCACTTCCGTGAGCTTCACGCTTCCGAAGGCCGACAGTTTCCGCTTCCTGAAAGTGTCGAGGGTCAAGCCCAAGGGCGTCTCGGTGCTCAGCATAGCCGGTGCTCTGGAACTGTCGTCGGATGGCACCGTGACCTCGGCGCGGATCGCGCTCGGCTGCATGGCGGATCGGCCAATGCGCGCCAGGGCGGCGGAAAAAGCGCTGATCGGCCGAAAGCTGACCGCTGACGGCATCGCGCCGGCCTTGGCCGCGGCCGGTGATGGCACCTCGCCCATCACCGACCCGATCGCCAGCGCCTGGTATCGCGCCGAAGTCTTGCCGGTTCATCTCGGCCGGTTGCTGCTCGCATAATATTTCGTTCGGGGGCGCGCGTCTGTCCGCCGGTTCGGGCAGGCGCGCTGGGAGGAAAACATGGCAAAGGTTCCGGTTCAATTCACGCTCAACGGCTCGGAAAAGGCCGAATTCATCGACAGCGGCACGACGCTGCTTCAGGCCCTGCGCGACAAGATCGGCGACACCTCACCGAAAGGCGGCTGCCATCAAGGGACCTGCGGCGCCTGTTCGGTCATCATAGACGGCGAACTCAGGCTCTCCTGCCTGACCTTGGCCGAGACCTGCGATGGCGCCGTCATCAGCACGACATCGGGACTTTCGGAAGCTGGCGTGCTGCACCCGCTGCAGCGCGCCTTCCTCGACACGTTCGCCACGCAATGCGGCTTCTGCACGCCGGGCATGATCATGGCGGCAAAGGTGTTGCTCGACCATACGCCCAACCCCAGCCGCGACGAGGTGGTCGAGGCGCTGTCGGGCAACATCTGCCGCTGCACCGGCTACGAGCCGATCATCCAGGCGGTGCTGACCGCCGCCCGCGCCAATTCGCAGAACGCGGCCTGAGGGGTCCAAAGCAATGGAACTGCGCAAGAACTACTTCGCTGATATCCGCAAGGACGATCTGAACGAGATCGGCCAGCCCCGGCCGCGCTCGGATTCGCCAGGCCATGTCACCGGCAAGACCGCCTTTTTCGCCGACCGCAATTTCCCTGGCATGCTGCACCTGAAGATGGTGCGCAGCCCGCATCACCATGCCCGCATCCGCTCGATCGACACCTCGGAAGCGGAAAAGCATCCGGGCGTGGTGAAGATTCTGACCGCCAAGGACGTGCCGCACAATGTCTACACCATCCTGATCCTGATCCAGGTCGGGCCGGAGGACGAGACGGTGCTTGCCGACGGCAAGGTGCGCTGGAAGGGCGAGGCCGTGGTGGCCGTGCTGGCCGAAACCGAGCGTGCCGCGCAAGAGGCCGCAGCCAAGGTCAAGGTCGACTATGAGGTGCTGCCGGCCGTCTTCGACATGGAAGAGGCGCTGAAGCCCGGCGCACCCCTGGTCAACGAATATCACGGCCAGAATTATTACCTCTATGACAGCGGCGAGTGCCGCAAGGTGCGCTTCGGCGATGTCGAGGCGGGCTTCGCCGGCGCCGACCACATCCTGGAGGAGAGCTACCAGTCCTCGCCGATCGAGCACGCGCCGACCGAGACCACCGGCTGCGTGGTGGCACCCGAGGGCAATGACCGCTTCACCTGCTACACCAACACGCAGGCGATGTTCTTCACGCTCGACAACACCTCGATCATCCTGCAGATGCCGGGCAGCAAACTGCATTTCGTCGGCGGCACCGTCGGCGGCGGTTTTGGCGGCAAGGTCGACGTCATCGTCGAGCCCATCGCCATCCTCGGCGCAAAATTAACAGGACGACCAGTCTGTTTTATCTACAGCCGCGAGGAGGAGATGCAGATCTCGTCGCCGCGAGCGGCCGAAAAGGTCGTCATCAAGGACGGCGTCATGAAGGACGGCCGCATCGTCGCGCGCAAGGTCACCGGCTATACCGACGCCGGCGCCTATTCGCGCCACTCGCCCTATGGCGCGCAGAAGGGCGCGGGGCACTATCCCGGCCCCTACACCATCCCAAACGTCTGGATCGACACCTACTGCGTCTACACCAACCGCACGCCCTCCTCCGCCATGCGCGGCTTCGGCGTCACCATCGGCGACTTCGCGCTGGAGGTGCAGATGGACAAACTGGCGCGGCTGATCGGCATGGATCCGCTCGAATTCCGCTTCATCAACGCCTATCGCGACGGCGACATGAAAGCGCATCGCCAGCCGACCGAGGGCGCGGCGCTGATCGAATGCATGCAGGAAGCCTCGCGCGCAGCCAACTGGCCGGTGGCGGAGAAATACATGGCCATGTCGTCTTACGTGAAGGGAGCTTGAGATGGCGATCAGGCGTGGACGCGGCGTTGCCGCGATCAACTATCCCACCGGCATGAACCTCGGCGGCGACCCGACGCAGGCGCTGGTGCATTCGACGCCGACCGGCAATTTCATGGTGACGCTTTCCAGCGTCGATCTCGGTCAGGGCATGAAGCAGATCATGGCGCAGATCTGCGCCGAGACGATCGGCGTGCCGACCGACCGTGTCGTCGTCGACACCGCCGACACCGACACCGGCCCGCACTGCATGGGCACATTCGCCTCGCGCGGCACCCACCGCGCCGGCAACGCCGTCATCCAGGCGGCAAGGGAAGCGCGCCAGGTGATGCTGGAAGTGGCCGCCGAGGAGTTGGAGGTCAACGCCTCCGACCTCGAGACCGATGGACAGGGCAACATCCTGGTCAAAGGCGCACCGCAAAAGTCGATCTCGATCTTCGATGTCGCGCTGTCGGCGCATTTCAAGCGTGGCCGCTCGATCTCCGGCCGCGGCATGTTCCTGATCCCGCGCTCCTATCCCGAGAAGGAAACCGGCGCGATGAAGCCGTCGACCTGTTATGCCCATGCCTGCACGGTGGCCGAGGTCGAGGTCGACGACGAGACCGGCGAGGTTACCGTGGTGACGGTGAAGAACGTCTTCGAGATCGGCAGAGCGCTGAACCCGAAGATGGTCGAGCAGCAGTTGGTCGGCGGCTCGTGGATGGGCATCAGCCACGCGCTCTATGAGACGACCGAACCCTACTATCCCAACCGCGATCATGGCGGCACCGACTTCAACCAATATCTCATGCCCGGCCCCGGCGACCTCGCCGAAACCGAAATCATCGTGCTGGAGCGTCCTTCCGCCGACGGGCCATACGGCGCCAAGGGGCCGGGCGAAATGTGCGCCAACCCGCAAATCCCCGCCGTCGCCAATGCCGTCTTCGACGCTGTCGGCGTGCGCATCGACACGCTGCCGATCACGCCGGAGCGCATCCTGCGCGCGCTGAAGGCGCAAGCGGCGAACTGAGGGCTGGAATGACCGGGACAAGCGCCGAGACTGTCGCGACCTCGCCGGAGGCGGTGGCGCAGCATCTGGCCGCCTCGCGCTACCTTGCCGACGAGAGCCTTTCGACCGCGATCTTCCTGGCAATCCGGCTGGGCAAGCCGCTGCTGCTCGAAGGCGCGCCGGGCGTAGGCAAGACGGAGGCGGCGAAGGCGATCGCCGCGCTGCTCGGCCGTGATCTGGTGCGGCTGCAATGCTATGAAGGCATCGATGCCGCGCATGCGCTCTACGAATGGAACTACCAGCGCCAACTGCTCGCCATCCGCCATGCCGGCGAGCATGAGATCGACATCTACGACGACCGTTTCCTGATCGCCCGGCCGCTGCTGCAGGTGCTGAAGGCGCCCGAGCAGCGCGTGCTGCTGGTCGACGAGATCGACCGCTCGGACCACGAATTCGAAGCGCTGCTTTTGGAATTCCTCTCCGACTTCCAGATCAGCATTCCCGAGCGCGGCACCATCCGCGCCGCGGCACAGCCGATCGTCATCCTGACCTCGAACCGCACCCGGGAACTGGCCGAAGCACTGCGCCGGCGCTGCGTCTACCACTGGATCGGCTATCCCGACGCCGAGCGCGAGGCCGCCATCATCATGCTGCGCGCCGGCAATGTGGCCGAGACGACGGCACGCGCCGTGGCGGCAGCCGTGCAGACTATTCGCGCCCGGCCGCTGGCCAAGCCGCCGGGGATCGCCGAAGCGGTCGAATGGGCCAACGCCGCCACTATCCTGGAAAAAGGCGGCAGCCCGTGGCCGGAAGCCTTCCGCCGCGCCATCGGCGTGCTCATCAAGGACGAGGAAGATCTCTCCTACATCGCGCCCGAGCTTGGCCGGATTGTCGAGGAGGCGCTGGCGTGAGCCGAGACCTCAACGGCACGTTCTCCCCGTTCATTCCGCAACGCTGGCGGGACAGCACCCCCCTCTGTCCTGCCGGACATCTCCCCCTCAAGGGGGGAGATTGGCTGTCATTCCGGCTTTCGACAATCTCCAGCGTCGCAGAACGGAGCGAAGCATCGAAGCTGCTGATCTCCCCCCTTGCGGGGGAGATGTCCGGCAGGACAGAGGGGGGCGCCACGCAATGATGCGGGAAACAAGCTTACCCCGCGCGGCAGCGCCCTTGCTCAGCTTCGCCCGGTTGCTGCGCCGCTACGGCTTCGCCATAGCGCCCGAGCAGGTCTCCAGCTTCATGCAGGCCGTGACATTGCTCGGGCCGCGCTCGATGGCAGACATCCGCGAGGCGGCGCTCGCGACGCTGGCGCCGCCGCCCGACCGCCACGACGAATTCGAAGCGCATTTCCAGAGCCACTTTTATGGCAACACATCCGCCGTGGTGGAAGGCGACGCCGACGAGGAAACCCGCATCAAGGATGATGGCGGCGCCGACGACGAACGGATCGAAGCCGAACAAACCCAAGAGGGCGGCGAGCTGTCCTCGGCACTGGAGCAGTTGAGCAGCCGCGACTTCCAGCGTGACGATGACCGCCTTGCCGCTTTCCGCCGCAAACTCGCTTCAGCCTTGCCCGCCCGCCGCTCCTTCCGCACCGTACGCACGCATTCGCGCGGCAAGCTCGATCTGCGCCGGTCGCTGCGGGAAATCGTCAGCGCCGATGGCGACGTGCCCTCGCCGCTGCTGCGCCGCCGCCAGACCGTCCCCCGAAAGCTGCTGCTGCTGATCGACGTGTCCGGCTCGATGAAGCTGCACACGTCGGATTACCTCAAGCTGGCACATGCGGCCGTGCAAGGTGCCGACCGCGCCGAAATCTTCACCTTCGGCACGCGGCTGACCCGCGTCACCGGGGCATTGCGCATCCGCGACCGCGGCCAGGCGCTGGCGCGCGCCGCGGCCCAGGTCGACGATTGGGACGGCGGCACCCGCATGGGACCGACGCTGCTCGCCTTCCTATCGGTGCCGCGCTTCTCGTCGTTTGCACGCGGTGCCACGATCGTGATCCTGTCCGACGCGCTGGAGCGCGGCGATCATGGCGAGTTGGAGACAGCTATGCGACGGCTGAGCGCCCGCGCTTTCCGGCTGTCGCTGGCCACACCGCTAGCCGGCGACCCGCGCTTCCGGCCGGCAACGGCTGCACTTCGTGCCATCCTGCCGGTACTGGACGACCTCGTCGACGGCTCGTCGGTGAAAAGCCTCACCGATTTCATCCTGTCGCTCGCCCGCCCTGCTTCAGCGGCGGCGACAATCTGGAAGAGGGTTTCGTGATGCAGAAAGCCATCGACGCGCATTTCCACATCTGGCGCCAAAAGGACCAGCCCTGGCTGGTCGGGCCGATGGTGCCGCGTATTTTTGGTCCCTACGAGCCGATCCGCCGCGACTATCCGATCGAGGAGTTTCTCGAAGACCAGAAGGGGTCGGGCGTCGAGAAGGCCCTCTATGTCCAGACCAACTGGGCCAAGGAGGATTTCGAGAAGGAAGTCGCCTTCCTGCAGAAGACATCCGACGAAACCGGCTGGCCGCATGCCATCGTCGGCTACACCGACATGACCGTCGACGATATCAGGCCCCAGATCGATCGCTTGAAGAAATATCCGCTGCTGCGCGGCGTGCGCATGCAGCTGCATTGGCACGAGACACCGGCCTTCCGTTTCGCCGCCTCGGCCGACCAGGTGATCGACCCGAAGGTGCGCGCCAATGTGGCGCGGCTCAAGGACTATGGCCTGTCCTTCGACCTGCAGCTTTTCCCCGCCCAGATGAAGGACGGGCTGACGCTGGTCGGCGAGAACCCCGAAACGAATTTCATCCTCACCCATGCCGGCATGCTGACCGGCATGGAACCGGACACCACCGAAGCCTGGAAAGAAGGCCTGCGCACGCTGTCGGCGGCGCCCAATTTCTACGCCAAGCTGTCCGGCCTCGGCACCTTCGTCCACCGCAACGACCCGGCGCTGATCGCCTACATCGTCGACAACACGATCGAGATCCTGGGTGCCGACCATTTGATGTTCGGCTCGAACTTCCCGATCGAGAAGCTATGGACCAGCCACGCGGAGCTGATCAAGGCGCACCGCAATGCGGTGGCCAACCATGGCGCGGCGGCGGAGGCGGATATTTTCTGGAACACGGCGGAGAAGGTTTACCGGCCGGTGTAGCTGCTTACAACCGCCGGCCCAAAACCTGGGCCATATGCCGTTTGGCGCCGATACTGACTGGCCCCGCCGTCCGCATCGGCTCGAAGCCTTGTCCCTGCCAAAAGCGAAGAGCTTGTTCATTTTCCGTCAACACGGCGAGATCCACTCGTTTGATGTGCTATGCTTTCAACCACATGAAAAAGTCTTCGAAAATTGCTAGCGCCAACCTCTTCCGCAAACTGCTTTGTTGATTATGAGCAATACCGTCCACCAACGGCTCACTCGCAGATCACTGCAGCCGCAGGCCGGCTAGTCCGATCAGCCGTCTAGACGGGTTTCAACCGTCACGTTACGCTCTCCAACAGGGACTCAACGGGCCAATGCACTGCGGGCGGACGGGCAAAACTGTGTCGGATAAACAGAAAATAGTTCGTATTTTTATTGGCTCACCTGGCGGCTTGAAAGACGAACGGCGAGCAGCGCATGACGTTGTTAACAGTGTAAACCGCAGCCATTCTGATCGCTGGAGGCTTCAGTTTAAGCTGTTGGGATGGGAAGACGCAGTCCCAGGTTACGTCCGCGCCCAAAGCAAAATTAATGACGACCTCGACAAGTGCGATTACTTTATCGGGGTACTCTGCGACAATTGGGGTTCAAAGACAGGTCCGGATTATTCGTCTGGTTTCGAAGAAGAATATTTCAGATCTAAAGCCCGCATTGAAAATGGCCTCATGAAAGACATGGCCATCTATTTCAAAATGGTCGAAGTTCCACCTAACATGAAGCCGGGCGAAGGTCTCGGAAAGGTGTTAAAATTTCGGCAAAAATGCATCGACGAGAACAAAATCTTTTTCAAAGATTTCTCTGATCATCAGGTTTTCCGAGACACTATTCGGGATAAATTAGAGGAGATAGGCTGGCGTGAAACCGAAATATTTACTGTAGAAGACCCGCAATCTAGTCAACCCAAGGATGCTCCTTCGATTCAGGACAAGTCGAGCGATCCGCCTACCTCTGATTCTTGGTTGATCGATCAAGGGGCACGAGATTTTCTTCATGGCCTGATGCAGAGACCACCGAATTGGGAAAGCACTTCGGCGCACGAAGTAGCCCGTCTACGGTTGATAGGAACCTCTGTTAGCCGGTCGGGGAATGATGAGTTCTACGTTGGCAATCACGATGCGAACTTGATTTTTCAAAAGTTTAGAAATGCTGCACTTTCGAAGCAAGAGGTCCGAGCGTTAGTAGACAGCGGTGTTGTGGGATTTCAATATCAGAATGTCCCCCTGTGGCGCTGGCTTGCTAGGTACGAAGATGAGGGCGGCATCTGGAGCCGTGTCGAAGTACTCGCTGCAGTCGGGAGTGAAAGCGAGCAGCGGTACGCCATTGAGATTTTGGACCTTGGGTCTCAATCAATCCCTTCGCTTCACGAGTACTTCGATCAGAAGCGTGTTCTTGCGTCATGGTTATCTGATGCAACTTCTAGCCAAGTCTTTGACGCAGCCCTATCATTCTTGGGCTCAAATGCGACCGACGATGACCTACCTCTTATCGAAGAAGCAGCGGCGCAATGTTCGCCACAGCGCCGGACGAAAGTGGAGGAAGCGATCGTCAGCATCTTGTCGCGGACCAACCTGGACGGCGCGCTCAAGCGTGTTGTTGAAAAGGAAGTTGATAAGGTCGGTCAGAAATTGGCGGATGTGCTTTTCAGCAATTCGCAATCACTAGCGACAGAAACGGTGCTTTCATGTTTAGCGGCCAAATCCGAGTCTATTAGGCTTCACGCGGTTCAACTTCTGTATGCGCGTAGCGAGATTGCGTTGGAGGCGGCGGAAACGCTTCTAACCGACAGCAACCATGAAATCCGGCTACTGGCTGCGGAGACCTTAAAGAAAAACGGCGTCAAGCTTGACGACGACGTCGCAAAACAGGCGCTATGTATTACCAAACCATCCAACAGTTTGATTGGCTTGTTTGCAGGCCGTGAAACGGATGACACCTACTACGAGATCTATCGTATGAACCGGTTACTTGAACTTGATTTCTCAACACTGCGGTCCAGAGCGAATAGCGCTGGCGTATTCAGCGAAAGGGAATTGTCCGTTCTATATTCGCGGTTCGCATCCAAATTTAGCGACGAAATTAGGCAGAATTTGAGGGACCGCTTCAAAGGCTATTTCGACAGGAAGATTGATGAAGAAAGGAGCGCAGGGACCATCGTCGCCTGCCAGGAACCTAAAATAAGAAATCTTGAAAACTTCATGTTGAAAAGGTTTTGTAATGACGCCCTAGCGGCTCTTTGCGGACTGGCGAAGGTCCAAGACCTCGACTTGGTACGGGACGTGATTAGGGATACGGAGATTGATGCCACAAAGGGTATCTTGAAATATCTCGCCCGTTTCGGAGACTGGTCCGACATCGAGCGCATCAGGAAATTGGGCGACTACCCTACTGGTCGTCGAAGAGGATTGCTCGAATTCTACCAAACAAAATTGCCGTCCCAAAAGGCTGCGGCTATCCTTACCTTAGGAAAGGGTCGCGTTGCTGATCTGCTGGCGCTCGATCTTGATAACGAAATCAGGATATCGCTCGCGAAGAAATTACCTAGGAAGGTCTTTATTGATTTGAGAGATGAAGTGTTATTGCGCGAGCTTGATCGGAAGGATGACGAATACAGGGTTGTGTTCGCTCTAAGGTGCGTTCTGGCGCTGCCGAAATCTCGGGTGACAAAGCTATTGGACCGCTATGTTGATAGGGCCGAGCATCGCTTTTACAACAGCGTTCATTGGCTGGACTTAGGTGCGTCGCTGCCAATTCCTCACGTTAGAAACGTCGCAGAACGAGCACTGGCTCGCCACTAATCCTCACTTCACCTCGAACTGTGGATCGACCGGGATCTGCATCGCCGTCACGAGATGGTTGGTCTGTCCAGCCAACCCTATGATCGAAACCAACTCGCCATGCTGCGCGTCGGTCATGCCCTTGGCGCGGGCGGCGGCCGTGTGCGAATGAACGCAGTAGGAGCAGCCATTGGCGGTCGACACCGCGATGTAGATCATCTCCTTGGTCAGCGGATCGACGGCGCTGTCAGCGACCATCACCACCTTCAGCTGTTCCCAGATCCGCTTCAGCGCCGGCGGATCGTTGGCTAACCCGCGCCAGAAATTGTTGACGAAATCGGATTTGCGCGTCGCGCGGATGTCGTCGAAGACGGCCTTCACGGCCGGGATTTTCTCCACCTCGGCATCGCTGAGGAGTCTTGTGGTGGCCATGGTGTTTCCTTTCGTTTTGACCGACGAACTGGCTCGTTGAATCAAGTTTCGAGCAAAGGCGGCTAACCAGCTTCTTTGACTCAGTTTTTGGCCCGCAATAGCGTTGAAGATTAGCCGAGGCACCTAAACTTCGTCATCCTAGGGCGAAGCAGGCGCGAAGCGCCGTCGCGGAGACCCTAGGATCCATGCAGTGACGTCAGCCGCGGAGTGCAACGGAGCAGAATTCTGCACGGTCGCGGCGCTTCCGAGTCGCGGCATGGATCCTCGGGTCTGCGCCGCGTCGCTGCGCGCCTTGCTCCGCCCGTGGATGACGAAGGGATGGATGTCCTGGCCAATTATCAACGTAGGCACCAGCCAAAAACCTAATGCACGGCCGCATACATGATCTTCTCCTCCGTAGCCTCCGCCGGCGAAAATTCCTCGACGATACGCCCTTGCCGGCAAACCAAAATCCGGTCCGACAAATTCATGATCTCCGGCAGGTAGGACGAGATGACGACGACGGCCAGGCCCTCGTCGGCCAGCCGGTTGATGATCTGGTGGATCTCGGCGATCGCGCCGACATCGACGCCGCGCGTCGGCTCGTCGAAGATGACGATGCGCGGCTGCTGCACCAACCCCTTGCCGATCACCACCTTCTGCTGGTTGCCGCCGGACAGTTCGACCACCCGCGCATTGTCGTTGATCGCCTTGATGTTCAGCGTCTTCGTCCATTCGGCTGACAGTGCGCGCATCTCCTGCGCGTTGATCACCCAGGCCTTTTCGCGGCCCGCCGCCAGCAGTCCGCCGAACAGGTTCTCGGCAATGCCCATCGTCTCGAAAATACCCTCGCTCTTGCGGTCCTCGGTGACATAGACGATGCCGTCGGCCACCGCTTCGCTCGGCACGAGATAGCGCACGGGCTTGTCGTCCAGCTCGATGGCGCCGCCGCGCAGAAAATCGCGCTTGTAGATGCCGGAGACGATCTTGAAGGTCTCGGTGCGGCCCGAGCCGATCAGCCCGAACACGCCGGTGATCTGGCCCTCGAAGATCGAGAAGGACGTGTTGCGCACGACATTGCTCATCGAAATGTCCTGCACCGACAGCACTTTCTTGCCGGCCTTGCGCAGTTTTGCTTCGTCGCGCTGGCGGTAGATCTCCCCCGATAAAGTGCGCCCGACCATGGCGGAAACGATCCTGTCGCGGTCGAAGGCGGACGTGTCGTCGGTGATGACCAGCTCGCCGTCGCGCAGAATGGTGATGCGGTCGGCAATCTCGAGCGCCTCTTCCAGCGCGTGGCTGATGAAGACGATCGACACGCCGCTCGCCTTCAGCCGCCGGATCAACGCGAAGAAGTGCCGCTTTTCTTCTGGCGTCAGCGTCGCCGTCGGCTCGTCGAAGATGATGATCTCGGCATTGTGGTGCACCGCGCGCGCGATCTCGACCATCTGCCGCTTGGCAGCACCCAGCGTCGCCACCATCGCGTTCGGGTCGACTGGAAAATTCAGCGATTGCAGGAACTGCTGCGCGGAGATGTAGGTGCCGCGCAGCCGGTTGAGGAACTTTTCGGTGCCGAGATAGAGGTTCTGCGCGACCGTCATCGATGGGACCAGGCTGGTCTCCTGGAACACCATTGCGATGCCGGCCTCGAGGGCCGCATGCGGCGAAGCGTAGGCGATCTCCCGGCCCTTGTGGAACATCTTGCCTGAGGTGGCATCGACCACGCCGGCGATGATCTTGGTCAGCGTCGATTTTCCCGCGCCATTTTCGCCGAGCAGCGCATGGATCTCACCCTTGCGCAGGTCGAAGCTGACATTCTTCACCGCGGGCACGCCGCGGTAGTTCTTGGTGACATTCTCCAGACGGACGATCGGTTCCATCAGAAACCTCCCGTGGCGACGGAAAGGATGCAGTCGCCCCCTTTGGAGGCGACGAACAGAAGGCCGTCTTTTTCCGCAACACTGCAGATGCCGTGGCGCGTGCCGTTGGCGCGGCTGTGCAGGCTGAATTGCGGCTGCATCTTCTGGTCGAGCCTGACCACCAGCCCGTAGGAGCGGCTCGGCGACCATGGCTTGTGGATGCCCATGGTGCGGATGCCGCCGCATTGCAGCGGCTCGAGGAAGCTGCGGCTGGAGGCCAGCGCCGGCGCGATCCAGTAGGCGGGCGGCACCTGGCTCAGCATGTCCTGACGGTAATGCGTTTCCTGCAGCACGAATTCGATCAGCCGGTTGCGCGGCGCAAACAAGGTCAGCCAGGCGCCACCATCGGCGGACGGCGATAGCCGCGCGGGATAGCCGGGCAGATGCGTCAGCGCCGTGGCGCGATTGCCGTCTGCGCTGAAGCGCACCAACTGATGGCGCCAGCTCTCGCTGACCAGCACATCCCTGCCGACGGGGTGCAGGCCATAGGGAAAGGCAATGTCGCCGGCGAGTTTGCGGAAATCACCGCCCGCGGCGTCTCGCTTCCAAAGCGAACCGGACGCGCCCTTCCTCATCAGATCGGCGGCCCATTGCGACGGCGCATGCTCGGCCGAGCCGTTGGCCAGCCACAGCGTGCCGTCATCCGCATAGGCAAGTGCGGTGATGCAGCTGAGGTCAGCCGGCAGCGAAACCTCCTCGCCTGATACCAGCAGCTTGCCGCTCTCCAGCCCGACCGTCAGTTCGCCGGATCGCGACAGCGCCAGCGCCGTGACCGGAGACGGAAAGGTTTCGACAACCCTGGGCTCGGTTCCGGCAGCAATCGAATAGATTGCGTTGCCGCTGGAGGCCAGCAGCCTGCCATCGGCAACCAGCAGATTGTCCGGCTCGGTCAGCTCAGTAAAAGCCAGCGCGTCATCCAGCAATGTGTTGGGTCGGAAAGCGCCATCGAGCGGCGGGATGGTCACCGCCTTGCCGCGAAACAGGTCCAGCACAGGATCGAGGATCATGGCTTTGCTCCCCAATAGGAAGCGGGGCTGGTCCAGTTCGGGTCTGCGCCTGAAATCTTGTAGCGGCCGATGCGGTTGTTGAGGATGCCGCCGACGAACAGATATCCCTTGTGCTCGCGCATCGAGGTGACCATCGGGTGCGCGCCACCCGTGAGATCGCCCATCGCCTCGACGATGCCGCCCTTTTCGTTGAATTTCACCACGCCGCCGGTGTTGATGTTGGGGAACAGCCATTCGTCCTGCGGCAAGCGGCGCGTCATGCGCTTGCGCATATCGGGGTGGCGCAGCGACAGGTCGAAGCTCGGCGTGCGCATGCCAAGCCACGCCATCCAGTAATTGCCGTCGGAGGCGCGGTTGATGTTGTCGGGGTAGCCCGGCATGTCGCGGATGACACACTCGGCGGTACCGGCCTTCGGCCCCTCCAGCCAGTAGCGGTGCACGCGGCAGGCCCAGCTTTCGGCGAAGAACAGCGACTTGCCGTCGTGCGCCATGCACACACCATTGGTGTAGCGATAGCCGTCGAGCAGCGTCTTCGTCGAACCGTCCTTCGGCTCATAGACCAGCAGCCGGCCGGTGGCGCGGTTCTCGATCGAGTCCAGCGCCCAGTCATGGGCGTCGTAGCGCTTGGTCGAGTCGGTGAAATAGATGCGGCCGTCGGGTGCGATGTCGCAGTCGTTGGGGTCACGCAGCCGCGCATCGTCGACGATCGAGGTCCAGGAGCGCGACGTTTCGGCCGACAGGCGTTTGACCTCCCGATCCGGCGAGACGGAGTAAAGCCCCATGGCGCCGACGCAGCTGATCAGATTGCCCGATTTGTCGAAGGCGAGGCCGAGCGGAAAGCCGCCGATATGGGCAAACACTTCCGATTTGACATAGTCCGGCGCGAAGAAGCGGACGATCTCGCCATGGCGCGTGCCGCAATAGAGATTGTCGTCGCGGTCGAGGATGACGTCTTCTGGCCCCTCCAGTTCGCCAAGCCCGATATGGTCGGCTGCCGACAGCCTGTTATCAAGCTCGTAGGGCGTGCCCGAGCCGGGTGCGGCCGACTGCGTTTCGCCCATTCTGAGATAGACAGGCGCGACATAGACCTCGTTGAGCACCTTGTGGCGGTTCTTCAGCCAGCGAATGTCAATGGTCACCGCCACCGCCAGCATGATGCCCAGCACCATCTGGTTGGTGCCGGTGCCGTAGCCCAGCCGGATCAGGCCGTTGGTCATGGTCAGCACGATGATGGCGCCCATCAGGCCCTTGATCACCGAGCCGCGCCCGCCGCCGAGGCTGACGCCGCCGACCACCGCCGCCGTCAGCGCCATGATCTCGAGGTTGAGGCCCGTGCCCGGCCCTGCCCCGCTCAGCCGGCAGGCGATGAGGAAGCCGCCGATCGAGGCGCAGAAGCCGGAGAAGACGTAGGTCATGAACACGGTGCGGCGCACGCGGATGCCGGCATTGTGCGCCGAGCGCCTGGAACCGCCGACCGCCAGCACATGCCAGCCCGGCCGCGAACGGGTCAGCGCGATGTGGGTGACGATCGCCAGGATGATTGCCAGCCACACCGAGACGGACAGCCCCCAGAAGGTGCTGTCGCCGATGAAGTCGAGCACATCCGATGTGGCGGTCGAGAGCTGTACGTCGGCGGCATAGGTGGTGACCAGGATGTCGAACAGCGCCCGGCCGAAGATGAAGGTGACCAGCGTGGTCAGAAAGGCGCGCAGCCTGAGATAGCCGACGAGGTAGCCGTTGATGGCGCCGAAGATGAGACCGGTGGCCAGCGACGCAGCCAGCGCCAGCCAGATCGACTGTTCGAGGATGAAGAAAACATAGACGGCGGAAAAGCAGGACAGCGCGAAGATCGAGCCGACCGACAGGTCGATGCCGCCACCCAGCATCACCACCGTCATGCCGGTGACGACCATCGAGAACTCGCCAAGCTGGCGGGTCGATTCCTGCAGCGCCGTCAGCTTGAAGAAGCCGGGAATGATCGAACCGAAGGTTGCCAGCGTCGCCACCAGCGCCAGGAACGGAATGGCGTTGTCGGTCCAGCGTTTGGTCAGGATCTCGCCGACGACATGGTCGGGCACGAGATTGTAGCGCCAGGACTGGAGGCGTTCGCGAAAGGACATCGGCAGCTGCTATTCCATGAGAAAGAGGTGGCCGGGCAATCCGGCCACCTCGTTGATCGGTGTTGGCAAGGATCGGCTTATTTCGCAGCCGCTTGCGCCTGCAGCGCCTTCAGGTCCCAGCAGCTGTCGGGCTTCAGGTCGGCCTTGGTCGTCGCCTTTTCCAGCGTGTAGATGTAGGTGTGCGAGGTGCCGGCCGGCTGGCCGCTCTGCAGCAGGAACTTGATGATCGCGTTCATGTCGCCCGACTGGCGAGCAAGATCGGTCATCACCACGGCGCCATAGGTGCCGTCCTGCAGCTTGTCGCAATCGGCCGCCTTCTCGCCACCGCCCGTGGTGACCAGGAACACCTTGCCGTCGAGCTTGGCGTCGCGGATCGCGGCGGCCGCGCCGGTGGCGTCACCATCCCAGAAATCGATGATGGCGCAGATGTCCGGGTTCTGCTGCAGCATCGTCGTCGTCACGTTGCGCGAGGTCGTCGCATCCCAGTTTGAATCGGGCTTTGCCACCACCTTGAAGTCGGGATTCTTGTCCAGCACCTTCATGATGCCGGCATACTGATAGAGGCTGGAGGAGTTGGCCTGGTCACCCTGCACAAGGCCGATCTTCTTTGACGAGTTCGGGCCGCAGCCCTTGATCGCCGCTTCGGCCTCGAGCTGGCCGAGCCGGTCCCAGTCGCTGCCGACAAAGGCATCAGCCGGGAAGTTCGCCGGATTGTCGACCAGTATCACGTAGGTGCCCGCGGCCTGCGCCTTCTTCATCAGCTTGGAATAGGAGTTGAGGTCCGGCGCATGGATGATCAGCACGTCCGGCCTGGTGTCCGACGAGATGGCGTCGGTGATCGCCTGCGCGCCGGCATCGACGACCCAGTTCGGGTCACGCGTCTCGAATACGCCGCCCCAGGCCTCGACTTCTGTCTTCAGGTAATGCGACCAACCCTGCGCCAGGTCGAAGCCCATCGCCAGCGGCACCAGCATGACGCGCTTGCCCTTGAGCGCCTGCGCATAGGCGGCCGGGCCGGGATCATCGGCGGCAAAGGTTGGCGCCACGAAAGTGGTAACGGCAAGCGCCGTGGCGGCGGCCATAAGTGTCTTGATCAGTTTCATGTCAGATCCTCTGTTTTTGCTGTTGCTGTTCACGGCCGGCCCCAACCGTCCGCGGTAGGTTTAGATATCGCCTTGCTGGGCGGTCTGCTCGTCACGTGGATTGATGATGCCGTCGACGATGATGGCGCCGAGCAGGATCGCTGCCTTGATCAGGTTCTGGTAGAGCAGCGGAATGTCGATGATGGTCATGGCGTTGAGCAGGATGCCGATCAGTGCCGCACCGACCAGCACGTTGCGCACCCCGCCGCGCCCGCCGGACAGGCCGATGCCGCCGATCACCGCCACCAGCACGATATCGTAGAGCAGCGTTGAGTTGACGACCCGGGTGTTGATCGAATGCAGGCTCGCCGCCGTCAGCAGGCCGGCGACCAGTGCGACCAGGGCGGAAAGCACATAGCGCAGCACCAGCATCGGCCGCACCGGAATGCCGATGTTGCGCGCCGCCACCGGATTGTCGCCGGCGAAATAGATGTAGCGTCCCCATTTGGTGTAGCGCAGGAACAGGAAGAACAGGAATGCCAGGCCGGCGAAGACGAACACCTCGATGGGAACATCGAGGAAGCGCAGGCCGCCGAGCAGCTCGACCCAATGGCCCTGCGGCACCGGCACGGCATCCTGCGTGATCAGTTGCGAGCGCACATAGCCGAAGACGAAGGAGCCTGTCGCCAGCGTCACGAAGATCGCCGGCACGTCGGCATAGGCGACGAGAAAGCCATTGAGCAGGCCGATGGCCAGCACACCGGCCAGCACATAGGCGAAGGCCAGCCCGTCCGGCGTCCCCGAATTCAGAAGTTGCAGATACCAGGCGACAGACATCGCCATGATCGCGACGGCGGAGAGGTCGATGCCGCGGCCGATGATGACGACAGCCATGCCAAGGGCCAGAATGCCGAGCACCGACACCGAGCGGACAATGGCGACAAGGTTGTTGGGGTCGATGAAGCCCGGCAGGCCTATGGCCGCTGCAACGAACAGCACCACCGCTATGGCAAAGACAATGCCTTCCTGATTCAGGCTCCTGTAATTCGGCCAGCCGATCGTGTTCATGTCTGCGTTTGCCCCGATGGCAGCGCTGCCATCCCTGGGAAAGAACGCTAATCGGCCCAACGCCGGTTCGTCAAATGAATCCGCGCTCGGAACCCAGGCCGGCAGCGATATTTACCGAGTGGACGCGTCGATTGCCGAAGCTGGCGCAATGCATGGAAAAGCCTGCACTTTGGCAATTGGTTGCGCCATTGCGGCCGCTCGCGAAAGCGCTGCACTACGGCGAAAGGACGAGACGGAATTTATCTCCGCATCAGGCGGAAAAATCGATCTCAATTTCCCGGCGAGTGGCCGGAAACCTCCGCGCCCGCACTTGGCGGCAGCACGAGAAAACGCAACGCCGCCACCAGCCCGATGGCGCCGATCGCCAGGAAGGCGATTCGAAAATCCACAAGGTCGAGAGCGGGGCGATCCCTGACGATCTGCGACAAATTGAGGATCGCCGCCGCCACCGCGACGCCGAACAGCATCGCCACCTGCTGCAGCATCGAGGACAGGGTCGCCGCCGAGCTTCGTTGCGCCGCATCGATGTCGGCGAAGGCCAGTGTGTTGAGCGCGGTGAACTGCATCGAGCGCGTCAGGCCGGCAATCAGCATCAGCGCCACCACCAGCGCCTGTGGCGTCTGCGGCGAGATCGCCCCGCAAGCCATGATCGAGGCCGAGGCGATGATGCCGTTGACGACCATCACCGAGCGGAAACCGAAACGCCGCAGCGTTGGCGTCGTCACCGTCTTCATGCCGAGATTGCCGAGGAAATAGGCCAGGATCATCAAGCCGGCATCGACGGGCGAGAGGCCAAAGCCGACCTGGAACAGCAGTGGCAGCAGGAACGGCGTGGCATTGATCGCCACCCTGAAAATGGTACCGGCGGCCAATGTCGAGATGGCAAAGGTCAGCACATTGAACGAGGAGAGATCGAGCAGCGGATGCGGCGCCCGCCGGAGATGCCGTACCGCCAGCCAGCCTATGACGATGCCGGCAACGATCAGCAGCGCTGTCGGCAGCACGCCGTCCTCCGGATGAGCAATGCGTTCAAGGCCATAGAGCAGCAGGGCAAGTCCGGCCGATGTCAGGAAAAAACCCGGCCAGTCGAGCGGCTTGGGGTCAGCCACACGGTCGCCCGGAATGAAGCGCGCGACCAGCGCCAGCCCGATCACGCCGAGCGGGATGTTGATGAAGAAATTCCAGTGCCAGGACAGATAGGTGGTGATGAAGCCGCCGAGTACCGGCCCGACCACCGGCGCAAACAGTGCCGGCCAGGTGATCAGCGCCGTGGCGTTGAGCAATTCGGATTTCGACGCATTGCGCAGGACGAGAATCCGCCCGACCGGCGTCATCAGCGCGCTGCCGAGCCCTTGCACGACACGGGCGGCGACGAACTGGGTCAGGGTTTGCGAGAGGCCGCAGGCGAGCGAGGCCAGGGTGAACAGGACGATCGCCAGCAGGAAGATGTTGCGCGCCCCGAACCGGTCGGCGAGCCAGCCCGACAGCGGCACGAACACCGCCATGGTCAGCATGTAGACGGTGATGCCGATGCTCATTGCCACCGGCGACACGCCGAAGGACGCGCCCATCTGCGGCAGCGAGGTCGAGATGATCGTCGAATCCAGCAACTGCATGAAGAAGGCGATGGCGACGATCAGCGCCACGCGCCGCGCATTGGTGGCCGTTTCGGGTAAGATTTCGGTATCGGGAATGGCAGTCATGACGGAACCGGTTTGAACAGCATTTGGCCGGCCGCGTCCAGAGATAGCGCAACAAACTTTCGTGTCGCGAAACTTTCGGGTCGCGCCATGGCCTGCTATGGGATGGACGGGGTGGCCGAGGAAAGTGTCTGCGTAAAATGAAGCCCATCTATATCGACTACCTCAATGCCCTCGACATCGATGCCCTTGCCATGACCGATGGTGAAATCATTGCCGCCGTCGAGGCTGGCCTGGTGGCGCAAGGCAACGGCCAGACGGTGATCGAGCCGCGCGTCCATCTCGAACCGGACCCGTCCTTCCACGGTCATTTCAATGTCTTGCGTGGCTACGTCGCGCCGCTCGACACGGCGGGCGTGAAAATCGTCGGCGACTATGTCGACAATTACCTGCATGGCCTGCCTTCCGAATTCGGCATCCTCAATCTGTTCGATCCGCGAACCGGCACGCCGCGCGCCATCCTCGACGCCACCGTCATCACCGACATGCGCACAGGCGCTGTCACCGCCATCGGCGCCAAACATCTGGCGCGCAAGAATTCCAAGGTACTGGCCCATATCGGCGCGCGCGGCACCGCCTACTGGAACGTGCGCCTGCTCGACCATCTCTTCGACTTCGACGAGATCCGCGTCCATTCGCGCCGGCCGGAAAGCCGCGACGGTTTTGCCGCCAAACTCTCCGCCGATCTCGGCAAGACGGTCACTGCGGTGGCCGACTGGAAGAGCTGCATCGAGGGCGCCGACATCGTCGTCGAAGCCTCGCGGCTGCCGGAGCCGCAGCCATTGCTGAAGACCGAATGGATCAAGCCCGGCGCGCTGGTCGTGCCCTATGGCACGATGAGCGCGGTCGAACTGTCGCTGACCGAGATCATGCAGAAAATGGTCGTCGACGATTGGGGCCAGTGCAAGGGCGGCAAGTTCGGCTCGCTGCGCGCCCATGTCGAGACCGGGCGGCTGAGCGAGAAGACGCTGCACGCCGAGCTTGGCCAGATCGCCGCCGGTCTGAAAGTCGGGCGCGAAAGCGACGACGAAACGATCCTATTCTGGCATCGTGGCCTGTCGCTGTCCGACATTGCGCTGGGCAAGGCGATGCTGGCCAAGGCGCAAGTGCAAGGCATTGGCCAGCGGCTGCGCTTCGCATGACCGTGCTCGTCCTCTCCGGAGCCGGCGTCGGCATTGGCGATGTCGCCGCCGTGGCCCGCGATGGTCGCAAGGTGGAGATCGGACCCGATGTCATCGGCAGGCTGCAGAAGGCGCGAAAAGTGCTCGACCAGGCCGCCGCATCCGGCCAGCAGATCTATGGCCTGAACACCGGACTCGGCGCCAATCTCGGCACTGCTGTCGACGGCGACGCCGGCGCCTTCCAGCGCCAATTGCTTGAAGGACGCAGCGGCGCCGTCGGCGAGGTGCTGCCGGTTGAAGCCGTGCGCGCTACTATGCTTGCCCGCGCCGCGATGCTGTCGGTTGGCGGCTCCGGCCTTTCGCCCTCCGTCTTCGTCGCTTTGGTCGACGCGCTCAACGCCGGCGTCCATCCCGTCATGCCGTCACTCGGCTCGATCGGCGCCGGCGATCTGGTGCTGATGACGGCACTCGCCCGCATGCTCACCGGCGAAGGCGAAGCAGACTATCAGGGCCGTCGCATGCCGGCGGCCAAGGCACTGATGATGGCGCGCCTCGCCCCCATCAGCCTGGCGCCCAAGGATGGGCTGTCGCTGATCAATGCCTCGGCGGTGTCCGCCGGCAGCGGCGCGCTTGCGGTGACGGATGCGCTGTCGGCTCTTGCCCAGCAACAGCAGACCGGGGCGCTGACCATGGAAGGTTTTGGTGCCAACCGCACCATCCTCGATCCGCGCTTGCACATGGCGCGCCCGGCGGCCGGCCAGCAGGAAGCAGCCAAGGTGCTGCACGATCTGCTCGTCCGCGACGAGGCGCTGGTGCCGACCACCTTGCAGGACCCGCTGTCGATCCGCTGCATGCCGTCGATCCATGGCGCGCTGATCGAGGCGATCGGTCAGGCGAGACAGGCTGTCGAGATCGAACTCAACGCCGCCGCCGACAATCCGCTGGTGCTGGGCGATGATGAGTTGGTGCTGTCGACCGGCAATTTCCACACCGCCGCACTGGCGCTCGCCTTCGAGACGCTCGGCCTGGCGATCGCCCAATGTGCCGCGGCCAGTGCCGCCCGCTTTATCCAGCTCACTGGCTCGGGCCGCAATGGCCTGCCGAAATATCTGTCGCCGGTCGGCGGCGCCTCGGCCGGCTTCGTGCCGCTGCAGAAGACAGTGACCTCGATCCTGGCCGCCATCCGCCACAAGGCTAATCCGGTGATGCTCGACTTCCTGGCCGTGTCGGAAGGCGTCGAGGATCACGCCACGCAGACGCCTCTGGCGGTTGCGAAATGCGCCGGGATGATCGAGCTGTGGCGGCGGCTGATCGCCTTCGAACTGATGGCCGCCGCACAGGCCATAGACCTGCGCGACGGCTTCACATTGGCGCCAGGCACCGCCGCACTTCACGCGGCGATACGCGCTCTCGTCCCCATGCTGAAAGAGGACCGGCCGCTCGGTATCGACGCCGAGGCACTTTACGCTGCGCTCGCCGGCGGAAGCTGGCCGGCCTGACGCGGCTTCGCTCAGAAAACGACGGTCTTGTGGCCGTTGAGCATGACGCGGGCTTCGAGATGCAGCTTGACCGCGCGCGCCAGCACCCGGCTTTCGATGTCGCGCCCGACGGCAACGAAATCCTCGGCGCTCATCGCATGGGTGACGCGTTCGGTCTCCTGATCGATGATCGGGCCCTCGTCGAGGTCGGACGTGACGTAATGCGCCGTCGCACCGATCAGCTTGACGCCGCGGTCGAAGGCCTGGTGATAAGGCTTGGCGCCCTTGAAGCTCGGCAGGAAGGAATGGTGGATGTTGATCGCCCGTCCGAACAGCCGGTCCGACAGGCTTTTCGAGAACACCTGCATGTAGCGCGCCAGGATGACCAGTTCGGCCCCTGTTTGCTGCACCAGGTCCAGCAGCTTCTGTTCCTGCTCGGCCTTGTTCTCCCTGGTGGTCGGCCAATGGTGGTAGGGAATGCCCTCCAGCTCGGCGAAGCGGCGGGCATCCTCGTGGTTGGAGACGACGGCGGCAACCTCCGCGTTCAGCCAGCCGACCCTGATCTGGTACAGCAGATGCAGAAGCGCGTGGTCGAACCTGGAGACCATGACGATGATCTTCGGGCGGCGCCCCTGATCGACGAGCGCGGTCTTCATGCCGAACCGGTCGACACTTGATTTCAAGGCCCGTTCCAGACTGTCCCTGGTCGAGCCTGGCGGGCTGATGAAGGCGATCCGCATGAAAAAGCGATTGGTCTGCCGGTCCCAGAACTGGCTGCTTTCGGCGATGTTGGCGCCGTTCGCGGCAAGCTCCGCCGTGACCGCGGCGACGATCCCCGGCTGGTCCTCGCAAGAAAGCGTAAGAATATGAACCGGCGCGGCGTCGTCCGTCGCATCATTGCCTTGAGATTTCACGCCCTGTCGACCCTTTTCATGAACAGGCTGAGCTCAGCCGGATCCATATGCACCACATGCTTGTCTTCGGGATAGGCAAGACTGTTGACATCGGCAACATATTCCGAGAACGCGGCGATACGCTCGGCCTGCAAACGATCATACTCGGCGGCGAAGTTGCGGTAGACCTTGGAGTGACGGGGCATGTGGCCACGGTTCTGGCCGAGGATGTCGTCAGCGAACAGATATTGCGCATCGCAACCGGTGCCCGCTCCCATCGACAGCATGATCAACGATGTCCGTTCAGAGATCGCCTTGGCCACCTCGACCGGTACGACCTCGATCTCGGCGCCGATGGCGCCGACAGTTTCCAGCTGCTTCACCGCCGCGAAGACCTCCATGGCGGTGTCGGCGGTCTTGCCGACCGCCTTGAAGCCGCCGGTCCAGGTGGCCCGTGACGGGATCAGCCCGACATGGCCGATCACCGGGATATTGTCATCGGCCATCCGCTTGATCGTGGCGTAACCGGCGCTGCAATAGACCGCGTCGGCGCCGGCCTTGTAGAGCAGGAAAGCCCAGCGCACGAAATCGTCCGCCGTGCCGATCTCGTAGAAATTGTCGCCCGGCATGGTGAACAGGCTGGGTGCGGCGTCCCGGTATTGCGGGTTGAGCACCAGTTCGGGCGGCACCGAGACGATGTCGACCCCCGCGCGCTCGGCGGCCTCGGCCTCGTCCATCGTCAGCACGCGCAGCATGGTCAGCTGTCGCTTGCCCTTCATGGCGCGCAAATCCGCCACCGTTGGTCTTTTTCGGCTCATCAAATGGGTTCCCTCAGTTGCATTCGGCGGCAGGTCAGCCGATCTGGATCATCACTTTGCCAGCCTCGACCTTCACCGGATAGGTGGCGAGATTGACGCATACCGGTGCGCCTCGGGCCACACCCGTCTTGTAGTTGAAGCGGCCATTGTGCTTGGGGCATTCGATGATGTCGTCCATCACCAGCCCATCGGCCAGATGCGCCTTCTCATGCGTGCAGTACCCGTCGGTTGCGAAGTACTCGTCATCGGGACTGCGATAGATGGCGAAGGTACGGCCGCCATGATCGAAGCGGATGACATCCTCTTCCTCGACATCGTCGACGCCACACGCTTCAACCCAGTCGGCCATCTGCTTCTCCCCTATTCCGCCGCCGCCGGAACGGTCAGCGCATGGAACTCGTCCCGGTACGGCCTGGCCGTCGGCGGCAATTCACGCTTGAGGAAATAGTCCTCGTACTGAAGCTGCTTCAGCAGCACCGGCCAGACCTCGCGATAGGCATGCCACATCGAAGGGTTCGGCGCGGGCAGATCATGCTTGATCAATTCATGCAGCCTCGGCAGCGCGTGATACGGCACCATCGGGAACATGTGATGTTCGACATGGTAGTTCATGTTCCAGTAGATGAAGCGGCTGATCGGGTTCATGTAGACGGTGCGCGTGTTCAGCCGGTGGTCGGTGACATTATCGGCCAGGCCGATATGCTGCAGCAGGCCGGTCAGCACCATGTGCCAGCTGCCGTAGAGGCGCGGCAGGCCGATCAGCACCAGCGGCAGGAACGACCACAGATAGAGCGCCAGCACGATCGCCGCGACATAGATGGCGACATGCCAGCGCGCGGCGGTGACCACCTTGTGAAGCTCCATCTCGGGGATAAAGCTTTTCTCGTCGGGCGAGATGCTGCCGAACGCATTGCGCACCAGCGTCGGCAGCGAATAGCGGAAATCGAGAATGCCGGTGAAGGCGAGTGCGGCGCGCAGCAGGTCCGGCGGACGCATCACCGCGATCTCGGCGTCGCGGCCGACGATGATCGTGTCGGTGTGATGGCGGGCATGACTCCAGCGCCAGGTCACCGGGTTGCGCATCAGCATGAAGCTGGCGATCTGGTAGACGGCATCGTTCATCCAGCGCGTGCGGAAAGCGGTGCCGTGGCCGCACTCGTGCCAGCGCGAGTCGCTGGACGAGCCGTAGAGCACGCCATAGACGAGCAGGAACGGCACCACCCACCACGTGCCCCAGAACCAGGCGATCCCGGCGGCAGAGCCCAATATGGCAACGATCCAGATGATCGTGTCGCGGATCGCCGGCCCGTCCGAGCGTTGCATCAGCTCTTTGATTGCCTTGCGCGGCACATCGGTGTGATACCACTCGGCCGAGGCCAGCCCGGTCTCGATCGCGGTGCGCGTGCTTTCCCCGACCAGGCTATAGTCGCGCTTTTTCTCCATCACATCGACCTCCGATTTCCAGCCCGCCAGCCGGAGCATTCGTTTCGCATCATGCCCTGTCCGCCAATCCCGGAAAATTGCCCGACGGCACAGGATAATCCTGTTGCGGCTGCCTGGCGATCGACGCGATCTTCGCTTCGGCCGCGGCGATCGCGCCGGCGCCGTCGAGCACCCGGAACACCGCGTCGTAAGAACGGCCTTCGCCATGCTCCAGCCAGATCATCTCGCCTCGCTCGCGCGCCGCGAGATTGCCCAAGACATGGTGTGTCGAGGGCTCTATGCCCAGCGCATACTGCCCTGCCTGGAAATTCTGCCATTGGTAGGCGCAAGGCAGCTGATCCTTGCGCGTGATCACTTCCAGGCCAAGCCCTATGCCGTCATTGACCACCGCCACCGGCACCTCGCCATTGGCGTCCGCCGCCATCTCGTGCTGCCAGACCTGCTCGCTGAAGCCCAGTCGCGGCGCCGGCACGGTGCGGTAACCGACCGTCTGCGCTTCGTAGCGTTCGCCTGCATGGCCAGCCCAGACGACATCGCGGATCGGCGCCAGATAGCGCGAGCCCTCATCGAGCAAGGGATGGCTGACGTTGACGTGGTAGAAATACATATGCGGCGTGCGGTTGAAGCCGTGATTGACGACGCGGTCCGACAGCCGGATCTCGTTGCCGCCGACATCGGCCTCGATGCGCCGCAGCAGGTGCAGATCCTCGCCGAACACCGCCGATTGCTGAACGACGCCTTCGGCCCAAAGCACGCAGCGGTCGCCATCCCAAATCTCGCCATAACCGGTCAACCGCGCCGGAATGGTACCGACGCGGCCATGCAGCGAATGGATCACGGTCTTCTTTCCCGGGTAGTTGTAGCTATCGGCCGGCACTTCTTCCCGACCCAATATGTGGTCGAGGCCGCAGGTGACAAGCAGCCCAGAAAACGAGCGTGCCCAGGCGAGCCCGCCCTCCCCCTCATAGTCGTGCAGGCCGGGGCTGCGAAAGCCGCTCGGCGAATGCCAGCCGATCGCCTGTCCCTTGAAGTCGCAATCGGCGATGTCGAGCGCCCGGTCGACCAGCGCCGTGAAACGCATGCCCGAGCCGGTGCGGAACTCCAGCATGCGAATGCCGCGTTCCACCCCGTCGGCAAGCGTCATCAGCCGCACGCCGGCAAATTGCGACAGCATGCCCGAACGTTCCGATACCTGCCGGCGCGAAAGCGTCTTGCCATAGAGTTCTACCATGTGACGGCCAACTTCTTCACTTCGCTCTCGTCTCTTTCAGCAGGGCCGACATGTCGGCGCCGGTGATGATGCTTTCCACGGTCAGAAGATCGGTATCGGCAACCGTCTGCTCGGCGACGATCTCGCCGCGGCGCATGACGATGATGCGGTCGGCAACCTGGAACACGTGGTGGATGTTGTGGGTGATCAAAAGCACGGAATGACCGGCCTCACGCACCTCCTTGACGAAGCGCAGCACGCCGTGGGTTTCCTCGACGCCGAGATTGTTGGTCGGTTCGTCGAGGATGATGACCTTGGCGGCGAACTGCATGGCGCGAGAAATCGCGATCGACTGCCGCTCGCCACCCGACAGCGTAGAGACCAGCGCATCGGCGTCGAGTTTTTTCGAGATGCCGACGCGCTTCAACAGCGCCGACGCCGCGTCGCGCAATTTGGCGAAATCGAGCGGCGCGAACACGCCCAGCCATTTCAGCTTGACCGGCTCGCGCCCAAGGAAAAGATTGCGCGCGATGCTGAGATCCGGCGCCAGCGACGTGTCCTGGTGGATGGTCTCGATGCCGAGATCCATTGCATCGCGCGTCGAGCGGATCGATGCCTTCTCGCCGCGCACATATATGTCTCCGCGGTCGGCTGGAAACACGCCCGAGATCGCCTTGATCAGCGTCGATTTGCCGGCGCCATTGTCTCCGAGCAAGGCCACCACCTCGCCCTCCTTGAGGGCAAAGGACGCATTCTTCAGCGCCCGAACGCTGCCGAAGGATTTTTGCAGATTTTGCAGCCGGAGAACTTCCATCGTCAGCCCCTTGCAGCGTTCTTCTGCAGCAAAGCGTGCAGGATGAGCATGGCGAGGATGATGAGGCCGACGAAGATGTTGTAGGCGAGGCCCGGCACGCCGATCAGCACGATGCCGTTGCGGATCGCGCGCAGCATCAGCGCGCCGACGATGGTGCCGAGGATCGTGCCGCGTCCGCCGGTCAGCGCCGTGCCACCGACCACCACCATGGCGATCACTTCGAGCTCGTAGCCGGTGCCGGCCACCGGTGAGGCGGCCGAGATGCGGAAGGCGCTGATCATGCCGGCCAGCCCCGCCAGGACCGAAGTCAGGATGAACAGCCACACCTTGACGGCGTCCGCCGGCACGCCGCGCGCCACCGCCGCGTTCCGATTGGAGCCGATGGCGCTGATCCAGTTGCCGAGCTTGGCATAGCGCAGGATGTAGATCGCCAGCAGCGATAGGCCGATGAACCACCACAGCGAGGTGTAGAACCGGAACGAACCGACATTGAAGCTGCCGGCCAGCAGCGTGACGAAAAAGCCTGGCTGGTCCCAGGATTTCAGCGGAAAGCCCTGTGTGATGTAGAGTGCCGCCCCGCGCACCACGAGCAGCATGGACAGCGTGACCAGGAAGGACGAAATGCCGATCTTGGTGACGATCAACCCGTTGATCGCGCCGATGGCGACGCACAGCAGAAGCCCGGCCAGAAGCGCGATGCCGATATCGACGCCTCCGTTCTGCACCAGAAGCATGACGACGACCGGCGCCAGCCCGAACACGGCACCAACCGACAGGTCGAATTCGCCCGCCGTCAGAAGCAGCGTCATGCCGAGCGCGATGATGCCGAGCTCAGGCAGGAACGCCATCATGTTGGAGATGTTGAGCGGCGACAGGAAATTGGCATCGGCGATGGCGAACACCGCAAGGAGGACAATGAGGATGACGAGCGAGGAGAATTGCGGCGAGCTCATAAGGCTCGATCTGCGTTTCCCGACAGGCATTTCGTCTTCTGCGGCGATCATCATGACTGCTTGAACCATGCTTTGAAGTGGTGCCCGCGGCCTGCGCCGCGGGGACCGGTTTTCACTTCGTGTCGTAGAGTTTCAGGATCGGTTCGACGCTTGAGGCGTCGTAAAGGCTGAAAGTATGGATGTCGTAGCCGATCGGTTCGCCCGACGCGGCGAGCCCGAGCAATGCCACCGGCATGAAGCCTTGCGCAGACGGGAACTGCCAGGCGGCCGCGTTGACGAAGCCGGACTTCACGGCTTCCGCGGTTTCCTTCGAATTGCCCCAGCCGACGACCGAGATCTTGCCGGCCGGCACACCTGCGCCGTCGAACACCCGCTTGACGCTGGCCGCGACGGAATCGCCAAGCGCGATGATCGCCGGCGGATTGTTGGCCACCATATAGTCGGTCATCTTGGCAATGATGCCGGCCGGGTCGGTGCCGCAATCGACCACATCATATTTGATCCCCAACGGATCGAAGACGCTGGCGATGCCTTCGGTCTCCAGCTGCTGATAGCTGGCGCCAGGCACTTCCACCGGCAGGAACACCTTGTCGCCCTGCTTCACCATCTTGTGGTCGACGAGATACTTGGCCCAGATGACGCCCGCCTCCTTGAGATCGGCGCCGACATAGGCCTGCCGTCCGGTCGCCGGATCGTCTGTGTTGAAGAACACGATCGGGATCCCGGCCGCCTTGGCAGCCTTCACTTCCTCGGTCCACAGGCCCGGCTGGGCCGAGGTGGTGGCGATGCCGTCGGGCTTGGCCGCAAGCGCGGAATTGAAGGCCTCCTTCTGCGCCGCCATGTCGCCGCCGCTGAAGGAGATCTTGCAGGTCACCTTGAGCTGGTCGCAGGCTTTGGTCGCGCCGGCATTCCAGTCGAGCCAGAACGCATCCGAGGGACCGCCATGCGACAGCAGGTAGAACGTCTTCTGGCCATCCTGCGCCATTGCCGGCGCGCCCATAGAAACACCGGCGAGCAGCGTTGCGGCAGCCGCCAGTTTCAATGCGAATTTCAACATTCTTTCCTCCCTTGCTTTGGGCCGCGCCGCCGCGAACCGACGGCGCGCAGTGACCGTCACAGGCCGTTGGCGCGGAACTTCCCGTCGAGGAATTTCTTGGCGCGCGGCACGTCGTCTTCCGAGAGATGCTCGATGATCACAGGAATGTTCGGATGCTTTTCCGCCAGCCGCTGGAGGTAGAGATCGTAGTTCAGCGAACCGAGGCCCGGTGCCGGCAGCTCGATCTCGCCGACGCCACGGAAGGTGTGGCTCTCCAGCGCGTCCTCGTCGCCGATATCGGCGTGCTTCTCGGACTTGTCGCCGCCCGAACGCTTAACGTCCTTGGCGTGAGCTATTCTGATCTTGTCGGTCAGCGTGTCGAACACCTGGTTCAGGATCTGGTCCATCCTGTCGATGTTATGCGTCTCGAAATAATTGGTCGGGTCCATCAGCAGACCAAGGCCCGGATGGTCGACCTGCGCGAACATCTTCACCGTCTCCTCGACCGAGCCGACGACGTTGTTGACGTAGGTTTCGAGCAGGAAGACCGCGCCGTGGTCATAGGCCGTCTGGGCGAGCTCGGCGACCACCTTGCGGCACTCCTCGAACCCTTCCTCGGTCTTGTTCTTGGGGTGATGCACCCAGTCGGATTCGGTGTTGTAGGTACCGGTTTCCGAGATCACATACGGGCTGCCGAAATGGCGGGCGTTGCGGATGATCTCCTTGAGGTAGCCGACACGCTTGTCGCGCTCGGCCTTGTCGGGATGGATGATGTTTGTGTAGCCGGAAATGCAGCACACCGGCAGGTGATGATCGCGGAAGACGTCGCGCACCTTCTTGGCCTTGTCCTTGGTGATCTGCCCCGCCGACAGGTCGACGTCCTTGAAATGCAGGTCGAGCTGCACCGTGTTGAAATCGAGCCCGCGGATCTTCTTCGCCGTCTCTTCGAGGCCGTACGGGAAATAGCCCGTGAAAATACCTGCCTGCATCATGGTGTGAAATTCCTCCCTGTAAGCGATTCAGTTGTCTGGTGTTTCAGTTGCGGTGATCAGATAGCGATTTCGGAAAGCTTGACCGTGCGGCCCTCGTCGATCGAGCGATAGCCCGCCTCGACCAGCGCCATGGTCTTGACGTTGTCGGCGACCGACAGCGCCGGCGGCGTGCCGGTCTTCACCGCATGCTGCAGCTGCTCCATCACGCCGATAAAGGCATGCGGGAACCACATCGTTTCCCAGCTCGGGCTGACCCATTCGCCGCCGGTCGTCTCGGTCGAGGCATAGGTCAGCGTCGAGGCCGCGCCCGTCGGCCAGCCGATGGTGCCCTTCGCGACGCCCTTGGTGCCGTCGACGCGCCAGTTGATGTGCTGGTCGTCCTTGTAGCCATCCTGGCGCGGACCGGACCAGACATCCTCCAGCGACACGGCGAGCACGCCGGACGGGAAGCGCAGCGTCGACACCGTGATGCCGTCCGAGTGGTCGAATGTGGTGCGCGGGTCCTTGCGTGTCAGCGTGGTGATCTCGTCGGGGTCGCCGAACAGGAAGCGCAGCACGTCGAGATGATGCACGCTCATATTGGCGAGCGTCAGCCGGTCATAGTCCTCGAGGAAGCTCTGCCAGTGCGGTATGGCGTGCATGTCGATCTGCGCGAAGACGATGTCGCCCAGCGCGCCGCTGTCGATGATCTGCTTCAAGACGCGCATCGACTGGTCGTAGCGCATGTTCTGATTGACCGAGAGGATCTTGCCGGCCTTGGCCGCCTCGTCACGCAGCTTGACCGCTTCATCGACCGACAAGGCCAACGGCTTCTGCGCCAAGATTGCCTTGATGTGCTTCTGCTTCAGCGCGTGACGGATCAGCGCCGGCTGCAGGTCGGGCGGGAAAGCAAGATCGATGATCTCGACATTCTCGTCCTCGATCAGTTTTTCCGGCGTGTCGTGGACTGTGGGGATGCTCCAGCGCGTCGCCACCTTCTCGGCGCTGGCCCTGGTGCGCGAGGCGATCGCGACCACCGGGAATCCAGCTTCCTTGTAGGCGGCTAGATGGCACTCGGCCATGATCATGCCGGCACCGACGCAGCCGATCCTGTATTCCTTCGTGCGGACCTTCACGTCCGGCTCGAAGCCCTTGCTTGCCATCTCTTCCTCCCGAAACTCTTTCCTTGCGGCGGCCGTCATCGTGCCAACGCTCCGCCGCTCTGTTCGAAATAATGCACTCTGGCCGGCTCGCAGGATATCACCACCATGGCATCCGGCCGGACGTCGGGCTGGCCGCGCAGCAATGCCTTCAGCCGCGCCTGCCCGGCAGCGAGCGTCACCACGGTATAGCCGCCAAGCGGCTCGACCTCGAACACTCGCGCCGGGCGGCCCGGGCCCCCATCCGCCCACGGTCTAACCTTGATGTCTTCCGGCCTCAGGCCGATCTCCACGGCGTCGGCGGGCGCTGTCTTGTCTTCGATGCGGATCGTCCCTTCAGCCGCTTCGACACCACCCTCGCTGCGCGCCGATCTGAGGATGTTCATCATCGGCGAGCCAAGCAGCCTTGCCACATAGGTGCTGGCCGGGCGGTCGTAGATCTCTGCCGGCGTGCCGATCTGCCTGATCTTGCCGTCTTCCAGGATGGCGATGCGGTCGGCGACCGACATCGCCTCTTCCTGGTCATGTGTGACGTAGATCAGGGTCTTGCCGAGTTCGCGCTGGATGCGCTTCAGCTCGACGCGCGTTTCTTCGCGCAGCCTGGCGTCGAGCGCCGAGATCGGATCGTCCATCAGATAGGCATTGGGATCGCGCACCAGGGCCCGCGCGATCGCCACGCGCTGCCGCTCGCCGCCCGAAAGCTGTCCCGGCGGCTTGTGCAGGATATGGCCGATATGCAGCTTCGCCGCGACGTCCGTGACCCGCCGCTTGATCTCGGCCTCGGCCACCCGGCGTTCGACCAGGGGAAAGCGGACATTTTCGAGCGCGCTCATATGCGGAAACAGCGCCAGGTTCTGGAACACCATCGCCACGTTGCGCTCGGCCGGCGACATCGCGTTGACCGGCCTGCCGCCGATCAGGATTTCTCCGAAGTCAGGTGTCTCCAGCCCAAGCACCAGGCGCAGGATGGTCGACTTGCCCGACAGCGGCGGTCCGAAGAAGCAGAAGAACTCATTGTCGTTGACGGTGAACGAGGCGTCGTCGACGGCGAGTGTATTGCCGTAGCGTTTGGTCACATTACGGAAGACGATATCGGCCATCTCAACCTGCCTTCGTCGCAAGGCCGGTAGCGGCGTCGAAGACGCGCACCGACGACGTAGTGGGAGCGATGACAGCGGTGTCGCCGATAGCCAGTCCGACATCATTGTCGAACACCGTTTTCACAGCTCCCTCGCCCTGGCCGAGATGAACGATGGTGCGCGCACCGATCCGTTCGACAAAGGTCACCGGCATTGCGAGGCCCTGCCCATTCTGCACCAACGTCGCCTGTTCCGGCCGGAATCCGTAAAGCACCTCGCCGCGCGCACCGCGCATGGCCGCTGCGAGTTCGCCCGGCAGCGGCGGCGTGACGCCCAACGGTCCGAGATCGACGACCAGCCCGCGATCGCTCTCCGCCGGCCTGCCCTTGAGCAGGTTCATGCCCGGCGCGCCGATGAAGCGGGCGACGAAGACATTGGCTGGATCGTTGTAGACCTCGAGCGGCGTGCCGACCTGCTGCAGCACGCCATGATCCATGACCGCGATGCGGTCGGCCATGGTCATCGCCTCGAGCTGGTCGTGGGTGACGTAGACCATGGTCTGGCGGAACTGCCGCTGCAGCTGCTTCAGTTCGGTGCGCATGACGGCCCGGAAAGCCGCGTCGACATTGGACAGCGGCTCGTCGAGCAGGAAGATCGCCGGCTCCATGATCGCCGAGCGGCCGATCGCCACCCGCTGCAATATGTTGACCGACAGCCTGTCGGCCTTGCGGTCGAGCAGCGGCGTCAGTTGCAGCATCTCGGCGATGGCGCCGACACGGCGATCGATCTCGGCTTTGGCAGCCCCTCGCATTTTTGGTCCATAGGCAAGGTTCTGGCGCACCGTCATATGCGTGAAGATGGCGTAGTTCTGGAACACGAAGCCGACGCCGCGCCGGCCCATCGGTACGCCGGCCATGTCGCGCTCGCCGAACAGGATCTTGCCGCCGGTCGGCTCTTCCATGCCGGCGATCATGTTCATCGTCGTCGACTTGCCGCAGCCCGACGGGCCGAGCAGCGCCATGAACTCGCCATCGGCAATTGCCAAATCCATCGTTTTCAGCGCGGTGAAGTCGCCGAATTTCTTGATCAGGTTTTGCAGGTGAATGGCGCTCATGCCGCCACCTCGCGTGCCCGCGCCATGCGCTTCATGGCGAACACCGCGACGATCGACAGCACGACCAAAATGGCCAGCGCGATCGCCGCCACATAGCCCCAGATCAGGTCCTGCGTGGTGAGCTTGTAGATGTAGACCGAGATGGTTTCGGTGGCGACGCCTGGACCGCCGCCGGTCATGATGTAGAGCGTGTCGAAGATCTTGAAGTTCTCGATCACCCGGATCGCCAGCGCGATGATGATGATCGTCTTCATCTTCGGCAGCACGATGGTGACGAAGCGCTGCCAGGGATTGGCGCCGAGCAGCGTCGCCGCCTTGATCTGGTCCTCCGGCACGCCGACCAGGCCGGCGAGCAGGATGAGGAACATCAGCGGCGTCCATTGCCAGATGTCGGCGACCATCACCGCGATCAGCGCCAGCGTCGGGTCCGACAGCCAGGCGATGGTGACAGGCGAACCGGTCAGCGACGACAAGATGTCGTTCACCGGGCCGCCCGACTGGAACAGCATGAAGAACATGTAGCCGGCCACCGCAGGCACCACCATCATCGGCATCAGCAGGATCGAATAGAAGACGCGCTTGCCCGGGAAATCGTCGGCAAACAGCGTCGCCAGCGCCAGCCCGAGCAGGAACTCCGCCGGCACGCAGACGATCATGACGATGGCCGTACGCTTCAGCGCGCTCCAGAAGCGCGTGTCGACGGCGAGATCGGTGTAGTTGGCAAAGCTGTTCCACATCGACCAGGCGTTCCACCAGCCGGTGCCCGACAGGGGCGACCAGTCGGTGACGCTGATGTAGAGCTGCATCAACAGCGGGAAGGCCGAGATGAACAGCACGAGGATCTGCGCAGGCAATGTCAGCCGGAAACCCAGCCTTGCGCCCTCATCGCGCGAAACCGGCTTTGCTCCGACGGCTTTCATCTCATCCTTGGAAGTCATGACAGTCACCGCGCTCATTGCTTGAGCGCCCCGAACGTCAACCCGCGCACCAGATGGCGTTGGATGGCGATGCCCATGATGACCGGCGGCACGGCCGCGATCAGGCCAAGCGCCGCCTTGGCGCCATAGAGCTGCCCGGTCATCGAGGAGGACAGAGAGGCCATGTAGACCGGGATGGTCACCCATTCGCGCGTCGTCAGAAGCAGCGCGATCAAATAGTCCGACCAGTTGAGGATGAAGACGAAGAGCGCCGCACTGGCGAGCGGCGCGCGCATCATCGGCAGCGTGATGCGCGTGAAGACGCGCAGCCGCGAACAGCCTTCGACAAGCGCCGCCTCCTCGATCTCGCGCGGCATGTCGTCGAAGAAGGTCTTCATCAGCCAGAAGGCGAACGGCAAGGTGACGATGCCGTAGATCAGCGCCAGGCCCCACCAGCTATCGGTGAAGTTGAGGAAAGCCCACATGATCATCACCGGGATCATGACCGCCATCGGCGGAAAGATCCGGAGCTGGATCAGCGCCAGCGGCAGGTTCTGGCCGGAGCCGAAACGCGACAGCCCATAAGCCGCGGCAGTGCCCGCCGACATGGCGATCACCGTGCCGAAAACCGCCGACAGCAGCGATGCGAGGATCGGCTTCAGCGCGTTACGGTCGAGCGCGACGATCAAATTGTTGGTCGACTCGCCGAAGACGAAACGGAAATTGCTGAGCGTCGGGTTCTTCGGCCACCAGGTCAGGTCGGCGCCGGTCGCCGACCATTCGGCGATCGGCTTGAAGGCCATCGATACCATCCACAGGATCGGCACCAGCGTCACCGCCATGGCCGCGAAGATCGCGGCATAGCGGAATATCAGGAAAGGAAAGGAACGCTTCATCTGGCGGCTTTGCTGGTGGCGTTGTGGGCGGAGGGGAGAAGCAAGCTCCTCCCCTCCTTCGATATGATCCAGGGAGAAGGATCAGACGATTGGATCGAGAACTGTCGGCCAGGCCTCCTTGTTGGTCTTGATGGCTTCGAGCAGTTTGTCCTCGCCGGTGCGCCGGGCGATCTTTTTCCACTCTGCCTCGGTATCGGCCATCGCCTGCTCCGATGTCTTGGCCTTGGTCAGCGCCGCCATCAGATTCTCGTCGAGCGCATTGTGGAAGGCTGTCGCGCCGGGATAGTTGATGGTTGGCACGGTGCGGGCGACCGTCTCGCGCACGACGTCCATGTGGTAGGCATGATAGGTCTGGCGCACCAGCGGATCGGAGAAGTCCGAAAGCCGGAACGGGTCCAGATAACCGCCGGGGTTGGCGCTCATCCATGCGTAGATACGGGCCGAGCCCAGCCATTGCAGCAGGAGATAGGCGACCTCCTGGTTTTTCGACTGCGACGAGACCATGCCGGTCAGCGAGAACCACAGCACGGAACGGCTGATCAGCTTGCCGCCGATCTCGCGGCCGGGCGGCAGCATCGAGCCGATCTTGCCGGTGACGGCTGAATCCTTGTTGCCGGCATTGTCGAGGAATTTCGGCAAGTTGGAGAAGGCGCAGGTCATCGCCGCACCACCCTTGGCGAAGTTGCCGTATTGCTCCGGCCAACCCCAGGAGATCGCATCCGGCGAATGATGCGCGAGCGAAGCGACATATTCGTTGGTGGCGGCAATACCTTGCTCGGAATTGATCATCGGCTTGCCGTCATCGCCAAACAGGAACTGGTTGGGCGAAGCCATCGAGACATAGCGCTGGTACCAGTTCGTGTAGCCCCAGCCCTGGTTACGCAGGTCGGTCGAGCCGAACAGGCCCTTGTCCGGTCGCTGGAAGAAGGCGGCTATGTCGCCATGCTGCTTCCAGGTCTTCGGCGGCGCCAGATCGTAGCCGTATTTGTCCTTGAAGGCCTTCTTCTCGGCTTCGTCGCCGAACAGGTCGGCGCGGTAGACCCAGGTCTGGAAGTCGCCGTCCAGCGACACGCCATAGTTCGAGCCGCGGTATTTGTTGAGCAGCGACACGCCCTTGGCGCCGTTGACATAGCCGCTGACCGGATCGTCCCACTCAGGCTTATGCTGCGCGACAAAGTCGTCGAGCTTGGCGATGCCGCCGGTTTCGGCGAGGTCGCCAAGACGGTTCCATTCGGTCGAGTAGATGTCGTAGGCCCCACCCTTGGTGGAGATGTCCTGCATCGTCTTGGTGAATTCCTGGCCGTTCGGCAGACCGACGATTTCGATCGCGATGCCGGTTTCCTTTTCCCACAGCTCCTTGATAGACGGCGCACCGGCCGGGAACGGCTGCGTGAGCTGGCCGATCGAGCCGTCGGACAGGCCGAGCACGATCTTGGCCGGCGCCTTGCCGGCGCCCTTCAGCGCCTTGGCCGCTTCGATGGCGCGGCCTTCCGGCGTATCGGCGCCATACTGGTAGCGCTCGGCCCCTTCGAAGCCCGTCGGGCCGCCGATCATGCCGGGCGCCAGCGCGTCGGCCGCATAGGCGCGACCGGGACGAATGAATTGGGGTGCGATACCAGCGGCGGTCATGATCACAGCCGCCTTTCCTCCGGATGCCAGCAGCCGGCGCCGCGAGATGCGGATCAAGTCAGACATTGAAACTCCTCCCTCAGGGCCACGTTTCCTCCACGACCCTTATGAGGGATATTGACGGCAGCATGGCAAGGCTGTCAACATCATAAATAATCAAAACACCTCATAATATTGCAACAGGGCAAGGAAATGCACAAAAACGGGACCCATACGTCACGCAGGATGCCTCATTTTGAGGGCGCCCGGCCCTTCCCTGCCCCGCGCAGCCCTGCCGGACCATTTGATTTAGCGCGGCGGCTTGCACATCGGCCAAGGGCGGATACATCATTTCCCATCAGAATCGCGGATGGCGGGGAAGCCGTCACCAGCCGATCCGACGCATGCAGGAGATGAAAGACGGTGCGTTCCACCCTGACTGACATAGCCCGGGAAGCCGGCGTCTCGGCCGCCACCGTCGACCGAGTGCTCAACAACCGACCCGGCGTGCGGGCGCGCACGCGGGAAATCGTGCTCGAAATGGCGCAGCGGCTCGGCTACATCGCCGAAAGCCCGAACGGGGCGCCGCCGCGGCATTTGCGCGGCGACGTCATCCGGCTCGACTTCGCCCTGCCGGCCGGCACCAATTCCTTCATCAAGATGCTGCACCGCCAGATCGAGGCACAGGCTCTGGCGCGGCCCGACCTCGATGTTCGTATCGCCACCATAGAGGGCTTCAATCCTGACCGGCTCGCTCGCCTGTTGCAGGATCTGCGCGGACAGACGCAAGGCGTCGGCGTCATCGCGCTCGACCATCCGACGGTGCGCGAAGCAATCCGCTCCCTGTCGGCCAACGACATCAAGGTGGTGACCATCGCCTCCGACATCCTGCATGTACCCAGGGTCGCCTATATCGGCATCGACAACCGCGCCGCCGGGCGGCTGGCCGGCTATCTGCTCAACCGCTTCATGGGATCGGGGCGTCCGGGCAAGGTGGCGCTGTTCGCCGGCTCGCTGTCTTATCGCGGCCACGAGGAACGCGAGATGGGGTTCCGCCACGTATTGACCGAGGAATCACCCAATCTGCAGATCGTCGAGATGCGCGAAATGCTCGACGACCGCGAGAAGGCCTATTCGGAGGCATCGGCCCTGCTGGAGCGGCACCCCGACCTTGCCGCGATCTACAATGTCGGCGCCGGCAACACCGGCATCGCCCGCGCGCTCAAGGAGCGCGGCCGCGCGCAATCCATGGTCTTCCTCGGCCACGAAGTGACGGACGGCACCAAGGACCTTCTGCTCGACGGCACGGTCGACGCGGTCATCGACCAGAACCCGCGCGTCGAGGCCCGCGAAGCGCTCAACACCCTGATCCATGCGGTCCGGGGACTGCCCTATGAACTGCACCAGCCAAGGCTGCAGGTGATTTTCAAGGAGAACATCCCGGAGATTTGACGGACCAGACGAACGGGGCAGCGGTAAAGCGCCCGCCCCGCTCGATACTTCTAGTCTATTGGACGGCGGCGACTTCAGCCGCGGCGCCATCGACAAAGCTCTTGTCGACCCATTTGCCGTAGTCGATCGAGCCCTTCAGCAGCCCGGCGCTGGCCATGAATTTCTCCTCGCCCCGCAAGGCGGCGATCGCCTCGTCGGTGAGTTTCGGATCCTGATGGAACACCCCGTCGGCATAGGTCTTGCGGACGGATTTTTCCGACGTCTTGGTCGCCTCGACAAAAGTCTTGATCGTCTCGTCCGGATGGGCGTCGGCCCAACGCGAAATCTTGATGTCGACCTTCAGCAGCCGCTTGACGAGGTCGGGGTACTTCGCCGCGAAGGCCCCATTGACCGAGATGACGTTCGGTACGTTCCATTCCGGATGGGTGCTGGTGTCGAACAGGACGCGCGCCTCGCCGGTGTCGACCAGCTTGGCCGCCGTCGAATCGGTTTCGACAATGGCGTCGATGTCGCCGCGCAGCAGCGCCGGGCCGGATGCCTCGAAAGGGAGGTTCAGACCTTCGACATCATTGGTGGTCAGGCCGACGCTGTTCAGCGCCTTGCTGAAATTCGAATGCCGCACCGTGCCGGTCAAATAGGCGACCTTCTTACCCTTGAGATCCTGCAGTGTCCTCAGCGGCGAGTCGGTCTTGACGACGATGTAGGAACCGCCGGCCTTCACATAGCTCGACAGGCCGATCAGCTTGACGTCGGCGCCGGACGCAGCAACCCGCAGCGCTGGATTGTTGCCGGTATAGGTGAATTCGATCGCACCGGTGGCCAACGCTGTCGTCGCCTCCGAACCCCCATTGAAAGTCACCAGTTCGACCTTGATGCCGTCCTTGGCGAACTCCTTCTCCCACCAGCCGTCCTTCTGGGCGAGGATGAATTTGAGATGCCCCGGCGCGGTACTGCCGATGCGGATGATTTCCGGCTTGTCCTGGGCGAAGGCAGGCATGCCGCCAAGGCCGATGACGACGGCAATGGCGCCCTTCAGCAGCAGTCGGCGATGTGCATCGAATGGAATGCTGGGCATGGGAAAAATCCTTCCTGATTGGAATGAATGGACGGCTCAGATGAGCGAGGTCTCGGACTGGCCTTTCCAGGCTGTCGCCCAGCGCTCGAACCAGACGAGCAGGTAATTGACGGTCAGGCCGATGACGGTCAGCGTCAGGATGCCGGCATACATGTCGGCCGTTTCCATCATCAGCTGTGAGTTCTGGATGAGAAAACCGAGGCCGGATTTGGCCGCCAGCATCTCGGCGCCGATGACCGCGAACAGCGAGGATTTCACCGCCAGCCGCGCGCCGGCGACGATCGAGGGAATGCTGGCCGGCAGGATGACTTTCCGGAACAGATCGAAGTCGGACGTGCCCATCGAGCGCGCCGCCTTGATCAGCAGCGGATCCACCGACTTGACGCCGCTGATCGTGTTGACGAGGAGAAAGAAAACCGAGGAGTAGAAGGTGATCGCCACCTTCGATTCCTCACCAATGCCGAGCAAAAGGATGAACACCGGCAGCAGTGCGAATTGCGATGTGTTGCGCAGCGTCTGCACCAGAAGGTCGGAAACCTTCTCGAACAGCCAATAGCGCCCCATCAACAGACCGAGCGGGATGGCCACCACCACGCCGAGTGCGAAGCCGATCGCAGCGCGCTGCAGGCTTATGCCGATATGCTCGATCAGCACGCCCGAGGCGAGCAGCGCCCACCAGGCGACCAGCACCTCGCTTAGCGGCGGAAAGAAGATCCGGTTCAGCCAGCCGAGCCGGGGCGCGATCTCCCACAGCAGGAAGAACAGGCCGAGCAGCGGCAAGCCATAGAGGAACGTGCCGTGGCTCGCTTTCTTGCTCCGGTTCTTGGCGCTGGCCTTGATGGCCGGGACCCTAGCGACGGCGACCGTTTCGCCAGCGCCGGCAAACAGGTGGAGCGCTCCAGCGGAGCCAAACTTCTCGGTCAGATAGGCCATTGGTCCAGCTCCTCAGTGACTGAAGGCTGGTGACAGGGTCCAGTCCTTCTGCGCCTTGTTGACCTCGTCGCGCAGCACGTCCCAGACGCGGGCGCGATAGGCGTTGAATTCGGCGCTGGCGCGGATGTCGCCGTCGCGCGGCCGTGGCAGGTCGATATCGATGATCTCCTTCACCGCGCCCGGCCGCGCCGTCATCACCACCACGCGATCGGCGAGGAAGATCGCCTCGTCGATCGAGTGGGTGACGAAAATGACAGTCGTGTTGATCTTGCCCCAGATCCGCAGCAGCTCGCCTTGCAGCAGTTCACGCGTCTGCTGGTCGAGCGCCGCGAACGGCTCATCCATCAGCAGCACTTCCGGGTTGCTGGCCAGCGCACGCGCGATTGCCACACGCTGCTGCATGCCGCCGGACAGCTGGTTGGGAAAACGGTCCTCGAAACCAGCAAGGCCGAACAGCGCCAACAGATGGCGGGCTGTGGCGGTACGCTCGGCCTTGGCCACGCCGCGCACTTCCAGCGCATATTCGATGTTGGCGAGCGCCGTGCGCCAGGGAAACAACGCATATTGCTGGAAGACATAGCCGGTCTTTGGATCGGGCCTGGTGATGCGCCTGCCGTCGAGCTGGACATTGCCGCCGGTCGCCTGCGTCAGCCCGCCAATGATATCGAGCAGCACCGACTTGCCCGAGCCGCTCGGGCCGACCAGCGTGATGAACTCGCCTTTGCGGATCGAGAGATCAACGCCGTCGAGCACGGTGACGCGGTCGGTCGCCTCGCCATCGACGGTGACGAACTGCCCCGGCTTGAGCTGGAACGTCTTGCTGATGTCGCTGACGACGATCCGGTCCATGTTCGGGCGATCCATATCTGTCTCCGATCGGTTCACTGCGCCACGCGGATGCGGTGCGTCGGGTCGAATTCCGAGCCGCCCGCCTTGCCGCGCTTCCAGCCAAGCGCGCGGGCATAGGAGCCGAACAGCCGTCGGGCGTCGGCCTGAGCTTCCGTGATGCCGGTCGGCCCTTCGGCGAACTCGGCCACATAAAGCGCGTCGGTCGGGCAGTAGATCTCGCAGAGAAAGCAGGTCTGGCAGTCCTCCTGGCGAGCGATCACCGGCACGCCATTGTCGGTCGCGTCGAAGACGTTGGCCGGGCACACCTTGACGCAGATGTCGCATTCGACGCAGCGCGTGGCCGAGACGATCTCGATCATGACGCCAGCTCCGCCAGCCGCTCAGGCGCACCTGCGATGCGGAACTCATCCACACCGGTGATGACCAGCCGGTGCGCGAAGGCCGGGCTCTTGCCCGGTAGGTCGGTGCGGCGATGCATGCCGCGGCTCTCGGTGCGGTGCAGCGCTGCGGCCACGGACCAGCGCCCGGCAGCGGCGATCGATGCCGCCTCGCGCGTGCGGACCCGATCCAGCCCCTCGCCTTGCAGATGGTCGCGCACGTCGCGCCAGACACTCTCCAGCCGCTCGCCGCTTTTCTCCAGGCCCTCGCCGGTGCGGAAGAAATTCTTGCCGAGCGGCGTCACTTCGCTACGCACCACCTCGATAACTTCGCTCGCCGAGATGTCGGCACTCGCCGACGATGCCGGACGCAACCCGGCTTGGCCGAGCGACTGCACCGCACTGCGGAACGCCTTGCCGGTGCGGCGCTTGGCATGGGTCGAGGCGCCCTTGCCGGCCCACCAGCCGCTGGCCAGCGCCCAGGATGAATTGACGGCGCCGCCGCCCGACACGGCCCCGGTCATCATCTCGCGGCTGGCGGCATCACCGGCGACGTAGAGGCCGGGCACGCCGGTGGCGCAATCGTCGGAGACGATGTCGATGCCGCCGGTGCCGCGCACCGTGCCTTCGGCGCGCAAGGTGATGCGGAACAACTCGCTGAACGGGTCGATGCCGACGCGGCCATAGGGCACGAAGCAATTCGGCTGGCCCTGGCGCAGCCAGCCTTGCAGCGCCGGTTCGGCCTGATCGAGCCGCGCATAGACCGGGCCGTCGATCAGCGCGCGCGCCACTTCCTCCTCGCGGTCGCCGATGCCGTTACGCAACGGCTCGCCGGTCGGTCCGACGATCGGCGAGCCATCTTCGCGATGGAACGAGGCCCAGCGGAACGGCAGGCCCTTGTTCAGCGATGAGCCATAGGGCGCCAGCGTGTATTTGCCGGTGAACTCCATGCCCGACAGGCTGGCGCCGGCTTCGGCCGCCATCAGATAGCCGTCGCCAGTCAGCCCGGTGGCGCCGAGGATGCGTTCGCGAAAGGCGCAGCCGCCGGTCGCCAGCACCACGGCGTTGGCGTCGACGCGCCAGTCCTGGCCGATCTGTCTCGCAACACCGGCGGCGCCGACAATGGCATCGCCGTCGGACAGAAGTTCGAGCGCCGGATGATGGTCGAGCACGGTGACGCCGGCCAAAAGCACCCGGCGGCGCATGAAGCGCATGTAGTCCGGGCCGCGCAGATTGGCGATGTAGAGCCGTCCGTCATCCTCGCTCGGAAAGGGATAGCCCCATTCGGACAGCCTGAGCAGGTTGCGGTAGGCGGTGTCGACGCAGCGCAGCATCCAGCGCGGGTCGGCGAGTTCGCCGGTGCGCTGCCAGCGTCGTTCGACCACGGCGTGCCTGTTGTCACCCGGCGGCACGCACCAGGTGCCGGTGTTGGACGGCGCGGTGGCGCCGCTGGTGCCGAGATAGCCCTTGTCGGCCAGCACCACCTTGGCGCCGCCCTCGGCCGCCGCGACTGCCGCCCAGGCGGCCGACGGGCCGCCGCCCAGCACCAGCACGTCTGCCTGGAGCAGCAAGCTGTCGGAAGCGGATTTTTGCGGCTTGTGCATTGACACCTGGCGAATGCGTCGAGGCCGGCGCTAGGCCGCGCGCGCCGCGCTGGAAGACCAGACCGGCTCGTTGCCGGCACTCCATTTGATGTTGCAGCCGATCGACGGCACTTGGCTGGCAATGGGCCTGCCGCCCTCCAACACCGTGTCGACCGCCGCTCGCAGATCGGCACCCGTCACCGGCTTGCCGTTGCCCGGCCGCGCCTCGTCGAACTGGCCGTGATAGGCGAGCCGCCGGTCGGTATCAAACAGGAAGAAGTCGGGCGTGCAGGCCGCGCCATAGGCTTTCGCCGTCTGCTGCGACGCATCCTTGAGATAGGGGAAGGAATAGCCAAATTTTTCGGCCTCTTCGCCGATACGGGCAAGCGTTTCTTCCGGATGCGCTTCGTGGTCGTTGGCGTTGATCGCCACCACTTGCAGCCCCTTGCCCGCATAATCCCTGGCGAAAGCGGCAAGCTGCTCGCGGATCAGCACGACGAACGGGCAACGGTTGGAAATGAAGGCGACGAGCAGGGCCGGCTTGGCGTCGAAATCGGCGAGGCGGTGCAGCACGCCTTGCGCGTCGGGCAACAGGAAATCGGCCGCCCTGGTGCCGAGGTCGATCGGATTGGACTCTGTCTTCGGCATCGATGCGCTCCCTTGTGCAACCATTTTCACAGGCCAAGGTGCGAGCGCCCTGAACGTCCGCAGTTAGTCTATGAATTTAGTATAATTATAGGCTGGATAGCGCATTCGCGGTCAACCGCGCGGCTTAGAATATCGTGCCAATGTTTCAGGCCGAGCCGCCAAGTTTGTTCGGGCGGAAGCCGATCCGGAGAAATCCGGACGGACAGGATTTATCAAGCTCAACTGGTTCGCCGACGAATTGGTACTGCCCAGCCGAACCGCCTTGCGATTTTACGGCGTCATTCCCCTTCCGGATAAAGCGCCTTCGCCAGATCGCGGATCGCATCTGATGTGCGCGGCCCGAAGCCGATCATGTAGGCGCCGTCAAGCACGACCAGCGCCTTGTTGGCCGCCGCCGGCGTTGCCGCCAGCGCGCGGTTGCCGAACACCTGCTCGGGCGTCGGCCCGCTCTTGCCGTCGCTCATCATCAGGATGACGTCAGGCGCCATCTCGATCAGCTTTTCCTCCGATGCCGCCCTGTAGCCATGCACGACATCCATCGGGTTGAGGCCGCCGGCATAGCGAATGATGGCGTCGGCAGAGGTGCCGGCGCCGGCAGCGCTCAGCTTCACGAGGCCATGGAAGAACACCACCTTCTTGCGCCGCTCCGGCGGGATTTTTGCTGCCAGATCGGCTGCCGTCTGAAAGGCGGTGAGCACCTCGGCGGAAACCACCTTGCCCTTGTCCTCGAGCCTAAGGCTGGCGGCGATCAGGGTGATCTTCCGCTCGATGCCTTGCGGGCTGTTGTCCTGCGGGACGAAGACGATCGGGATCGCCAGTGATTTTAGCACCTCGACCGCCTCCGGCGGTCCGCTGTCCTCGGCCGCCAGGATCAGGTCGGGACGCAGGCTGGCCAGCCCCTCGACCGAAAGCTGGCGGCGGTAGCCGACATTGGGTTTTTGCGCGACTTCAGGCGGATATTTGCTGCCGCGATCGACGGAGATGATCCGCTCGCCGGCGCCCAGCGCGTGGACGATCTCGGTGACGTCGGAGCCGAGCGTCACGATTCGGGTCGCCGCGCCCGGCACGACGGTTCGCCCCAGCGCGTCGACAACGCCCTCGGCGGCCAGCGCCTGGAAACCACAGGAAGGCGCCAGCACCGACAGCGCCAGAAGCAGCACCGCCGCGATCCTGCCAGGTTGCGACCAGTGGGTCGTCTTGCCTTCGCCTAAACTGCCGACCATGCCGCTGTTCCCGTGCCAGATGCTTCTCGATGATGGTCGGCTATAAATTTAAAGTTGACTTGTGTCATCATGTTTTAATATGTGACCCCTGCCCCGGCCCGCCTGGTCGAGGGATTCTCGATCATGCCAGCCAAGGCCCTTCAGCCACCGCCAGCAGTTTTGCTTTTGCTTGGGGGCTGCATGACGATGACAACGACAACAAACACGACCTTGATGGCGAGCACCGCGCTCGCCTTCGTGCTCGGCCTCTGCGCCGTGCCTCTTGCCAGCGCGCAGGAACAGGACCAGGAGAAAAAGGCCGCCGCCAAGGCCGGCCGCCTGGCGCCGGCCAGTGCCGCGCAGAATCAGCCGGCGACGATGCTCGACGTGATCACCATCTCGGCGACGATGATCAAAACGGCGGTGATCGAATCGATGGCCGCCATCAGCGCCGTCGATCAGGACGAACTCGACCGCATTCAGCCCGACACAGCGGCCGACATCTTCCGCACCACGCCCGGCGTCGCTGCCTCGATGAATGGCGACGATCCCGCAACCGCCATCAACATTCGCGGCCTGGAGCAATATGGCCGCGTCGTCGTGACGCTCGACGGCGCCCGTCAGGACTATTGGCGCGTCGGTCATGGCTCTGGCTCGTTCTATGTCGAACCGGACCTGATCAAGGAAGCCACCGTCATTCGTGGCCCGGTGTCGAATGCCTATGGGTCAGGCGGCATCGGCGGCGTCGTCTCCTTCGAGACCAAGGACGCCGGCGATTTCCTCAAGAAGGACGAGCGCTGGGCGCTGAGCGAGAAGCTCGGCTACGAGGACAATGGCGACGGCTTCACCACCAGCACCACCGGTGCCTACCGCTTCAGCGACGATGCCGACATCATCGGCAACCTCATCTACCGCGACCGCGACAGCTACACCGACGGCAATGGCGAGACCGTGCCATGGACCGGCGAGCGGGTGACCAGCGGCTATCTGAAGACGACGCTGCGGCCGGCCGATGACCATGAGCTGAAGCTCGGCGCCATCCTGCAGCGCTACAACGACCAGATCACCGGATCCAGCGGCTCGACCTCGCCGACGCTGAGCCGCTACGACACCAACACCACCAACCAGACCTACACCGCCGCCTACACCTGGAAGCCAGACGACAACGAGCTGATCGACTTCAGCGCCAATGCCTACCACAACCGCACCCGCACCGAGCAGACGCAGGTCGCGCCTGCCTCAGGGATCGGCAATTTCCGTTTTTACGATGTCGCCACATCCGGCTTCAACGTGAAGAACTCCTCACGTTTCGACGCCTGGGGACTAGCACATACGCTGACCTACGGACTCGATTACTACTATCTCGAGGCCTCCTCGGAAGCGGCGCATTTCGGCGCTGGCGAACAGCAGGGCTATGGCGGCTTCCTGCAGTGGCAGGGCGATTACGAGGACTGGCTGCAGGTCATCACTGCGATGCGGTATGACGGCTACCAGCTCGATGGCGAAACGCGCATCCCGTCGCCGCAGGAAGCCTCGATCTCCGGCGATCGTTGGTCGCCGCGCCTCACCGTCGGCGTCACGCCATTCGATGGCTTCCAGCTCTATGGCACCTATTCCGAAGGCTATCGGGCGCCGGGCCTGCAGGATGTCTTCCGCGGCGGCGGCGCGCATGGCGGCGGCGATACATACCGGCCCAATCTTCTGCTGCAGCCCGAGACGGCGAAGAACTGGGAGGCCGGCATCAACGTCAAGTATGACGATGTTCTGACGGCGGGCGACCGGTTGCGCGCCAAGCTCAACGTCTTCCACACTGCCGTCGAGGATTACATCGACGTCGACCTGACCGTCCTGCCGCGCACCGCGATCAACATCGGCGACGCCCGGCTGAAGGGCATCGAGGCCGAGATGGTTTATGACTACAACTGGGGTTTTGTGAACCTTGCCGGCGCGTTGATCGACGCCAAGGTCGTCAGCGGCGTCTATTCCGGCCAGGCGCTGAACAACACGCCGCTCGACCGCTTCTCGGCCACCATCGGCTTCCGCATGCTGGAGGACCAGCTCACCGTCGGCGCGCAATATCTCAGCGTCGGCAAGATCACCCGCACCAGCCGCACCAATCCCAACGCCGTGCCGGTCGTCGATGACGGTTTCGATCTGGTCAACGTCTTCGCCAACTGGCGCGTCAATGACAACCTCAAGCTCGACTTCGGCGTCGATAACATCTTCAACACCGCCTACACCGACCCGCAAAGCGCATGGTCGACCTCGGCGGCAACCGAACAGGGCAAGGGCCGCACCTTCAAGGTGGCGCTCACCGGCAGGATCGGAGGCTGACAATGAGCCAAGCATCGGTGCGTGAACTGGCCTGTGAGGCACAGCTCAACCTGCGACATCTGCCCGATTACATGGACAGCATCAGCGACAGACTGCAGAGCTTCGAGGCCGATGCTTCGCATCAGGGACAGCGCATCGATTTCCGCTTTGCCTTCGGTGGCGCCTCTTTCGACATGGAACGGCTGGTGATGCGGGCCAATGCCGCCGACCGCGACGGGCTGGCCCGTATCAAGGACCTGCTGGCCACGGCCGTACAGGTCTACGCCAAGGAGGAAAATCCCGAGATCCGTCTGGACCGGCGATCTCTCAGGCGAAACCAGCCTCGCTCAGTTCCGCGAGATGGTGGTGACGGATATTCGCGACCTCACCCCGCATATGCGCCGCATCCGGCTGGCCGGCGAGGATCTCAGCCGTTTCGCCAAATTCGGCGGCATGCATATCCGCATGCTGTTTCCGACCAGGGAGGTGCCCGATCCGCTGTGGCCGGTGCTCGGCGGCAATGGCTTGCCGGTCTGGCCCGCCGATGACCGGCGCCCGGTGGCGCGCGTCTACACCATCCGCGCGCTCGACGTGGAAAAGGGCATCATCGATGTCGACTTCCTGATTCATACCGGCGAGAGCGTCGGCTCCACCTGGGCCATGCAGGCAGCGCCCGGCATGAAGGTCGGCATCATGGGACCGGTCGGCCGTCCGGTGCGGCAGGCAGAATGGTATGTCTTGGGTGCCGATGAAACCGGCCTGCCGGCGCTGGCGCGGCTGCTGGAGACGCTGCCGGCCGAGACAAAAGGCGTTGCCTTCGTCGAGATCGCCAATGACGGTGAACGGCAGAAGATCGCCAACCCCACCCGCATCGAAGTGCATTTGCTGACACGGGATGGCGTGGCGGCGGGCGAGGACAGACGGCTGGCCGAGGCTGTCCGCTCGGTGGCGTGGCCGCAGGACGGTTCGGCCTTCGGCTGGTTCGCGGCGGAAGCCGCTGCCGCCAAGATCGTGCGCGAATATTGGCGCGACACGCTGGGACTTGCCGCGATCAGACGCTGGCGGCTGCCTATTGGCGGCGTGGCTCTGCCGGATTGATGGCGGGGTGAACTCTGATGATCGGCCCGCCGTCTTTGCCGATGCCGATATCAATTTGATCACCGGAGACAAGGTTCGAAATATCGCACACCACCAGCGGCATGCGGATGTCATAAAGAAACTCGGCAACGATGGCGCCCACCGCCAGGATCGGGTCCGGCCGCTCCAGAAGAAGACCGGCCGGCGCCGTGCCTCTGCGGATCGCCTCGGCCAGCACCGAGGATGAAGACGATGAGCCGCGCCCGCTCGGCATGACCAAAATCCTGCCGGCGACATTTTGGCCGAGGCCGGGATGCGAATGGTCTGTTATGTCGCCGGTCTCGGCATCGATACCGCCCCAGAAGCTGAGGGGTTGCGAGAACACCAGCGCCTGGCCCTTGGCTTCGCCGGCCAACTGGAAGGTGCCGGTTCGTGCCACCGGTCGCGTCATGAGGCGCTCCGCACGACATGCCCGACGGCAGCGGAGCGGATGCAATCCTCCATCTCGGCAAAGGCGACGGACACGCCGATATTGCCCGGTGCATAATGCGCCCATTTGCCGGAATTGGTCATCACGACGCCGTCGAGGCGTTCCAGGATCGATGTGACATAGGTGCAGGTGTCGGCGACCGGGACCAGACCAAACGCCTCCATCCCCGCCAGCGCGCCCTCCTCCTGCAGTCGCGCCAAGGTCGCACGGCCCGTGTTGACGTAGATCGGGATGCGCCTTCCGGGTGCTGCCTCGCGCAGCAACGGCAACAGTCGCATCCACTCCTCATACGAAAAATGCGGCGTGCCGAGCGACACGGCCGCCACCGGCGCGCCATCCCGTACGCTCGATAGCCTGGCCAGCGCATGGTCGATATCGGCGCGGGTGATGCGGATCGTTTCGTCAGGCGCATGACCCTGGAACGCCTCATCGAGCGTCATCGCTTCCGGCGTGATGCCGACCGCATGGAACAGCGCCACAGCACCCGTCGTTGCAGCCGCCGCGCCCAGCGCCTTTAGCTGGTCCTCATCGCGCGGCTGCGGCAGACCGGCAATCACCGGAACGCGGTCGCCGCTCGCTTGCCCGATGAATAGCCCGACGCCGACGAAAAGGCTGTCGCTCGGCTCGCCGTCCGGAACATCCAGCTCAAATAGGATCCGGCCGCGCCGGTTCTCGCTCAGATGCAGACCCCAGGCCGGCGCGCGGCCGGTCATGGCGCAGCACAGATCGATGAAATCGCCATAGCGGTTGGTGCGCGCGCCGATCACCGAATTGGCAAAGACGATGGCGTTGGATTCGCCCCAGGCGATCTGCTCGCCGAACTCCGGCCTGAACCGCGTCTGGTAAGGTGCGCAAGTGAAGGTCGCCTGGCAGCCGAGCTCCAGATGCGCCTTCATCAGCCGCCACGCCGGCACCTCTTCCGCTGCCGGCATCTTCACCATGCCGGGATGGATGAGGTCGAATGAGCCGACATTCAATGTCGTCGGCACCTGGACCCGGCCACCGCCTTCGACCAGCCGCTCGACGAAATCGAGCCCTGCCTTGCCGTGGTAGAGACAGCCATCGATATGGGCGCCAGTGATGTCGAGCAGACCGCGCGCCCCAACCGCATTGGAAAATGCGACGAGGATTTTCATGGCAGCGGCGGCGGACGGGCCCTGCTCGCCGTCGAGCATGGATCGGTCCTTAGCCGTCAATTCCAGCGTCATAGATGTGCTCCCGGCCCTATCTAGCCCGATGGAGGGACAGCACCCCCCTCTGCCCTGCCGGGCATCTCCCCCGCAAGGGGGGAGATTAGCCGTCATACCTGCTTTCGCAAATTTTCGACGTTGCAAAAAGGGCAGTGACGCTCAAACCGCCAATCTCCCCCCTTGCGGGGGAGATGTCCGGCAGGACAGAGGGGGGTGCGAAGGAACGCCAACAGTCCCTGCTATCGAACCGCGTCGACTAGTTTGCCGCAATCAGCACGGTGCTTTTCGGCGACCAACTGAGCATTACCTCCTGACCCTCGGCCAGTCTTTCGGCACCGGTGTTCTGCACGATGACCTTCAACGTCTGACCAGCGTGCTCGACAAAGTATGTGCTGTTGTTGCCGGCGAAAATGCGCTTGGAGACCTGCCCCTTGAGCATGTTGGCGTTGCCATCCGAAGCCCCGCCATCAATAGCAATACGGATGCGTTCGGGCCGCACCGCACAACTCGCCTTGGCACCAGCAGCAAGGCGAGCACCCGCGCCGGCGGCAATCGCCGTGCCGTCCGGCAGCCGGATGCCATCGCCCGTCGTATCGCCGCGAAAAATGTTGGCGTCGCCGAGGAAGGTGGCGGCGAATTCGCTCTTCGGCCGGTCGTAGATCTCCTCCGGTGGTCCTTCCTGCACCAGCCTGCCGTCGCGCAATATGCCGATGCGGTCGCTCATCGTCAGCGCTTCTTCCTGGTCATGGGTAACGAAAATGGTGGTGATGCCGATCTCGCGCTGGATGCGCTTGAGCTCGATCTGCATATCGACGCGCAGCGCCTTGTCGAGCGCGCCGAGCGGCTCGTCGAGCAGCAGCACGCGCGGCTTGGTGACGATGGCGCGGGCGAGCGCCACGCGCTGGCGCTGGCCGCCCGACAGCTGATGCGGCCGCCGCCCACCGAGCTTGCCGAGTTGCACCAGATCGAGCGCGCGCTGCACCTCGGTAGCGATGATCGCCCTGGCCTCGCCGCGCACCGACAGGCCGAAGGCGACATTGTCGGCGACGCTCATATTGGGAAACAGCGCATAGTTCTGAAACACCATGCCGATGCGCCGCTTTTCGACCGGCACCCGCTCAACGCTTTCGCCGCCGATGGTGATGCGGCCGGAATCGGGAAAATCGAACCCCGCGATCTGCCTGAGCAGCGTGGTCTTGCCGCTGCCCGATGGCCCGAGCAGCGCATAGAAGCCGCCATCGGCGAAATCGATAGAGACATCGTCCAGTGCCTTGTGCGCGCCGAAACTGCGCGAGACATCAGATACCTGCACGCCGGCCATTATTTCTCTCCGCCGAATTTGAAGAACCGCGCTGTCAGCAGCATCAGCGCCATCGACACGACAATGATGATGGTCGAGACCGCGTTGATCTCGGGCGTAAAACCCTTGCGGATCGCGGCGTAGATTTCGACCGGCAGCGTCGTCTGGCCCGGCGTCGCCAGGAAATAGGACACGACGAACTGATCGAACGAAACGGCAAACGCAAACAGCCCGCCGGCGATGACGCCGGGCATGATCCAGGGCAGCGTAACGCGCCTCGTCACCTGCCACTGGTTGGCGCCGAGCGAGCGCGCCGCCTCTTCCAGCTCCGGCGCGAAGGTCTGCAGCCGGGCCGAGACGACGACGATGACATAGGGCAGCGCCAGCGCGACATGGCCGAGCAGGATCGCATGCAGGCCGCGGCCGATGCCGACACCGAAGAAGAAAATCAGCATCGCCGTGCCGGTGATCAGCCACGGTATGGCGATCGGCGGAAACAGCATCGCCTGCAGGAACTTCTTGCCGCGAAATTCGTAGCGATAGAGCGCCAATGATGCAGCCGAGCCGAGCACCACGCAGATGATCGTGGTGATGACCGCGATCTCGACGCTGTTCCAGGTGGCCGCGATCAGCTGGTCGTTCTGCCACAGCGAGGCGTACCATTCGGTCGTCCATTCGAACGGCAGTTGGTAGAAGGGCGAGACATTGAACGACATCAGCGCCATGATGATGATCGGCAGATAAAGAAAGGCGAGCAGCATAAAGATGTAGAGACGGCCGAGCCATTCGAGGATGCGGGTCGTCACCATCACGCGGCCCTCCGCAGCACCGGCGACGCCACCGCCAGGATGACCAGCACCACCGCCAGCAGGATGAAGGAGAGCGCTGCACCGAGCGGCCAGTTGAACACGGCGACGAACTGGTCCTCGATGACCGTGCCGTAGAAGGTGCCGGTGCGGCCGCCGAGGATGCGCGGTTCCATGAACGAGCCGACGACCGGCACGAAGATCAGCGCCGCACCCGCGACCAATCCGGGCATCGACAGCGGGATGATCACCCGCTTCAGCACCTGCAACCGCGATGCGCCAAGCGAGCGCCCGGCCTCGATCAGCGAGTCGTCGATCGCCTGCAGCGTCAGATAACAGGTCAGCACCATGTAGGGCACATAGGAGTGCACCAGCCCGATGATGACGGCTGGATAGGAATACATCAGGTCGATGTTGATCTTGAACGGCAGCACCGCGTTGAGCGCGGTGTCGAGAATGCCGCCCTCGCGCAAAACCATCGCCCAGGAAAAGATGCGCACCAGCCCGTTCGACCAGAACGGCAGGATGACGAGCAGGAAGATCGCCTCGCGGCTGCGCCCCTTCAGCACCTTGGCGAGCACGTAAGCCGCGGGATAGCCGATGACGACGCACCACAGCGTCACTTCGAGGCCAAGCCGCAGCGAGGCCAGCAGCAGCGTCAGATAGAGGCTTTGCGAGAAGAAGGCGGCATAGTTGCCAAGCGTGAACGCCCACGGCTTTCCCGACAGCGGCAGCTCGGTCATGAACGAGAAGAAGACCATAGCGGATAGCGGCAGGAAGATCGCCACCGTCAGCCAGAGATAGGCTGGCGCCAGCAGCGGCAATGCCGATCTCAGCCCGCTTCGCGACGCTGTCGCAGCTGCCATGGTACCCTCCTCCCAGTATTGGAAGAACCAGCCGACGCGAACCGCCGGCTGGCCTGGCTGTGATCTTACTTCACGTCGACCTTAAGCTGCTGCCAGAGCGCCAGATAGGCTTCGCGCTGGGCGTCGGTGATCGGCGCCTGGAACTGGATGCGCTTGGCCACTTCGGGATCACCCATGACCTTGCGGTTGAAGGCATCCTCGGGCAGCGCTTCCACCGCCTTGGTGTTGGCGGAGACGGGAGCACCGACCTTGGTGACCCATTCGACGTAGAATTTCGGGTCGATCATGTAGTTGATGAAGGCCTCGGCGCCGGCGACGTTCTTGGCGCCGACCGGAATGGAAAACGCGTCGAGCCAGGCGACGGCGCCTTCCTGCGGCACGACCAGCGAGACCGGCAGCTTGAAATGCGTCTTGGCGCGATCGGCCGAGCCGCTCCAGTAGGTGCCGATGTCGATCTGGTTGGAGGCGACCATCTGGTTCCAGTCGTTCTCCGAGCTCCAGAAGGTCTTGATCTGCGGCATCAGCGAGGTCAGCTTCGTCTTGACCGCATCCATATCCTTGATGTCGTTGATGTTCTGGCCAGTGGCGATGGCGCCGAACTGCACCGCTTCAACGGCGTCGTCGCGAATGACGACACGGCCCTTGTGCGCGGCATCCCACATCTCGGCGATGCTCGTCGGCGGCTTGTCGAAGGATTTTTCGTTGATGGCGAGCGCCGTCAGGCCCCATACCCACGGCACGCCATAGACCTTGCCGTCGTGGACGAGCATCGGCGATCCCGCCTTGTCCTTGCTGATGTCGGCGTAGTTCGGCAGCTTGGAAACGTCGATCGGCTGGATCAGCTTGCCGTCCATCGCCTGGTCGTTGAAGGCGGCGTTGATCATGACGACGTCGTAGAGGCCGGGATTGGTCCGGATCTTGGTCAGCATTTCCTGTTCGGAATTGAAGAAATCGTTGACGACCTTGTTGCCGGTCGCCTTTTCGAAAGCCTCGACGGCCCACGGCTCGTCGGCGCCGTAGCCCTTCCAGTTGAGCACATGCACTTCGTCGGCCTTGGCGGCGAACGTGAGTGCGGAGGTAAAGACGGCGGTCGCCGTCAGCAGAGCAGTCAAGTCAGGCATGCGCATGGTTGGTTCCTCTCTGTGGGTTTGCCCGCTTCCCGGGCTTGTCAGGCTTTCCAGCTGTTATGCATTGGCCTTCTGTGTCCGGCCTGCTCCCGATGGGTCGGCGGCATGGCTCAGGAATGTCTGGATTTCGCGGTTCGTCGGCGCCGACGAGCCGCCATGGCGGGTGACCGAAATGGCCGCTGCAGCATTGGCATAGCGCGCTGCCTCGAAGGGCGGGATGCCGTGCGCCAGCGCGCTGACGAAACCGCCGATATGGGTGTCGCCGGCGCCATTGGTGTCGATGGCGCTGACGTTGAAGCCGGCAATGGTCTGCGCTGTGCCGTCGGCCAGCCTGATATGGCAACCCTTCGCGCCAGCGCGAATGATCACGCCAGCAGCCTTGGGGCAGTGGTCGGCGAGAAGTCGTGCCGCGAGTCCCTCGACATCGCCTGGGCCGGCAATCTCGGCGGCTTCCGTCGTGTTACAGCTCAGCCATGTGGTGCGGGCAAGCACCCGCGACAGGATGGGACGCGGAATGTCCGAGATGACCGGCGTCGGATCGAAGACGAAGGGAATATCTGCCGGAAGTGCCTCGATCCAATCGGTGAGCGCATCGCGGCTCTTGGGATAGCTTAGCGTGTAGCCGGAGGTGAACACCCAGTCTCCCGGCGCCACCGCGACCGGCGCCATCAGGTCGCGGCTGAGCACGCTCTCCGCCCCTGGCCACGACACGAAGGTGCGTTCGGCGTCGCTCGAAATCATGGCGACGCAGTTGCCGCTGTCCGTCAATGGCGATGGCGGCGTCAGCGTCGCGATGCCCTCGGCGGCGAAAGCGGCACGCAGGAAATCGCCATTGGGTCCGCTGCCGAGTTGGCCGCCGAACACCACCTGCATGCCGGTGCGGCTGGCCGCGACCATCATGTTGAAGCCGCCGCCGGCGACCTGGGCGAAGCTCGACGCCGTCTTTTCCATGCCGGGCGCCGGCAGGGCGTCGATGCGGTAGACATAGTCGACCACGGCACTGCCGACATGGACGAGACGGCCGCTCATTCCGCCGCGTCCTTGCCGGAACCGATTTTCGCCACCCTTGCTGCCACGAGGTCGGCGGCAAGCGCGCGAACCTCTGACATGTCGAGGCCGACAAGCCGGGCGATATGCTGTTGCGGCAATCGGGAAAAACCGCTGCAGGCGCCGGCCATGCCGGCGGCGATGGCGCCGATCGTATCGGTGTCGCCGCCGATATTGGCGCTGATGATAGCTGCTTGCCATGGGTCGCCACGGGCGACTTCCAGCACGGCGAAGGCCGCCGGGACGGATTCCTGGCTGGCGACGCCGGTACCCACCAGATCGGTGATCAGCCGAATGGCATCCCTGATCGCCTTGCCGCGCACGATGTCCTGCGCCCAGACGATACGCGCGGCGATGTCGCCGCCGGTGACCCAATGACCAAGCGTCGCCCCTCGCCTCGCCGCCGCGACGGCGCTGGCGGAAGCATCGCGCCAGCCACCGCCGGCGATGCCGCGGCTGACGGCAGCGGCAACGGCAGCAGCGGAAGCGATTGCGATCGAGGTGTTGTGCGTCGCCCGGCAGGTCTCCGCCACCTTGGCGACGAACGCCTCCAATGGTTCGAGCGGCATCATGATGCCGACAGGCCCGATGCGCATGGCCGCGCCATTGGTGTCGCCGCTGCGTCCCGCTTCCTCGGCCGGTACGCCATTGTTGATGGCGTCGATGGCCCGTTTGGTCGACGGCCCCAAGAGATCATAGCTGCCGCGCGCCTTGACCTCGCGCTCCCAGTCGAGCAGCGCATTGACCCAGCGCGCGTGGTCGAAACGGTCGCCGGATTCGACCAGGATGCGGCCGAGCAGCAGCGCCTGTTCGGTGTCGTCGGTGATGGTGCCGGCAGCCAGTCCCTTCGACACCGGATGATCGGCGAAAGGCTCGATGAAATCCTCGACATGGCCGTGGAGTTCGGCAATGCGAACCGGCGACAAAAGCTGCGTCGGCATGCCGAGCGCATCTCCCAGCGCTCCGCCGACAAGCGCGCCCATGGCGCGATCGATGGCCTTGCTGGTTGCATCCGACATCGCTCAGAACCTCATATGCAGCGCAAAATGTGCCGGGTTGAGCAGGCTGGTGACATACTCGATCGGCCGATCGTCAGCCGCACGCGTCAGCCGGCGGCCGCGCAGGAAGGGCGTGCCTTGTGGGCAACCGAGGATGGCCGCATCCTCGGCATTGAGCATCTCGATCTCGACCCATTCCTCGCCATGGTCGGGAATGAGGCCGGCGGCGCGCAGCGTCTGGTGCAGCGAGCCCTCGCGCAGTCCGCGCAACGGTACGTCCTCAAGCTCGGAGGACAATGGCAGCCGGCTGCGCTCGATGGAGATCGCATGGCCGTCGCTGGCGTTGGTGCGCACCCGGTCAACGGCAATGAAGAACGGGCTTTCGATACCAAGCAGCGCAGCCAGATCGGGGTCTTCGATGACCTCCAGCCGCAGCGTCCGCGTCTCGGCATTGGCGCCGGCATCGGCCAGCGCGCGCGACCAACCGATGGAGTCATCGACCGGCTTGCCGTCGAAGGTGACGAACGAGCCAATACCAACCCTGGTCGTGATCAGCCCGCGGCTGGACAGTTCTTCGAGGCCCTTGCGGACCGTATTGCGACTGACGGAGAAGCGCTGGACAAGTTCATTCTCGCTTTGCAGGCGGTCGCCGAAGCCGAGAACACCGGAGCGGATTTCATGTTCGAGAACGGTGGCGATCTGCTCGGGTTTGCCCGTACCGGGAGACAGTTGAACCGCGCGCCGCTTCATATAGGTACCTGTTCAGTGAACCTGTATAGTCCTGTTCAATATCTGGATAGAAATGCCGTGTCAACAGATGCCGGAAACAGGCCCAATGAACCCCGAATTTCGGATTGTCCGCAGAGCGCGCCGAACTGGCCGGTTGCCATGGCCCGGAAAAGCCGGTGAAAGACCGAGATCAACCAAGAGGATAGAGCCGATCCTTGATTCAATTTCACCGGGCAGGCTACGGGATCGACACCTCACGCGGCTCAACGAGAATGTCCGCCTCGATAGCGGCGTTGATGAACGCCGCCCTTGCCGCCGAGACTTCTTTCTTTCCCTCTAGCACGGCCAGACAGACCTTACGGGCAACCATATGCTTTTGCCCGGTTGCAACCGGCCAGCGGTTCAGCAGGATGTCGGCAGCCTGAGCGACCCGCTCCACGTTGAAGATCGAGTTTCGCGATCGGCCGAGCGCAATCCTGACCGGCTCATCGAAACGCTGATCTTGCACGATGCCACTCCCCAAAGTCGGCATTCATCGATTCGCGGCCTTCAACCCCGCGCAATGTGATAGGTTCCGCGACAAAGGTGCAAGATGTCCGATTCCAGTGGCCAGAAAAATCCCAGGCTGATCGTCGTGGTCGCGTTCGATCGCGGTGAGGATGGCGAGTTGTTCCCAGCCTTTGGACCCGCCGACCAGCAGAGCGAAGACCGCGCCATACGCACCGCCAGGGCTCTAGCGGCAAAGCATGCCGGCGTCATCGCCTGGAGCCGCGAGGCCGATCCGACGCTGGGCGAATACGGCCCGCCGAACACGCTCTTCGTCAGCGGCGACGTACCTGACATGGAATAGTCGACTGGCGTCAGCTTCTGGATGCCTTGCCCATAGGGTTTGATGCGAGCCGGTTTCCCCTCGCCAGCAAGCAAAAGCCCGCTACGGTGAACCGGAGCGGGCCTTGGAGGAGGACAAGGGGTGGGACCCTCTCCTCTTGTTTCCACGGGGGGGTGTGGACCGCAATGACCATACGAAAGTTTTGCAGAGTGCAGGATCACAAGCCGGCTTGCCTGCATCACAATCCGGTGCACGCCGATATTGGGGGCGCTCACGAGATTGCGATCAGTTGCGATAACCCGGCTAGATACGCCCGAGCACGACAAGCACGATGGCGATGAGCAGCACGAGCCCAAGGCCGCCGCCGCCATAGTAGCCGGTGCCGTAGAACGGACCGCCACCGAGGCCGCTGAGGCCGCCAAGCAGCGCAATGATGATCGGTATGGTTCCAAGACTCATAGCGATGTTCAAAGACGAGCGCTCCAAAGGCTCTACCGTTCCGCGCGATTGTGGCGGGCATCGCGTGCGGAAGAGGTCTGCCGGCAACAGAAGCGGCCATCCAGATGATGGCAACCAGAATTTGATTCCGGCACGCCTGTGGACGCAGAAAGCCCGCCAGCGTGGCGGGCTTTCCTACCGGCCGGAGGCCAGGAGAGTGCGGTCGAGCCTCACGGCTGATTCGGCACTTCCAATCCCCGGCCCCTCCAGTATCAGCGACGAGCGATCAGGAGGCAGAGTTGCCGTAGATCGCGGTCGTAGGCGCCTTCGCTGCTGAGCACGTCGACGCAGCGCTTCTTCATTCGCGCCACGTTGCTATCCGACATCTGGGCCACGACACCCGGCAGGCTCGGCCTGCTGGGGTTTGACGGATTGGACGGATTGCTCGGGTTCGACGGATTGCCTGGATTGATGCCGCCACCAATACCCACGCCGACGCCGCTCGTCCCGCCTACATTGGCGCCAAGGCCGGCCGTAATGCCGCCAGACCCTCCGATGTTGGCGCCCGCGCCGGCATTGATGCCGTTGCTGCCGCCGACCGAAGCGCCGAGACCAGCATTGACACCGCTCGAGCCGCCAACATTGGCACCGGCACCGGCATTTACACCACCGCTGCCGCCGACCGAGGCGCCCACTCCGGCACTGATGCCGCCACTGCCGCCAACGGAAGCCCCGACACCGGCATTGACGCCGCCGCTACCACCCACCGAGGCACCAACGCCAAGGCCGATTCCCGCAGCATTGGCGGGCAGGGAAAGAGCTAAAATTACCGCACTACCCGCCAACATATTGGCGACTGTCTTGATGGTGTGAGCCATAACACTCTCCTGTTGTCGTTGCGCTAAAGCAATTGGCGAGAGGCCGATTGCAAGATCAACTACGCGAGGTGGTGAATTTCAGTTTCAGAGAGAGAATACTGAACCTGAGGCGTGGTGTACATCAACAAAATTTCTGAAACAAAATGATATTAAAGTTTGAATAATTGTTCTTTACACGAACAATTCGTAAGGCATTGGCGATCGGACGTTACTCTGCTCCATGCCGCACACCGCGCTGGACATGGATAGGCCTCTCGCAAGATCAGCAAGACCGCCGCGATGATTGCAAGTGGCCAGAGTCTATCGGCGGCCGGATGCGGGAGTGAGAGAGTGCAAGCGTGATTGCAGGCCGAACGATTCTGCGCCGGCCCGCTTGTCAGACGATCCCGTAGAACAGCCTGTAGTGGGCGCGCTTCATATAGTCCCGGTATTCCGGCGTGGCGGCTAACAGCGCCTCTTCGCGCAGGATGCGATGAACCTGGAAGAAGGTGATCGCGGCGTAGACAGCAAGATTGTAGAAGGAAAAGGCCGACAGCAGGAACAGGACATGACCGGCAAGGTATCCGGCATAGATCGGGTGCCGCACCAGGCGGTAGGCACCGTCGGTCATCACGCCGCGATTGCCTGGCAGAATGGCGAAAGAACGCCCTAGCGATATCTTCCCCCAGATCACGAACCCCAACGCCAGGACTTGCAGCGGCGCAGCGGCATAGACCGGGATGATGGCCACGCCCGGTTGCAGGTCGATGAAGCCGACACCGAAGCTGGCGACCACCGAAACAACCACCGTCAGCGGGTTCCAGTCGCGTACCTGCGGTCGCCGCGACAGAAGCAGCCAGGTAAAGGTCAGGATCTCGGAAATTGCCACCAGCGCCACATTGATGCGGGTCGGGTCGAGCATCAGGTGATATACGCCGCGGTAGACGAACATGCCCGCGAAGGCCAGCGCGCAGATCCGAAAGAAACCTTCGCGCAAATCCACCAGGATTTCGCGCTTTCGGGCTGCGGACAAAATCCTGCCGTCACTGACGTGCGAAAGCGCCTCGCTTTTTGATATGAGCAATGCAAACACCCCGATGATCCCTCGAGGCGACCTTTGCACGCAACCATTGCCGGGCAGTTAATCAACAAGATCAGATCGGTGTTTAAACTGGCTGTCGGGGAGCCAGGGTGCCACATCCAGACGACCCTGCTCCACGCGGTCGTCCAGAAATAGACTGGCGACCCATTTCATTTGGTTTTGCCAGACTAGCTCAGATAGTCGTTGCGGAAATAGCTCCCGAAATCCGGGCGTTGAGCAACCAGCTTGCCGTCGGCATCACGCAAAATGCCGGACGCGAAGAGATAGCCGCCGATCGCTTCCATCTTGGCTGGATCCATCGTCCCGATGGCGCCGCTTTGGCTGCGCAGATAATGGCCGTCGATCAGCGCCTTCAGCGAGGCGTGGATCAGCGCCGGATTGGTCAACGCATCCTTGTTGGCCGCGATCAGCAGGGCTGCCGCATCTTCGGGGTGATCGACCGCGAACTGGTAGCCGCGCCGCGTCGCCTGGACAAAGGCGGCCGCAGGCTTGGAGTTTGCCTGGAGATAGGCTTCGCTCGAAGAGATCAGTGTCGTGTGCTCGTCAGGCACGCCGTAATCGGCATAGACGAAGCTGCGTTGTTTGACGCCCTTGAGCTCGGCGTCGACACCCTCCCAGGTCGAGACTTCGAGCGTGAAATCGACCGAACCATTGGCCAGCGCCTCATAGGCTGAGGTGCCGAGCGTCACCGTCTCGAAATTGCCCTTGCCGCCATCATGGCGGATGATGGTCGATATCAGGGCGTTTTCCCAGGCGCTGCCGAAGCCGCCATAGGTCAGGCCGTCGAGGTTTCTCGGGCTTACTATCTCGCTGCGGGCCGCATTGAAGACCACGCGGCCGGTTTCCGATTGCACCACCGCATAGACGCCCTTCAGGTCCGCTCCGGCGGTTCTCTGGGTGAACAGGCTGATGGTGCCGTTGATGCCGAAATCGGCGACGCGATTTGCAACCAGCGTGCCCGCACCGGTATCGCTGTAAGGCAGGATGTCGACCTCGAGCCCGGCCTCGCGATAGAAGCCCTTGTCGCGGGCGACGAACAGTCCGATGTGGTTGGTGTTGACCGTCCAGTCGAGGGCAACGGTGACCTTTTGTGCCGATTGTGCTTGGGCTCGCCCCGATCCGGCAATGAGCGGAAGGCCTGTGGCAAGGGTCAGCAACAAGGCCTGCCGGCGCGTCAAGTCAATCATGATCGTGTCCTTTGGATGGGGTGGCGTTGAGGATGATGTCGAGAATCTCGGCCTCGAGCGCACTTGCCTGGCGCGCGGCATCGCCGCCAAGGCTGCGCGGGCGCGGCAGCGGCACCTTGATTTCACGCACGATGCGGGCCGGGCGCGCCGACAGCACATAGATGCGGTCGGACAGGAACACGGCTTCGCGCACGTCATGGGTGATCAGGAGCGCCGTCCAGCGATGATGCCGCCACATCTGTTCCAGCCAGCGCTGCATGGCCGTGCGGGTCAGCGCGTCGAGCGCGCCGAACGGCTCGTCGAGCAAAAGCATGTCGCGTTGCTGCACCACCGTGCGCAGCAAGGCCGCGCGCTGGCGCATACCGCCGGACAGTTGCGCTGGAAAATGCCGCTCGAAGCCGGCAAGCCCGAATTCGGCAAACAACGGCGCAACGCGCACCCGCGCCGCCTGTCTCCTCATGCCTTGGACTTCGAGCCCGAGCGTCGCGTTGTCGAGGATGCGCCGCCACGGCATCAGCGCGTCACGCTGCGGCATGAAGGCGAAATGCCTGCCGTGGTCGTCGAGCGGCGCGCCGTCGAACAACATCTCGCCCTCGCCATGCTCGGCGCCGGTCAGAAGCTGGAAGAGCGTCGATTTGCCGGCGCCCGAGGGTCCAAGGATCGAGACGAATTCACCAGCGCCGACGCTAAGCGAAATATCGGCCAGCACGTCGAGCCCACCGAACGCCTTGCGCACATACCGCAGTTCCAGCCGGCTCATCGCCAGGCTCCCTTCCCGGCGGTTTCCTTGCCGGCCCGCTCCCAGGGCATCGCAAGGCGCTGCAGCAGTACAGTCAACCCGAACAGGACAAGGGTCAGGGCAGCGCTCACTCCGACGGCGGCAAGAACCAGGTCAGGACGGAAATTGTTCTTGACGTTGAGCATGTAGATGCCCAGCCCCTTCGCGGCCCCCGCATATTCGGCGAAGATCGCGCCGACCACGGCGTAGGTGATGGAGATCCTCAAGCCAGCGAAGAAATAGGGCAGCGCCGAAGGCAGCCGTGCCAGCACGAAGATGCGCCAGCGCCCTGCCCCCATGGCGCGCAGCATTTGCCCGATCTCGGCCTCGGTCGACTCATAACCCTCGACCAATGCAACCAGCATCGGAAAGAAGGTAACCAGCGCCACCAGCATGATCTTGGGCGCCAGCCCGAAGCCGAACCACAGCACCACCAGCGGCGCGATGGCCACCAGCGGCAAGGTCTGGCTGACGATTAAGACGGGAAACAGCGCACGCCGCAGCGGCTGGAAGAAGTCGACCAGCATCGACAGCACGAAGGCGGCGCTGAGCGAACAGGCAAAGCCGAGCAGCGTGGCGCCGATGGTCGGAATGGCGTTGTCGGCCAGCGCCTGGCGATTGAGCAGCGCTTGCTCGAAAACGCGCGACGGCGCCGGCAGTATCGTCGGCCTGATGCCGGAATAGGTGGCATAAAGCTCCCACGCCACTAGGAGCAAACCGACCGAGATCATGGCCGGCATTGCCTTGACAAGAAGGCCCGCGATCGGGCGCGAAGCGAATGATGATGAGACCACGGGAGATAACCTTTGACGGCCGCGCGGAGGCGGCGGCAGCTTCAGACAGCCGACGGGCTGTTGGCCGAGACCGTGACGTCGAGGGTTACGTGGCCGGCGCCTGGTCCGAAGCGGCAGAAGGCCTCGTCCAGCGCCGAAAAGATCGCACCGGCATCACCGCGCAGTTTCGTGCAGAAATGCTTGGAACGCTCATAGACGCCGGACTGCTTGAGAAAATCGATGCAGCCGTAGATCTCGTCCATGTGGTCGTCGGTGCCCATCACATAGAGCGAGAACTGCGCCGCCGCCGGCTGGCCGGTGGCAGCAGCATTGCGCACCGCCGCGATGGCCGCATCCTTGCGCGGGCCGAGTGGCCCGACAGGCCCGCCAAGTGCATCGGAGCGGCAGATCGGATCATCCGGCTCGCCAGGGCACCCGCGCGAGATGGTGGCCGACAACACGCAATGTTTGCCGCTACGTGCCGCCGCCACGAAGAGGTCGCGCATGGCGGGAAACAGCACTTCGGGCGACCCGACCAGCAAGGTCGAGATGTCGTCGGTCTCGATCCTGAGCTTGTCGCGCCAGGGATCGAGCGCACCGAGCGCGCCAAGAATGACACCGACGAAATCGTCGGTCATGGGGTATAGGGAAATCTGTGCGCCTGAAAACATCGCCCGCCTCGCTCCGCTGGTATTACCCAGATCAGCTTCTAGGGTCTGTGGGCTTGCCGCCCCCGTCTCAGCCCCGACCGTACGGAGCACCCCTGTGGATGTGCGCCTTAAAGCATCATTCGAGTTCAAGGGAAAGCCGTTTTTTCAGAGCACTGCGCCAAAAGCATTGCGCCAGTCACGGTGCGCCTGAGCGGAATTTTGTCGGGAACCTTCGCCGCCGCGACCGGTTGTCCCCACAGTCGCAACGCGATCACTTTCGTAGAAAATAAGCGACGACTTCACAGAAATGGAGACAAACCATGTTCATGAAAATCCTCGCAGCTTCGGTTCTCACCATTGGTCTGGCCACGTCAGCCATGGCGCAAAGCGCCGGCAGCAACAACGCAAATGGAAGCGGCAGCGGCAAGTCGGTGACGGTTGAGCCGAACACGCCGGCTTCCCCGAATACGATCGAGCCGGACACTGTCGACCCGGGCACGACCAACAGCACGACTGGCACGGTAGGGGACATGAATTCGAACGCGGATCAGAATTGCCCGACCAACCCGCAAGGCGCGCAGCCGGACGCCGATGGTAACGCGACGGCGCCAACGGTAAACGATAATCATTGTGGCAAGTAACCACGTCGCAAACGGATGAAGCCGCTGGGCATCGCCCAGCGACTTCATCCGTTTTTCTGGTCCGCAGCACTCGCTTTGCCGAACAGCCGGATTTCTGGAGCGGGTCTCCCGGCGGGCGGGCGCGAAAATAGGTGTTTCGAATTGAGCAGCCGTTTGAGCACTCTACCGTAGGTAAAATACAGGACCCGACCGTTGGCGAGATCAAATTCCACTGTTCCCCACCGCCTGACCGGGGCCTTTCCTGTGCAGGGCCCCAGCCTTCTGATCTGGAATCCCAGCCTGACTTTGCGCGTTCCGATTTCAAGATAGATGCCTGGCAGAAGGCCAAGCACATGCCATAGCCGTACAACATGCTCGACCGACATGGCCGGCGAGATTATCAGGTGGCTGGGCTGAAGCCGCGCCCAGACGAAATCGCCTTTCGGTTGCGGCATTCCTGACAACAGCCCCCGGCAGTAGGTCGGCACCGCCTCGCTCACCAGAATCCGCATAGCGGTTGCCGTGCTGTCGACCAGGGCTTCTCTCGATGTCCAGTCAGCTTCGGAAAACGGCACCTGCCCGAGAATGTCACCCTCGTCAAAACCGGCGGACATCTTGTGGAGCGTGACGCCGCCATGAGCCGCATGCCGGCCGTCCACGGCCAAGCGCTGGATCGGGTGGGGCCCTCGATAGTCGGGGAGCAGCGCCGGGTGGAGGTTGACCCCGCCTTTGGAAAAATGGCCAAGAACCTCTTGAGGGATCAAGACAGGCAAAGTGTAGCAGACCAGCACATCGGCGCGGACGTCAGACAATTGCCGACCAAGCGCATTCCAATCGTAAGGGCGGCCAAATTCGATCAACTTGACAGGCGTGTTACCGATAAACCGCCTGAGCAGCAGCTTGCGTTGAAGCCTTCGCCGGAAATTGCCAATGCTGAAACCGGTGGGACGACGCCGGAACCCGGGCACGATGATCGCGCCAATTGCATTTCCAGCCTCTAGCCAGCCGGCGAGCAGAGGCCCCGTATAGTTAGAGATATCGAGGACAAAAACGGCTGTGATCGGCTCCGAGTGATCGGTCGATTCGATCGGCCTCATCTTCGGCGGCTCAAACGGGCCGACAGGTCAGGGCGAGCTTGTCAGGTCGGCTGAGTGGAAGGCGATGCCAAGGCAGTGACAACCGAAAGACGCTCGCGTTTTACAAACACTGGCTTTTCGTAAACTTTTTTCACGGCCCGTCTCCCGAAATCAACTCTTCCTGCGCAGTTGGACCGCGATACGGCAGGCTGTCAACCGCCTGACCGTGTTTGCCTACCGCATCCGCATTCGCCGTTGACGAAGGTGTTCGAAGGGCGCTTTCGCACATTGGTGAAAGCTCGATGGCTTCACCGACGCGACAAGCCGCGCTGACCGAAAGGGGTTTGGATGCGATGATCTGCTCGACGACACCGTCGAGCAGCAATGCAGGGCAAATCGCAGTTGCAAATCTACGAAACCGCCGTCTCGCGAACCGGCAGCTTCCAGCCTGGCCTGACGAAGTGGCAGGTGTATCCGTCGGGATATTTCTCCAGATAGTCCTGATGCTCGGGCTCGGCTTCCCAGAATGGACCAACGGGTGCGACTTCGGTGACGACCTTGCCCGGCCACAGGCCCGAGGCATCGACATCGGCGATGGTGTCCTCGGCGACGCGCTTCTGTTCGTCGCTGGTGTAATAGATCGCCGAGCGATAACTCGTCCCGACATCGTTGCCCTGGCGGTTGCGGGTCGTCGGATCGTGGATCTGGAAAAAGCGTTCCAGCAGCGTGCGAAAGCTTATGATGGCCGGATCGAAATTGATCTCGATGGCTTCTGCGTGGGTGCCGTGGTTGCGGTAGGTGGCGTTGAGCACGTCGCCGCCGCTGTAGCCGACACGGGTGGAGATGACGCCGGGATAGCGCCGTATCAAATCCTGCATGCCCCAGAAACAGCCGCCGGCAAGGACTGCACGTTCGGTCGAAGTCGCCATGTCACGTCTCCTCAAAGGTAGCGGTTTTCCGTCTGGAATTGCGTAAAAGCAAGTGGTCTCGCCATAAATGGGCATTGTCACCTGCTTCGTCCAGCGGACGCGGTGGATCTACTTCAGTTGCTCGTTTGGGCGAGCCTGTCGATCAAACCCGGTAGCTTCATGCCAGGCGGAATGGCGGCAAAGCTGATCGCCACCGGTGGTGCCCTGAGCGACCAGTCGAAAAGAACGGTCTTGACGGGGATGTTGCCCAGCCACGCCAGCAGCCGAGGTGGCACGCCGCTCCCGGGCCAGACCAGGAGCATGCCGTGATCGCGCAGCCGCTGGCTGGTGATCCAGGGGGCGAGCCGCATGTCGAGGTCGGTGAAGATCGACGGCTTGTCATAGGCGTTGAGGCCCGCCAGCAACGCGATGCGGGTATCGCCGCCGACGATGTCGAGCCGACCGGGCACCGCCGCGTGCCAGACCGCCTCGGCTTCGTCCGAAATCTGCCGCGCTGGCCAGCAGACGGCATCCATGCGCCCGCGCAAATTGCAACTCGTCCAGCGGATGCCCGCATAGGCACCGGACATGCCGAGGATGCAGGCGAACGCGCAGATCGCCAGCCGTCGCAGTTCGACGGCGCCGAGCCGATGACCCAGCAAGGCGAGCGCCACAACGCCGACCAGATTGTACATCGGCGCGCCCCACGCCTCGCCGGCGCCGGTGAACAGCGAAGCCACCATGACAAGCACCGCCGGACCAAGCCCCATCCACACGAGATAGGCCAGCGCGCCGCTCTCGATGGGCTGTTCCGGCGCGGGCGAGCGCCGCAACAGCCCCGATATCGACAGCACCAGCAATAAGCCGCAGAGCCCCGCCATTTGGACACCGATATAGTAAAGGCGGGCGCGGTGGACCAACACCCATTCATCGCGGCCGGCGACATAGGTCAGCGGCAGGAAATCGATGCGGTAGAGCTGGACGGCCAGCGGCGCGGCGACGGCGAGGAAAACCGCGAGCCCAAGCCAGGGCCAGGGCGTGGCGAGCCGGTTGCGTGCCCGTGTGTCCGACAACAGCCAGATCGCCCCGAAGAGCAACAGCAACCCGGTGGAAAACTTGGCATAGAGCCCGACGCCCGACACCAGTCCGAGCGGCAGCCACCAGCCCGGCCCACCGCCACGGCCCGCACGCCACAGCAGCCAGCAGATTGCGGCCCAGAAGGGCATCTGCGCGTAATCATGATTGAACTGCGGTGTCGGCCAGCCGAAGAAATACAATGACGGCATCAAAAGCACGGCGGCCAGCGCGCGGGTTCTCCCGAGCATGTCGCGGGCCAGCAGGTAGACGAAGACGAAGGTCGCCGAGACGACAAGCTGGGCGAGCAGATATTGCGGCCAGCGGAACGATCCGGTCAGAAGATGGCTGATCTCGAGCAGCCAGCCGGGGAGCTGCGGATGCTTGTAGGTCAAAAGCACCCATTCGCGGCCCCACATGAAGCTCTCGACGACATCGCCGGGCGGGGCGGCATCGACAAGCGCCGGAACCACGGTCCAGCACAGGATCTGCGTCAGGCATAAAAGCGCCAGGCCGGCTTCTGGATAGCGCATCAGACCCGGCCAGATCGACGACTGCCGCCAGTCGCCTGGAACAGAACTGCCGACCGGCAGCCAACCGTTCATGGGTTCGTCGATTCGCGTCATGCGGTGGATAAATCACACCGGACGGTTTTACGAACAGCCCAGAACTTGAAGCTTACGAAAATGTATACTTGGCCGACCATGGCAAAACCAAGATTGAGGCAGAGTTTCGCGCCACCATGCCGCCTCTCCCGTCATCACATGCCAGCAAGACAACAATGGAACACGCCATCCCGCAGCACCCTGAACATGCCGGGCATGGCGCCTTGGGCGTGATCGCGGCAGGTGTCGCCTACGCCTGACCGGCTCCCGTCCCCAAAAAAGCATCCAGGATTTGAAAAATGCGCCACCACCATGCCGTCATTCATTACCGTGCGCTCGATTTCTGGATGGCCCGTGCGGCCGTTCTCGTCATCATCTGCCTGCAGCTTCTGGTCATCAACAATCTCTCATTCGGGCCGCGCTGGGTGGCGCCCGCGCTGGAGGCGGCCCTGCTGCTGCCCTTGTCGGTGGCCACCGCCTGGACACAGGCCGCTACCCGAAAGGCGGTCGAGGACCACGAGTGGCATGCGATCGGCCAGTTTCGGGTCATGATCCGCAGAACAGCCCTGACCATGACCGCCATCATCAGCATCATGAATTGCGGTTCGCTGGTCCTGCTGGTGCGTGCCTTGCTGGAGGGCCATGCCGGCAACAGCGGTACGACGCTGCTGATCGACGCACTCAACATCTGGGTTACCAACGTCATCGTGTTTGCCTTGTGGTTCTGGAGCACCGACCGCGGCGGTCCGCCGACCTGCGGCCTCGTCAAGCTCGCACAGGCCGATTTCCTGTTCGCGCAGATGACGTTGAACGACCGTGAGCTTCGAGACTGGCTGCCCGGCTTCGTCGATTATTTCTTCCTCGCCTTCACCAATGCGACCGCATTTTCGCCCACCGATACCTTGCCACTCTCCCAGCGCGCCAAGCTGCTGATGATGGCCGAGGCCATGATCTCGCTGCTGACAATCGCGCTGGTCGCGGCACGCGCGGTCAACATCCTCGCTTGATCGGCCCGACACGCGAAAATAGCCCGCCCGGCGAACCGGAACGGGCTATTTTGGGTTGTCTTCGATGATTGGAATGCAGCGCCGAACTAGTGGCGCTTGCCCAGCCTGTAGCTGTTGCCGCCCAGCAGGTTGACGCCGAGCCCGCTCAGAACGCCACCGACGATGTTGGTCTTGTTGCCGTTCAGAATGCCTGAGACGACATTGCCGCTCAGGATGTTGTTGCCGCTGAGCACGTCGTTCAGCGCGGTGATCTTGCCAGGTCGATGGATGGCGAAACATTGATCAGGCTGCCCGAATTGCCTCCCCAGCCGCCCGAACCTCCGCACCCACAACCTGCCTCGGCGGCTCCAACGGACGATGCAACTGCAACAGCGGCTAAAATAACAGTGAACTTGTTCATGAAAGCTACTCCCGTTTGATGATGGAGATGGCTTCCGTCTTCTGTGGTCTACCTCTTGTTTAACAATATATGAACACTTCATCCGCTCAAGTCTTTATCTGGTTTCGGTGCATCAATCAAAAATTAACAATAATCATTATGCATAACCGACATGATTAACTTGCTTGTGACAACGGGCGATGACGAGACCGGTCAGATCGAATGCCGCTCAGCAATAGCCGATCGAAATACAAAAAAGCCGCCCCGGCGTGAGCCGAAGCGGGCAGCGGTCGTTTCTGGAAATGAGAGCAGCGCCGCGCCAGGTTGCCTGCCTCGGTAATTCCGAGGCAGTAGCCAACAGACGACGCGGTGCCAATAGCTACTCCTCCACCCCCGGCTTGAATCTCCGCACCACAAACTCGAACAGCACGTCCGAAATCCACATGGCGCAGACGCCGATCAGGAAGGCAGCCGCCAGCGTGGTGGTGTCGTCGGCGGGATCGGGCATCGGCAGGCCGGCGATCCTGGCGTAGGAAACCGCCGGCAGCGTCAGGTAGGCCGCCGCAAGTGCGCCGCAGATCGGCGAGGCCACCATTTCGCGCAGCTTGTAGCGATGCCGCGACAGCGCGCGCAGAACGCCGCCGGCGAGACCGGCCGCCACGACCGGTCCCTTGATGCCGAGCAGGTCGAAAAGATCGTTCATCATGGCCTCCAGCCGCAAAGTTTCTGGCCCTTTTCGTTGTGAGCCAGGATCGCCGCCACCGACGCATCGGAAAGGGTCGCCGCCTCTGCCCTTGTCGGGCGGAGGGGATGCCCGGCCGCGCAGAACGACCCGCCTGATTTGGTGCAGCCGGCCAGCAGGAGCGAGAGCGCTATGATTTTGACCATCTGGCCAGTCTCCCCCTGTTGTCGTCCGGCGCCCGGCCGGCGACGGCATCGTCGATCTTCTGGGCTTCGGTGCGCGCCGCTGCGTCGGCCGCATCCTGCCTGGCCTTCTGGCTGGCCTTGCCCTTGGCATAGGCCGTCCAGACACCGGCAAGCGCGGCGCCCATTGCCAGAAGATACGGCCAGGCCTGGCCAAGCAGCGCGAGGGCGAGTGTTCCCATCTCATGTCTCCTTGGCCGGCGGCGCGACCATGCCGCGCGGCCCGTCACGCACCGCGTTGATGATGATCTTGGCAAGGGCAATGGCGCCGCTGATCTGAAGCGCGGTGCGGTCGCCCACCCCGAGCAGCGTCCAGTCGAAGCCGGCGAGCGCGCCGCCGCAGATGATGGCGATCAGCGTGTTGAGGAGATTGTGCAGCGCATTGGTGTTGAACCATGTCATTGAAACAGGCTCCCGAAAAAATCGGCGACCCGATGCCGGAAGGCCGCGAGCGCTCCGGCCATGAGAACGAGGATGCCGGCCGCGGCAGCCGTCTTGCCGCCGGATGCCGGCTGCACGGGCTGGGTCGCCGGCATCACATCAGCCGATGTCTCAAACCTGGGCGACGCCGGCGCGGCCACCGGTGCCGCGGGGCCCTGCGCCGACATCAGCAGGGCCTGAACCCGCACCGACCTGACACGATCGGACCAGCCGCGCCCGAATGTTGCCCATGCCGGCAACCGCTTGAGGAACGCCAGCCGCGCATCGCAAAGCGCATCGATGGTGACGCCGGCCGGCTTTGCCTTGGCCGCCGCGACGGTGACCGGTCCGATCCGCCCGTCCTGCGCAACGCCGACGGCCGCCTGCAAATATTTGGCCGCCCGGCCAGGCCCGCTGTTGACGGCGAAATCGAACACCGCATGGTCGACGCCATCGGGCAATTCGGCGCCGAGCACAGCGTCCCAGTAGAAGCGGCGATAAACGGTGGCGACCTGCGCGTCGCTGATCGCACGCAGATCCGCCTTCCTCGCGTCGGCCTTCACATAGCGGCGGAAGCTGGCAAGCGTCACGCCCTTCATGGTGGCGCCGCCGGGGTCAGCCGGATTGTCCGACCACCCGCCTTCCGATTTGAGAACAAGCGCAAGCGCCCGCGCGAAGTTGCGGTCCATGGTGGTTCCTTTCCGCCCTTCCGGGCAGTTGTTCAGTTTTTGATTTTTGGTATGTTCGCCGGGTGGAGGTTAGGTTTGGCGCGGGCGATTATGATTCTGGATATCATTCGCCAAGTTGGCAGATACAGACTTTAAAATTCTGAGTGTCGGCAAGAGACTCGTGCGCTCGGTAAGTGATTGACACCTAGGACGTATAAAAGCACATATGCCTGACATAAAACATTTAGTTTTAGGAATACTCATCGGCGCCTTTTCTATCGCGTGGGTAGTTATTGCCACGATAGGGGTGCGGCGAGAGACGCGCGCGTACAACAAAAGCCTGAGAGACATCGATGAGAAGCTCCGTCAGGATAAAGATCAATAGGACTTCAGTCGAAGCGCCGAACCACGTTCATGCCGTACGAAGACGATCCCGCGACAACTCGCTGGATACAAGTAACTGAGGTCGGAGTTCGAAAATTCAGCGAGTTCAGCTAGTGCTTTTTGAAGACGAACAGCTTTGTGTGAAAGGATACTGGGCTGATCACTAGGTCGATCGCACGTCGTAAGGTCACCATCGGTCGCGACCGGCTCTCATACAATGGTTCAAGCAGGCGCTTTAACAAGTTGCTTTCCCGCATCAACCCCAGATATCCGCCCCTGGACCGACTTTCCAAAAGCCGGAACCCCATCCCGCTGATCGTTCTAATTGTGTCGTTCGGGGTGAAGGCAAATTGGCAAAATCGGGCCATGTCCGCGGCACTCACATCTTCGTATCGACCGAGCCGCATCTTTAGACGCCTCAATGGCGACACGCTGGGGACAGTTAGGAAAAGGAGTCCGCCGGGTTTCAGCACTCGACATGCCTCCTCGATGATCGATGCGTAACCATCCTTGAAGTGTTCGATCACCCCCAAGGACCACACCCCTTCGAAAAAGGCATCCTCGAATGGCATTTCTCGCACGTCACCGAGAACGATATTAAGTTCGGGGGCGTGCTTTTTGATCCTAGCGATGGTTACGGGGGCAAAGTCTAATCCGTATGCCTCGAACCCTGCGTGATGGAGCCCAAAGACTGTGTTGGCCACACCGCAGCCTGCATCAATCACTCGATCAGACGGGCTTAAATACTTTCGGGTAACATGCTGGACAAAGACGCTCTTTTTCCGAATGTCCGCTGCTGTTAGGGATTGCGCCCAACGATCGTCCCAGAATCCTTCGTCGGCTGGTCGGTCGATGAATACAAGACGATCATGCTGCCGATCGAGATATACCTGCTCCACCATTCATTTGCCTCCCCAAGGCGCTGCTCAACATCAGTTCATTTGCCGTAGTCTCGACCCACAATCGGAACAGCCGGAACGCTGGTATGGAAGCGCCCGAAGAGCAGTACCCACACCAAGACCTGAATCGTCACGAAACCGACGAATGGCTGCCGTGCCTGCGCAAGAACGTTCTCCAAGGCATTCCGGTGCGCATAGACCCCAATCACGCTGCCGAGGATGATCCAGAAGAAGAACCACATACCCTTACTTTTGAGCGAAGCATGGTGCAACGCCACCAACGCTCCGCCATAGATCAACCCAAATACGATCACAACGGGAATACCACCAATCGCCCACGCCTGCCCCCAGAATGTACCAGCCAAGCCGTACAACGCCTGCGAAAATATCTGGGTCTGGAGCACCGTGTTGAACCCAGTGCTGTCGAAGCCGAAGGCCGACGGCTGAATTAGCAGTTGCGCCAAGGTATCGCGAACCGTGTTCCACCATGGATAGGTCGTGCTACTCCTAATCAGCCCTTCGATGTTTTCATGAGTGCCGAAGGCTTCCCAGGAGGCCACCATAGCCATCGGATCAGAACCGCCTGTCAGCATCCTGCCAAACGGCAGGTCGCGTTTGTAGGCCAGATAGAAGGGCTTCATAAAGAAGATGATCGCAAGCGTCGCCAGCCCGATCGCCCATGCCTTCCAATGCAGGGCCGCCTTCGTTATCGGCCACTCCCACAATAACACGATGGCAAACGCCATTGCCAAGATCACCGGGACAGTCCGATCGCCCGCGATCGCATTAAGTGCGACCATTAACGCAAAGATGGCTTGATTAATACGAGCGCCGCGACCCCACAACCTATCGAAATAGATCGATGCCAGAAGGCCGATGCCGCTGACCCAACGCCACACGATGGAAATGAGCCCACCAACAGCGTCATAGATGTCGGCACGCTCCATCGCGTACCACTCAAGTCCAGCCCTGTTTGCCATCCATGCATAGCAGGCTAAAGAAATGATCAGCGTGCACCGAATGAACCAGGTGACCCGCATCGGGTGCAGCTGGTAACAAGGGGGACGCCCCCCGTCCACAGACGAAGGCATCAGCAGCAGCGCCAGCCCGAACCCTAGCCAAGCAGCGACCATCACCAGAATTGCTTCCGACGATGCCGGCTCGAGATATGGCACCAATCCTTTCGCGCTCACAGGCCGCGTGAAGCCAATCAGCGCGGGCACCGAATAAGCAAGAAGGCCGACATAGCCAATCGCTACAACAGAAACCCGATTGTGGCGGGCTACAAGTATAACGGTGGTCACGGCCACCATTGACCACAGAGCGAGGACCATATCTTTCGTTCGTCCATTTGGATCAAAAAAGCAACCTAGGCGATTCGGTCATTCACAACGACAAAGTCTACAACTCGAAATCGCCCGCCCAGCCGACTGTCGCGCTGACCACCCATGAGCCCGTTGCGTATGCCTCCAGGGTTACACGCTCGCCGGGATCGAGAATGAGATATTTCCCTGCACCGCCGCCCTTGATCGTGTCCGTCCCGTTGGGCTCGATGTTCATGACATGGGTTGCGTGCACTCCGGCAAAACCGATCCGAAGGCCAGGCACGGCAGGCGGCAGCGTATGTGTCCACGTCGCGCCGGCGCCGTTGTTGTGGCAGAGTGCCCGGTTATGAAGTCCGGACAGCGTTGTGTTGACGGTCAGATTGATCGGCACACTCGACGTCCCCTGCAGGCCGGGATTGTTGCCGCCAATAAACCTGGTCACGATGCCGGCCGTGATGGAACTGCCGGTGCCATCGCCAACCCATTCCGACATGTCGAAACCATCGACCAGCATTTCGTCTATCGCGCCGCCGGTGGTTACCCGAAAGGCAATGCCAATGGAGGTCGAGTTCTTCAGGGCGATGTCCCTGAGACTGGCTTTGCGCAGCCGCTGGCCCACGGAAAGGTTGAACCGGATGCCATGCGACTGGGTGTTTCCCCTAATGCCAGAAAGGCTAAGGCTCGCCGGTGTCACGACGTTCGCAACGACAATGGCGTCGGTCGAGCAGTTCATCAACGTGCCCGGACCGATCGCAAGAGGCGTCTGGTAGGGCGCGGCGATTACGGCTGTGGCACCTGACGTTCCGCCCGTGATCGTCTCGCCAGCCGGAAAGATGCCGGCCGAACCGCGCACATAGATGCGCCGGGTCGCGCTGTTTGCCGTTTTGGCAACCGCAGAGGTGCCCCCAGTGATTGTTTCAGCGGCCTGAAACGTCCCGCTTATCGGCAAGACCCTCAGCACGCTGGCAAAGAAGTCGACCAAGATGCCCGTCGCGCCGGATGAACCGCCAGTCACCGTCTCACCGAGTTCATAGTCGACGGTTGAACCGGTGATGACGATTTCAAAATGTTGGAACCGCAGGGTTCCGGTTGAGCCAGAGGTGCCGCCGCTGACCGTTTCGCCAGTCGCAAACGATCCAACTTGCGAGCTGAGGGCGAACTGATATTCGCCGTTTGGCTCCAATTGCAGGGCTGTGTTGTAGCGATCGATGTACCAGTTATCGAGCCGGCCCGACTGAATCTGAACGCCGAAGACGTTACCGGCAGAACTACCGGAGAGCCGGTTGCCGATTGCCTTGACATTCGAAATGACGATCTCGCTGTTGGCGTCAGTCGCAGCTACGCCAACCAGACAGTCATTCGCCACCACGTTGGTTATGATCCCTCGTGGATCTCGCGCACCGGTCATCTCCACCCAGACACCGGCGGAGGGGCTGTCGAGATGTGCATCCGCGAAAACCCCGTCGACCAACACGTCGGTGGTGTTTAGGTTCCCCGTATAGGTCAACACGACGCCGTCGCGTTTGCACTTCGCCGACCGGATGTTGCGCACGATCGGCTTGCGGACGCCGGCCACGTAAACCGTATCGCCAAACTCGCCGCCGGTTGGCGTGACGATGTTATAGCCGTCAATGTCCTCAATCGTCGGGCTGTCGACACAGAGCGCCATCACGCCGGCAAGGCCAAGATTGCGGACTTTCACGCCGCGAATTGTCGGCCGCTTCCGGCGTGCACCAGTGGAAAGGCCGACGCGAATACCGATAGAAGCCTGGTAGCCGGCATGTGATCCACCATCGATCGTGAGGTCCCCGTCTATCAGGACGTCATCGGCAGCGATATCGATGACGGGATGGTGGGCGGTAACGGTACCGACTGGCGTGCGCAGGATCAGAGCAGAGCCGCCCAGGCATTCGACGCGCTTCTTCGCTGTCGAGATCGTGTGGTTGCCGTCTGTCTGGTAGGAGCCGTCAATCAGCACATGCGGATAGCTGCCCGCGAGCAGTGCACCTATTGCAGCCGTGGCATTCGCACCGCCACCACGCGCCCCGAGCATTGATGCCGTCACCGGGGTTGAGGCGAGAGTATAGCCCGTCTTCATCATGCCATCGCTCAGCGTGATCACCAAATCCCCGGCATTCGTTCCATTCTTGCGGTACACAGCGCCGCTGCCTGCCACCTGAGAGCTGTCGTAGAAGGCGGTGCGGATGTATGTGGGTGCTATCGGCGGGGAATAGGCCTCCGCCGTCGCCTTGGTTGCGAATTGCGGATCGAGCACCGTCGTCATGGCGCCCGTCGCCACGTCCGCCGCGGCCTGGGCCCGGTCGATGATGCCTTGGGCGGCTGCCTGGATATCGCCGACGGTGTCGTCGGACTGGTAGAACGACAGCACAATGTCGTCGGCACCGATCACAGGGTTCAGCGTCTGGAAGGCAAAGACGAAATCGGCCGAGGCGTTGCCCTGCTGGACATGCACCGTCGTTCCCTTCTGCATGGTGCGCCCGGTGCGGGCATCGGCGGCGCGGAACCATCGGCCTTCGCTTACCGTATAGATACCGTTTTGCGTCTGGTCGGCCTGGTCCTTGACCAGCACGCGGTCGCCCACCTCCGTCGCCACCCCGTCGATGGTCTGAAGGCCGAAAAACGCAATGCTGGCGGTCGTTGCCAGACGAACGGGTTCGCGCTCGCCGGTCAGAAGGCGAACGGCGGCGGCTGAAGATCGGGCCATGCTGGCTTGCTCCATGAAAAAAGCCCGCAAAAGCGAGGCTGAAAAAAGATTTTGGTCTTGCAATGCAGCGAGCCCATCCCTCGGGCCTGCCGATCAGCCGGCTGATGACATCAGTGGCGATTGTGATGGCGCAGCGGCGTCGAACTTCTCAGCAGAATCAAACCTCCTGAAGCCGCACAACGGCGTTCCAGCCATAGGTCTTTGCCGCGACGCCGGTAACGGTCACCTCAATTCCGGAAGCCCCAGCGGTGACCGACGCGTCGAGCGATGCGGCGTCGGTTGCATATTCGCCGATCACCGTTTTGGTGATCGCACCTTCGATCGCCAGGGTTCCGCCCGTGTTGCGGATCACCCCGGCGAACACATAGCCGGCGCTGGTCGACGATGAACCATCCGTGCGGCGGGCAGCGACATCGACGGTGAACTTTGCGCCTTGCCCTGGCCTGATCGGAACAAAGCTGTTTCCGGCTTCGAAGACCATAAGAACGGGCGTTGCGTCCGGCGTCGATTTATAGCCCTTGAAAAGATCGCCGCCCCGGTTTCCTTCAATCAGCGCTATGTGCGATCCGTCATCGGTTGGCTTGCCCGTCGCCGTGCCGGAGTAGATGTTGCCCCGCACCTCGATGTTCGGCGAGGATCCGCTGACTTTCACGTCGTTGACGACACTGCCGGTCGTCGCCTTGAAAAGGCCACCCGTCGCCCTCTGCCGTTCGCTCGATAGTGTCGACAGGGCGACATAGGACGATCGCGCATCCGCGATGCCTGCATGGGTTTGCGACATGTCGCCGTTCAATCGAACGCCGATGGAAGCGGCTGCGCCGCCCATGTCGACAAGCGTGTCAGCCGACACAATGGTCTCATCCGCCGCGCTGAAGACGCCATAGGCATTGGCCTGGGTGAACCCAAAGATGCGGCCGGCGCCAATCCTGACGCCGCGCGAGATCTGTTGCCCGGCCGGGGTTTCGATATAGATGCCCTGATGTGTCGCCTGGATGTCGAAGGACAGCAGGCGAAGATCTTCGATATGATGGCCGGTGCCGGCGCGAATGCCTTGCTGCACGCCTTCCGTCACCAGGCTGCGCACCTCGATATCCTTGGCCCCTCGCAGCACCAGACCATAAAGGCCATCCCTGGATTTGGCACTGATGCGAAGGCGTTTGTACTTCAACACCGATCCGGCGGGCACAGCGCTGCGGGTGAAGGCGACGGCCGCACCAAGCTGAACGCCGCCAAGCTGCGTCCAGTCGATATCCACCTCGATATCGCTCACCGGCCAGTCGTCGTCGCTCTCTGCATCGAAACCGTTCAAATAGGCACTCACGCGAGCGCGGCGGACAAACACGTGACTTGTGCCGGAAACATCGTCGTTGATGGTGACGATGTTGCGCGCCGTGTCGCCCCTGGCGTCGTCGATGTAGACCCAGTTGGAATCGGCAATGCGGTAGTGATCGCCTTGCGTACCGGTGAGCGTGCCATGCTCGATCGTGACGCCTGAAATGCCGCTGATGTTGAAAACGCCAAAGCCGTTCGCAGCCGCGACATGATTCCACGCGCCGTTGACCTTTGGAGCGATGATGCGGTTGTCGCCCTTCAGGTTGAATAGGTGCGTGGCGTCCTCGGTGCGCTGTAAAAGCGCCTTGTCGTCAAACTCGACCATCAGCCCCTGCGGAATGTCGATATTGCCGGCCAGCGAAAATGTGCCAGCCGGGATGATCACCCTGCCCTGCCCGGCGGCAGCAATGGCGTTGACGATCGCGGTCCTGTTGTTGCCGGCTGCCGTGTCGGCGCCCGCAGCGCGAATGTTGATCTCCTTTGCCCTCGGTGCGTTGATGATGTCGAAGCCGGCTTTCGCCCCATCTTGCAGCGTGATCGCCAGGCCGCCCCCGCCAGCCGAAATGGTGCCATTCTTCCTGTAGAGGGCTTGGCCGTCGCCGACCTGCGAATAGCCGGCAGTCCTGATATAATCCGGCGCGATCGCCGGTGAGTATGCCTCTGCCGTCGCCTTGGTTGCGAATTGCGGATCGAGCACCGTCGTCATGGCGCCCGTCGCCACGTCCGCCGCGGCCTGGGCCCGGTCGATGATGCCTTGCGCGGCTGCCTGGATATCGCCGACGGTGTCGTCGGACTGGTAAAACGACAGCACAATGTCGTCGGCACCGATCACGGGGCTCACTGTCTGGAAGGCATAGACGAAAGCGGCCGAAGCCGTGCCCTCCTGGACATGCACCGTCGTTCCCTTCTGCATGGTGCGCCCCGTGCGCGCATCGGCGGCGCGGTACCAGTAGCCTTCCGAGGCCGTATAGATGCCGTTCAGCCTGGCGTCCGCCTGATCCTTGACCAGCACCCGGTCGCCGGTCGCTGTCTGGACGCCGTCAACCATTTTGAGGCCCTGGATCCAGGCAACGCCGTCGATGACGATCGTCTCCAGGTTCGCCGTCGTTGCCAGGCGCACGGGTTCGCGCTCGCCGGTCAACAGGCGAACGGCGGCGGTTGCAGGTCGGGCCATAAGGCTTGCTCCATGAAAAAAGCCCCGCGCAAGCGAGGCTGTGAAAAGGGTCTGATTTTGGGGCGTGGGCGCGTCGGGAGGTTAACCCCCGTCACATGGGTGGGACCGATAAAAGTGCGCTGTCACCGTAACTGCAGCACAAGGTCGGCATCAGCCTTTTCGCCTCGGTCAGCAACCCAGTTGCCGCGCTTTTCGCACGCACTATCGATCTTTTAGATAATTTCGCGCCCAGGCTCTTGCTTCGGGGATGCCTACATTTGGCGAGTCGTGCTCTTGCACTATTTTCTTTGTCTAGATTTCACTCTGATCCGTATCGATAGAATTCATAAAAGTGCATCGTCACCGTAATCCCCCTCCGGGGAGATGTCGGGCAGGACGAGGGGGGCGCCGTAGAACGCCAGCCAGCACCGCAATTCCAATCAGAAAACAGCGTTCAACCTGCGAAGTTATTGTCCACGAACATCTCGGCAAATTGCTGCGGGTTAAGCGTTACATTGTTGTCGCGGGCGATTTTGAGATTCCTTGCCCACATATCCCGGATTGCCGCCGGCATTCCCTCGGGCATGTGCATGGCTTGGGCAATTGCATCATGCCATTGTCCGTCGCCGCCATAGATAGATTGCAGTTTGGGGGCCATCTTTTTCAAGCCATCTTCCGACTCTTGAGAAAGTTCTCCAATGACCCAGAGCACATAGAGCTCCAGCAGCCTAAGCAGCGGCTGTCCATCGTAACGTGGGTTAGTCGCCATGTTTCCCCTCACGCATCATTGGTGGCGTATTCGATGAGTCTTTGGCAGATGGCCGACAGGCTGGGCTTTTCTTCCAGCGACGCGACCCAGGCCTCGGTAAATTCGATCGCGATGAATATCTCGATGAAATATGTAAGCCCCGCTTTGGCTGCCGCCTTCGGAGGCACCGTGCTATCGTCGGGTGCGGTCGCAACCATTGCATTGGAATCTTCAGTCCAAGGCTCCGCCACATAAATCGTGTCATCCTCGTCAAAGTCCGACAACCGTCCAACAATATCCAACAACTTGATTATTTTCCCCATAAAGAAAATCCTCCTCGACGATTCGGGTGCAATGCTTTCTGAAAGATAGTCCCAGGATCATGCTGCGATCTAGGGACAAGTTGCATCACACCGGCTTTTGTGTCGTGGTGCCAAGTGTAGCCGGGGGGCGCTCTTCGGGGAACGAGCCCCCTCTTTGTCCGCTGGAGGTTAATTCCCGCATCTTGCAGAGCTTTCGCGAAATCCGGCTCTCTTTCCATTAGCACCAGCAGGGCTTCGTTGGCCGCCTGGAAATGGCGTGGGCGCGAAACGTTCGGATATAATGCAGAATCTATCTCTGTCTCGAACACCACACTATAGAATTGACCGGTCGGCCCTCGACTAGCGCCGTCGCCTGCTTCTTCTGTCAGCGGTTCGGACCCGGGTGTAGGTAAGTCGTCTACGCCTTTGTAAAGATCCGCTCCTTCAGAAAGAGCGTCCTCCGTCGAGTCGGCGAGCTTGCCGCTGCTTCTGCGAACAAGCGCCTCGGCCCCCTCCGCTAGGTCGTCGGACCGCCTCAAGACCTGCGAGAGTTCCTTAACCAAAGGCCCCGCAATCTTGCCGGCTTGTTGCAGGCCGACGGATACCAATTTCTCGGTGGGGAGCGTTCCTAAGACATTGAGGATGGTGTCGCCGACGTTGCCAGACATCGCGGACGCAACAGCCTTATCGGCCGCGACCATGGGCGCAATGCCGAGCAGCGAGATGCCCTGCTCGCCGGCTCCCTCGGAGCCAACCAGCATCCGCGCCAGATTACGCCGCACGCTGCTTGGCTTACTATCGCCGGCGATAAGGTAGCCAAGCTTATCTTGGGGCGTAGGAATGTAATTCGTGACTTCTACATGCGAGTCCCGCAGACCCAACTCGGCTGCTTGGCGCAGATCGAGCAGCATTTCGGGGTCGACTATCCAATCGCGACGTGTTCGATCAGCTAGGCTTCTCTCTGTCTGCGCTGCACTTGTCCGAATTAGGTGGTCTAGCATTGCCTTTTGGGCAGCTTCGGTAGGCAGTGCAGCAAAGAGGTTGTTTAGGGCGGGATCTTGCGGGTTTGTTCCGTTTTTGAGTCCGTCGACGACGCCTCCCGCCACGGAATTGGGCAGCGGTTGAATCTTCTCGAAGCCCAGTTGCTGCTGAGCGGCGATCGAGCCGATGATGGCTGCCTGATAGTCTTCCGGCGTCGAAAGATTGTTCCAAGCCGCATCGAGATTCGCGAACGTCTTACGTACATAGCCACCCGGATCGCCCTGCCTCTCTTTGAGCGTGAGGTCGGCGGCCGTGGCTATTACTTCATGACGCGCGCTGTCCTCTTCCGGCGTAGCACTATCGGCCTTGGGCGAGGACTCTTTGACTCTGGCCAAAACGGCCTCATTCGACATGCCACGCATGCTGTAGAATTGCCGACTGACATCCATTGCTTGGCTGAAGGCTTGGAAGCGCCTGACGCCTTCGGTGGCGCCGTAGAGAGCGATGAACTGCTCCGGAGTCTGCACGGGGCCGGAATAGGTTCCAGTTTCCCTGATGGAGCTTGGCGCATTCTGTTCGGCGAGGCCGATGTTGGTTCGTGTTTCGACCTGCCGTGCGATCTCAGCGGTCCGCGCTTTCTGGGCCAACGCTGGCCTGTCTTCAGGCGGGATGTCGTCCCGGACAACCTGCACCGCTCGCTCATATGGCGTCGGCTCGCCAAGGCGATCGTCTCTTGGCGCCACAAAACTTGTGGTATTTGCCTGTGGGCCACCAACCGCCTCGGCCGTATCATCTTTGATCCGGCTGCCAGCCCGCCCCGCACCCAGCATCTCAGCCGCCCGCTTCGGATCCTGGGCAATCATTGCCTGGACCAGCGCCTTGGCCGTGTTGGTGCGCCAGGTGGCCTCGGCTGTTTGCCGAATGATCGAGTTGCCGATCTTGGCGATCAGGTCGAAGCCGCTCTGCCGGATCGCCTCGAATGTCTCGGCGTCGTTCGGGTCGCCCTGTGCGATGGAACCCGTGGACATGGTGTCGACCTTGGTCCACTCGGCCAACTCATACTCGTCACGGCGCTGGAGCTGCCGCTGCGCCATGCGCCGTGCGCCAATCGCGCGCATCGTCTCCTTCTGCCTGGCGAAACCAGCACGCTGGCTTTCGGGCATATCAGGCAAGGCATCGCCGAACAGCCTGTCGAACAGGCCTGTTTTGACCACCCGGCCGTCGCGCGGATTGACCTGGCCGTACATGGCCTCATGCAGGCCGGCGCCGTCAGCCGGGGCGTTGGCCGCCACCTCGTCTTCGGCTTGCCCGATCCGGCTGGTGAACCGCCGCCGCGCCAGTTCGGCGTCGAACGCGTCCTGCTGGTCCTTCATCTGCTGGTAGCGCTCGGCGATAGCCGAGAACTGGTCGCCAAGACCCTGCATGGCGCCGCCAATCGGCGATCCCCCGGGGTACGGCACCGCATTGCCGGCATCGAGCCGGCGCTGCGCTATGTGGAGCGGAATGGTGGCCATCAGTAGAGGCCTCCGGTGGACGAGCCGCCCGGCGGCGGTGGGAAGGCGCCCTTGCCGAAGGTCACGGCCTTGGTCGGGTCGTAGAGGCCGGAGAGACCCGATACGAGATTGCTGCCGGCCTTGAAGATCGAGGCCGTGACCGCCTGCTTGCCGGAGAAGCGCGAGAGCGCGGCTTGCGTATTGAGACTGTTCTGGCGCAGTTTCGAGCCGTACTGGATCGCGTCGAGATCAAGCTGGCCCTGCCTGGCATTGGCGGCCAGCACCTCGGCCGGCGAGCCTGATATGCCGACGCCCGAGGCGCCGGCCTGCGCACGCGCCTGGCCCAGCAGGAGATCCTGCTTATGGCGCTCCTGGCTCTGCTCGAAGGCGGAACTCTGCGCCTCGGCCTGCGCTTGCTGCCCGTAGGCCTTGGCCTGATAGTCGGCCATCTGCTTCGACTGCTGGCCTTCGACCAGCGCGCCGCCAACAGAAAGGGCGGTGCCGATAAGGGCAAGTGTGCACATGCGTTCAGCCTCGTTCGCCAAAGGAGGTGTTTGCGGGAATGAATTTGCTTTTGACGCCGTCCACCGGCGCGCCGAGCGCCGGGCGCGGGTCGAGCGCACCGCCGGGGGTGAGGAACGACACAAGCAGCCTGTCGGCCTGCAACGCCGGCCGGCTGAGACGGGCGGGTGCAGCGGCCCGCGGGCCGGCCATGGCGGCGCGGCGGGTCGTGGTCAGATTGATCTTCAGCTCGGCGACGCCGGCGGCATCGAACAGGCCGTTGGCGGTGGCAATGGTGCGGGCGAGCGCATCGGCCTCGAACAATTCCTGGCGCAGCAGCTCGACCAGCCGGCGGGCGCTGCCCCAGCGCTCGCCAAGCGTTGCAGCTTTGGCCTTGATCTCGTCGCCAAGCGCGGCGATGTCGGCCCGCGCTTCGCCTTGCGCGGCCTCCGCACGGCGCTTGCCGGCGGCGTCGATGGTCTTTTCCAGCAGCCCGATCTGGTCGTTGCAGTCGTCCAGCGCGGCACGCGCGGCGGCCAGGTCGCCATCGCCGAAGACCGCGCGGTCCTCGGCTTGCGCCAGTTCGGTTCTGCAGTGAAGCGCGTCGTTGAGGTCGGTGTCGAGCAAGGCGATGACGGCGGCGAATTCGGCAGCCGTCCGCGCCATCCCGAGGATTTCGGCATGGGGAGATGTCATTTCGGGGATCCTTTGGTGAATTGTTATCTCCCCACTCGAGGGGGAGATGGCCGGCAGGCCAGAGGGGGGTCGGCACGACCGGGTGCGACCTACCGCGGCAGATGAGATTGGCGCTTCGCGTGGAGCGTCGGCATCCTCTTTCAACGTGGAGGAGGTTGGCGTCCGGTCGAACCGACCCCCTCTGTCGCCTCCGGCGACATCTCCCCCTCAAGGGGGGAAATCACCATCTTCAACGCCGGCGCTCTACGGCTCGGCGTCGAACACCGGCGTGAACGCACGGATCGTGCAGGGCGTCGGGTTGACATGGCGGATCCGCACTCGGCCCTGCCCTTCCCAGCTGTCGTCGATCGGCACCTCGACATTGCCGGTGAACAGCGTTGCCCGCCCGTCCGGCGCGATGATCGAGGGCATGCGCACCGGCTCCCAGCGGCCGCGCATCAAGGACTGGACTTGAAGCCCCGTGGTGTCGGTCTCGAGCAGCGACAGGATCACCTTCGCCACCTTCTTGCGGCGGCCGATGATGGAGCCGTCGCGGCCGCCGACATCGAGCTCCAGCGTGTCGGCGCCCGCCGCGTAGGGCAGGCCGAGTTGCCATTTGGCGGCGGTAGAACCGCCCGGCAGCGTGACGGTGCCGCCGCCGCTGACGGTCAGCCCGCGATAGACCTTGCCGTCGGCGAGCACATCGACGGACTGGCCGGCAAGGTGCATGGCGCCGCCCACCGTGGTGACCGCAAGACCCGCGTAGGACAGGCCGCAATCGACCTCGAAGGCGTCCGCGATGGCGCCGTATTCGAACGGCGCGGTCTTGATCTCGATGTAGCGCCTGGTCACGCCGCCAATGCTGCGCTTCACGATCAGCCAGAGATCGTCATTGCCGTCCTGGCCGGGGGTGACCGCAGCGCTTTCGACATCAGCCCAATTTGAACCATCGGAGCCCGCCCCGCTGACGTTGCCGCCCAGGCGATGCCGGTGCATGCCGCGCACCTCCTGGCTCGGCTGATGGGTGTAGCCGCCAAGCTCGCCATTCTCGAGCGGGAACCACAGCAACGGGTCGGGATCGGTCTGGAAGGCGAGCTCGACCACACCCTTTTTGGGAATATGCTCGGAGACCTGGCCGACATCGTCCGAAGCAAAACGGCTCTGCGCCGTCTGCGTCAGCTCGGCGATCGATTTGCGCGAGCGTGTGACATAGAGGAACGACTGGCCGGCATCCACCGGGCGGATGCGGGCGCAGCCAAAGGTGCGCGAGCGCCGGTTCTTGAACGAGGAGGGCGTCAGCGCCTCGTCGATGCCCGAGCCCGACAGGGCGCGGATGCCGCCTGAGGTGCCGATCAGAAGCGCGCCGTCGCTGTCGGCGATCCAGACAATGTCGTTGGCCTGGCCGCCGCCCGCCTGGACGAACTCCAGCGCATCGTCGTCCTTCTCGCCGAGAGCGAAATTGTCGAAGTCGCCGGTGGCCGAGGCATAGACCGAGAATTTGCGGCTGAAGGCCAGCCGCTCCTCATAGAGCGAGCCGCTCTCCACATGTTTTCCGGGAACAAACGTACCGAGCCGCCAGCGCGTGATCGGGTTCATGTTCGGCAGCGCATGGCCGTAGAGGATCACTTTGACCACCGTGGTGCTGGTGCGGCTGGTGATCCTCGCCCACCGCCAGATGCCGTCGGCGCCCAACAAGCGGATGGCGCGGCCGACATCGGTCGCCTGGAAGCCGGTGTCATTGTTGATGCCGATGCTTGAAGACGCGGTGATGTCGAACGGCGTCTGGTCGAATGCGGCGACATGGATCGCAAGCTCGGCCGAAACGCTGCTTTCGGCATCATCGCCGCCACCGCCGCTGAACACCAGTTGATGATATTCAAAGGCCGATTTGTTCGTGAATTCGTAGAAGCGCGTCTCGCCATTGCCCCAGCCGAGCTCGCCCGTACGAGTATCCAGGGTGACCCAGTTGGTGCCATCATTGGAACCCTGCAATTCCCAGGCGGTGAAGAAATCATAATTGCCCGTTGCCACCCGTGACGTGGTGATCCAGTAGGCATCGGCCACGCGCTGTGAACCGCCGGCATTGCGGAACCGGATATAGCCGTCACCGCCGCCAGAGATCTGGATATCCTGCGTCTTGTCGCGGTCGAACATCTGCCAGGCAGAGGCGCTGCCGCTGCCGGTGGAAGCGGTGCCGGAAGGCGTCGTGTTGCTGGTCATCTGCGGCGTCAGATGCCCGGTGTCGGACGGTGTCAGCGTCGTCGCCGTGTCGTTGACCGGGTCGTAGGGACCGTCGAGGAATTCAAAATCCGTCAGAGCCCACGCCGTGTGTGCGCTGCGCGTCAGCACCTTGGGCGGATAGTCCCGGTGAGTGACCCACATCTGGTCGGCCGACTGGACATAGGCGAGCTCGAACAGGTCCGCCTCGAGATAGGGCGAAGCGACCTCCACCGTGTCGACGCGCGCGCCATAGGCATGGACGCGGATGTACCGGTCGCCGAATTCGAGCGCATAGGCTTGATCGGCCGAGAAGATGAACGGGATCAGCCGCGTCGTCTTCGCGGAAATCTTCACCTCGCCGGCAAAATAGGTGCCGCCGCGCTTGCGGATGCCGCCATGCGGCAGGGTGATGAAGTTCTCGCATTTGGCCAGCGCCGCCCGATAGAAGTCGAGCGAGGCGCGTGCATGCAGGCGCGGCGAGATCTCGCCGCGGGTGAAGACGTCCTGGACGGGATAGAGCGTCGTCATCAGCGCGCAATCCTGTTGTCGCCGCGCTGATTGGACCACGAGGCGGTGTAGAGCCGGCTGCCGCGCTGGATGGCGTTGGCGTTGAGCGCCGCGTCCAGCGCCCGGTCATAGGCCGAGCGGGCAATATCGATCATGCCTGACTTGTGCGTCAGCGGATGCGCCACCTTGACGGCAAGGGCCGCCACCAGAACCTCGGTGAACAGCGCATCCCAGTCGTTGGGATCGGTGAGGTTGGCGACGTAACGGATGGTCAGCGGGCCGGACTGGTCGGAATAGATCAGCCCCGCCTCCTGGCGCCACGAAATCGGCACGCCGTCCGGCTCGCCATCACGGGTCAGCGGCAGCGGCCGCAGGCAGTCGGCCGGCAGTTCATAGGCAAAGGTCAAGCCGCAATCGCTGCCGGTGTCCGCCCCGGCAACCGTGGCGCGCAGGATGGCGAACACCCAGGCACATTTGGTAAGTTCTGCTTCCCTTGCGAGGTCGAAATGCAAGTTGAGCAGCCGTGCCGCCTTGACGTCCTGATCGAGACTGTCGATCGGCGCCTCGTCGAGCACGGCCAGCGCCATGTTGGCGATATCGAGCGGGGTGATGGCCATGGGTCAGCGCCTCGTCCATGTGGGTCGGGTCATGATTTTCTCCGGGCATGAAAAAAGCCGCTGCGAAGCGGCTGGGGGTTTGGATGGCGATATTCAGAGATCGTGCTCTACGCCCCCTCCGATCTCCCTTCGTGGGGTTGAAGAGTGGTCCGCGTAGCGGACGGAAAGCCAACTGCTTGGCTTTCCGAATGACGAAAGCCGGCAGGACGGAGGGGGCGCTAAGAAATATTGTCAGAACGAGGAATTACGGCGGCAGCGCACTATTTTCCAAGTCTCAGTCCAGACATGCTATCGACAAAACGCGCGAGATCTCCGGCATCTCACTGTTATTCGTGATTCCAACCCTTAAAATATCGGACGAAATCCACTAATCGAGCAATTCGAAAGATGGAAACTTACGTACCACCCAAGCCATGGAGATAGATATCCATCCCGGCTTGTAACTTTCCCATCCTTGCTGCAAGAAACGCTCGCGCTGGATTCCTCATTCACGAAAACGAGGTGGTACGTCGTTCCAGATCCTGCCGCTTCATCCAGTTTGGTGCCTGCAATTTCCAGCGTTCCGCCCACAAATCCGTCCTTCTCAAGCTTGACGAGAAGAGGGCTGCAATAAACAAAATTGCAGCAGCCACCAAGATAGTTGCGGTCGTCAGAACCATCACTTTCTTCATTTTCTTTTCTCGTGAAAGATCATTGCCGGAGGCAGTGAAGTCTGAAGTAGTCCGGCCTCCAGGGCAAGGCGCGCGATTTCGTCGGGCGCGACCCCGGGTAAAGCTTCGCCCAACACACGGCCGACATTGTTATTGCCGACATTGTTATTTATGAGATCCATGGCACGCTGCCAATCGTAGCCAAAGCAGGTGATCCGCCCAGTGAACTCGGGAAAGCCTAGGCTGCCCCTCGCGTTCCCCGCGCCACGTCCTGCACGCGGACGATCCTGTACAAGCCCTGCTTGAGCGCCCCGCCTACAGAACTGTTCAACAACTCATTCAATCCCTACACCTTCGTTTCAAGCGATCGTTTCGCCCGCACGCGCAACGTCATCAGGATCATTCAATCCTTTTCCGGTTCGTCGAATGAACGAATCCCGGCTGACTCGTTGCCGAGGCGCTCAAACACGTCCAGGGCACGTTCTGAAACAACAAGCTCGTGGTTCGGAGCCATCCCGAAGTCGTCATGTCCCCGCTGCCCATGGATCTTCATCCAGACGAAAGATGGAAGTTCCGTCTCTGGCTGCAACCGATGGAACAGCTCCGAGGCAGTAACCACGACATCGGCAAAAGTGACCCCCGAAACACCTAGCTTCAACAACTCCCGCTGAGCTTCTTCGGTGACAAGAAAACAGGGAAAGCTGGTTATCAGGACATCTCCAATCCAAACGTCGATCTCATAGTGAAGTTTGTGCACAATGGGTGGGTGAACACGGTTATCGAGAACCGTATTTTTGCCAAAGTCGCCAGCCACAAACGGAAATACATAATAGTAATCCATTTTTTACCTATATTTTCCGACGGGCGGCACGAAATGATGGCCATATTTCTTATCGATCATTGTATAATGGTCCATAAGCTGCTGCTCTGTTGGGTTGGGGTACTTTTTATAGAATGCGTCATTTTCGCTCCTAATGATAACGAGATGCAGGATATCGTTAAACTCTTTAGGTATTCCGCGAAGATTTTCTACCGAATTGATCTTACTCTTTGACAGGATATTTAGAAATCTCTTAAGTAATTGCTGCTCAGCTTGGTGATGAATTACCAAATCCTCGATTTTCACGCCGGGGTTCGCGTCAGCATACCCTTTCCGGTAATCATTTGTAGTCGCCTCGCCAAGTCTTACACCGGGATGCTCTACGCGACTGGGGTCTCTGGCAAATAGTTCGCGTGCTACTGCGGCGATCATCCGGCGATCCAGCTGTGACTTCCGGGGTGAACGGGTCGTCTGGCCTCCGCCTTGCGCCGTCGTAACGCCAGCAAGGGCGTTGGAGTCAGCTGTCAGAAGTTCCCCTGCGCCATCAAGCCATGTCGTGGGCTGCTTGGAGAAATTCCCCGGCTGTGGCTTTTCCGGTATGGCTCCCGCTACACCTTCGCCGGCACCTGGCTTCTCAACCCGACCGGAAGCGACTTTGGACGTCGGTGTATTTGCGGCTTCCAGATTGGCGATGGATCGTTCAGTTTGCCCCAAGGCCCCGGAACTGACTGACTCAATTGCTCGCGGTATTGCTTTCTCGACGGCAGCAGTCCGACCAAACCCAAGCCAGTTCAATGCATCATACCCCTGATGCATCATCAGATTCTCAACACGGTTCGACGGCTCGTAGTAAGCACCTGTAAAATCGAAAGACTTGAGCCTTGATCTGGTCTTCGCGTTGAAAGCTCCAACAGCAGCGTTAGCCGCAAATTCGGCTGTTCCAATCCCGGCATTGGCGATCGACTTGCCTAGTGCCTTCGCTTGAGACGTGAGCATCGAACTCGATGGGGGAGGCGTGTGCGCAGAGGCATCTGGAATGATCGAGCCCAAACCGGCATCGGCCAATTGCCGGGCCACGGCTGCTCGAGCGACAGGGCCGAACGTTCCCGCAAGCAGCGTGCTTGCCTTCGCATTTTTGTCCTGCTGGTATGCAATACGGCTGTCATAATTATCGGAAAGATCACGGATAAACGACAGCGGCACGGGCTGAGGGTTCTCAATGCCCAATTGTTCCTGCGCTGCGACGGACATGGCTATCGCTTTGTCATAGGCGTCCTTGTCATAGCCGTTTGGATCCTCAAGCCCGCCGCCGATCACTGCTTTCCAAGCGGCAGCGATATTGGGGAACACTTCACTGACATAGCCGCCGCCATCGGCTCTTCTGTGATTCATCACCAGCCCTACCGCAGCGGCGGTCGCCTCACGACGCGGCTGGTCTTCCGGCGAACCGTTCGGCCCGGAATCGGCATCGCGGAGGGCGGCATGGATCGCCTGGTTCGGCATGGTGCGCATGCCGAAAACCTGACTGCCTACGTCAGCCCACCAGTCGAAATCCTGGAAGCGCTTGTCGCCCTCGTCGAGCCCGTAGGCGATCCTGAAGGCATCCCGACCGGGCATCTTGCCGGCATAGGCGCCGGTCCTTGCGATGGCGTCCGGCGCGTTCTGCTCGGCGAGACCGATGTTGGTGCGAAGCTCAACCTGCCGAGCCGTTTTGGCCGCCTCAGCCTGTCGCACCAGCGCTGCCTGTTCCTGTTGCGAAAGGTCGTCCCCGAACGCCTGGGCCAGCATTTCATCCGGCGTCTGCCTGCCGACGCGGTCACCTTTCCCGGCGGCCATCTTTGAGTTGCCCGGGATAGAGCTGTCAGCCGCTTGCGAGGCATCTCTGCCGGAGGCCGGCTTCCCGACACCAAATATCTCCAGAGCGCGTTTCGGATCCTTGGCGATCAACGCCTCGAAGCGCGTCTTGGCCGCAGTGCTGAACCAGTTCTTGACCCTCTGCTGCCTGATCCCCGGATCGAGCCCCATTTTGTCGATCAGGTCGAGCCCTTCCTGCCTAGCCGCCTCGAAGCTGGTGTCGTCGGGATTGGCGTCGCCAATGGCGATGGCGCTGGTCTTAAGCGCCGTGTCGACCTGAGCCAACTCGTAGTCCTGACGCCGCTGAAGCTGCCGCTTTGCCATGCGCAGCGCGCCAACCCGGCGCATCTCCTCCTTCTGCCTGGCGAAAGCGGCGCGCTGGCTCTCGGGCATGTCCGGCAAGGCAGCGTCGAACATGGTATCGAACAAGCCGGTCTTGACCACCCGGCCGTTGCGCGGGTCGACCTGGCCATACATGGCCTCATGCAGGCCTCTGCCGTCGGCCGGCACGTTCGCCGCCACCTCGTCTTCCGCCTGCGCGATCCGGCCGGTGAACCGGCGGCGCGCCAACTCGGCGTCGAAGGCCTCCTGCTGGTCCTTCATCTGCTGGTAGCGCTCGGCGATGGCCGAGAACTCGTCGCCGAGCCCCTGCATGGCGCCGCCGATCGGCGATCCCTGGGGGTACTGCACAGCGTTGCCGGTATCGAGCCGGCGCTGCGCTACATGGAGAGGTATGGTCGCCATCTGGATGTTCCCTGCTCACGAAGCGCTGATGCTGATCCGCTGAGATCACCGACCGCTTCGGCAGCGTGCCGGCAATCGCGCTCGAGGCAGGTGCCTTCGTCGGGTCTGGATTTTGGAGAGGCCGCCAACCAGGGCATTGCCTGCGCATTGGTTCAGCGGGCTGATCTTCTGCCGGCAACGGAGTCCGGCCCTGTTTGTCACGCCAGGATCGGGACAGAGCTGGCGTCAAGTTCAGAAAAAGAGGCGGGAGCTCATCGCCCCCGCCCCTCGCCTCGGCCGGATCAGGCCTCGGTAGTCTTCAGCGCGATGAACGTCATGTTCTTGACGCTGGACGCGGTGCGGTCCCAGTTCGCCGCCAGGGCCAGTTCCGCATCGGTGGCGAATTCGCCGGCCGAGGAGGCGTCGAGGAAGCGGGTGCCGGGCACATGCGGCACAAAATGCCGGCGGCCGACCATTTCGGTGATGCCGCCGCCATGGCCCTGGCGCGGCTTGCGGTCGAACTCCAGCGGGCCGCCCTCGGTGTTGACCGGCAGCTCGTTCCACAGGATCGCCTTGTCCTTGAACATGAAGGCGGTGTAGACGCCCGCCGTGACCGGGATATCGTCGTCGACCACGGCCCGCAGACCCATATAATAGGGGATCAGCGGTCCGCCCTGCTCGGAAGACGGCACATAGTCGATGAGGTCGGCAAGCTTCAGCGCCTTCATCTGCTTGGAGTGCATCCAGATCGTCTTGAACTTGTCCGCGCGGTCGCCCATCAGATAGGCGGCCTCGATGATGTCGGTGTCGACGATGGAGGCGCCGGTGGTGCGCACCAGGTCGCCGCCGTCATTGGCGACGTTGTCAGCGACGACGCCTTTCAGGATGCCGAGCAGGGTCAGCTTGTTGGCGCGCTGCCAGTACTCGGTCTGCCGCTTGACGATCAGCTTCTGCGGATCGTCGCCGGCTAGGATCGAGGTCAGGTCCGGAACGCCCCACGCCTGGGCGCGGACATTGCGGGCGGCGACCTCGCGGCGCGAGCCGATCTTCTTCATCTCGATGGAATCAGCCGGATCGTCATTGACCGGTTCGGACGGATCGTTGCCGAGGTCCTTCCAGCCGGGCATGTCGACGGAGCGGCCGCCCATCGAGAGCTTTGACGAGATGGCCGGGTCGGAAAACAGGATTCCGGCCTGGTAGATTTCGAGCGACTGCACATGCTCCTCGAAAGCATATTGCGCATAGACGGACGGAACGATCGCGTCCGCGATACGGGTATAGGCATCTGCCATTTTTCTCTTCCTTCAGGTTTGGGTTTGGTGGCGATGCCCCCTCACCCAGCCTCCGCTTCGCTCGGCTGACCTCTCCCCGGCGGGGAGAGGAGACCTGAGACGGCGGTGCAGCCTCTTCTCCCCACCGGGGAGAAGGTGGCCGCGTAGCGGCCGGATGAGGGGGCATTCGAATGCGGCTGACTCAGAGCGGGTTGTTGGGCATCCAGCGATCGGGATTTTCTCCCGCCTCGCGTGCCAGCCGCCTTGCGCGGGCGGGGTCGCTTTTGACGAGGGCTGAAATGGCCGTCAGGTTGCGTTCGCCGGCGGCGTTGCGCTTGAACGGATTGGCTCCGCTGAAAGAAGCGCCGCCGTCGATCGTGTCTTCGCGGAACATCGCCTCGCCGATCGCCTGGAACGCCCTGGCGATCTGCGGATCGGTCAACGCCCCGTCAGGCAGAAGGATGCCCTTCGCCTTGTAGGCGTCGACCAGGCCGAGCTTCTTCATGGCCCGGTTGGCGACCTCCAGTCTCTGGCGAAAGCCGTCGCTGTCGGTCGGCCCCCAATCCCTGACAAGCTCGTCATGGGTGGCTTCGACAGAGCGGGCGAGCGCGATTTCCTGGCGCGCGGCCTGCTCGGCCATGTAGCCGACGAACCTGTCGTGATAGGCCTGCGCGGTTCTTGGCGAAGCACCCGCTTCGACCGCCCAGGCCTTGGACGCCTGAGCGAGTTCGTCCGAATAGGCGAAGTTTTCCGGCAGGCCTTCCGGCCTGAGGTATTCGACCTTCTCGGACGAAGTGACAGGACGCATGGCCTCGGGCAGCCGGGCATGAAACCGCTCCCAGTCTTCCCGAGGCGCGTCAGGCGCGGGAACGCGCAGGCTCTCACCCTGCTGCCGCTCCAGCTCCGCATAGGATGTGAAAACCCGATCGAGGCTTTCAGGCTTGGTCCAGCCCTTGGTTTCAGCGAGCTTGCGGTTGCCTTCGGAAAGACCGTCAAACCAACTTTTGGCCGGCGGCGCGGCGGACCCTTTATCCGCGCCTGCCGGTGACTGTGCCGGGTTGCCCGCCGGCTGCGCACGCGCCGCCACGGACCCGGCGTCTGCCAGATCTGTCATGTGATGTTTCCTTTGATTGTTGCAGAAAGCGACCTGTGCCATGCTGCGGGCAGAGGTCTGTCTCGTTGGACGCAGAGGGCGTTATGGCCAGAGGTCTGTATCGGCACAGCGACAGTGTCGCGATGGTGCTCTACGAGAAGAACTCCATGATTTTACCGAAGAATGAATATGACGAACGAGGCTACCAGCCTGCTTTCGAAGAACTGCCTACACATACCGAATGGGTTGCGTGGCACCGAACCCATGGAAGCGAAGGAATGGCACTGGCAGAGTGGGAGGCGTGGTCAAAAGCCAGCCACGATGACGGGCAACCCTCTTCCTGAAGCCTCAGGCATTATCCCCCCAGTTCTCCCAAAGCAGCGTGATCGTGCCCGTCACCGTCAGCACACCGTCGGCGTCGATGTCGGTGCCGGTTGCAAACGCCAGGTTGAGATTGAGATCGACCGGCGTCACCGTGCCATCCAGCGTCGCGGCGGCGGCGATGTCGGCGGTCGAGGCGGTGGAGAGTGCGGCGCCAGTGCCGTCGAGCGTGCGGGCCGTCGAGGCCAGCACGTTGACCATGGTCGAGGCCAGCGTCGCGCTCGATGCCGCCGCTGAACCGAGCGACCAGGTCAGCGCCGCATTGTCGTTGATGGTCGCCGCGCGGGCGCCGAGCACAGCGAACTGCAGCCGCGCCGTGCCGCCCTTGATGCGCACCTTGCCCTCGGTAAAGTCGAAGATCTTTTGGGCAGCATAGGCCAGCGCGTCGGTGACCGGCACCTGCATGCCGGCGAAGGTGAACACGGTACGGTACGATCCGCCCTGCCCCGTGGTGACGGCTTTCAGGCCCGGCCTGGGCGGGGCAAGGCCACCCTCGCGGGCGGCGGCGCGGACAAGTGTCCGGGGAAGACCTCGGGTCATGGCATTTCTCCATTGGTGAGTGAAATTCTGGAACGCCCGGCCGAGCGAATCCCGACACCGGGGCGAACCATCGAAGCTGAATCATTTTGACAAGCAGCGGCGCTAGCGCCTTGATCGAAAGGGGTGTTTTCGGCCGCCGGTCTATCAACGCCCGAGAAACCATGTCTTATATCGTGAGGCCTCGTGCCCCCGTTCCGCCGCAATGCGACCGCACGGGACGAGCCATAGGGATTTCAGGCCTTCAAGGGAGACCGCACATGAACTTTCACAAAGCCATCGCCGCCGTGCTGATGACCGCAGCACTGGCAGGCTGCGCGCAGACCGAGGGCCAGCAGCGCGCCGGAACCGGCGCGCTGATCGGCGGCGCCGGCGGCGCCCTCGTCGGCCAGGCCATCGGCGGCAACACCGAAAGCACGCTCATCGGCGCCGGCGCCGGCGCCCTTCTGGGCGCGGTTGTCGGCAGCTCCACCACGCCGCAGCGCCGCGGCGAACAGATGTGCCGCTACCAGGACCGTCGCGGCCGCATCTACACGGCGCCCTGCGACGACCGGTACTACAACGGCGATTATTGATCATTAGCCCCTTCTCCCCGTTCACGGGGAGAAGGTCCCGGCAGGGGGTTGAGGGGCAGCGCGATGTTCTGAGATGCTGGTGCCGCCCCTCAGCCGCCTACCGGCGTTTCGCGGTGCAGCCGCTAGGAAACAGGAGCAATACGGCGCCAATTCCAGCTTGCAGCGATCGTCCGAATTACCTTTTAAGCTCTGGCAAAATCTTCTCATCAAGGAATTTGAGCCGGCTGGCCAGCATTTCGGCATTGGCGGGATTTGCGTCGACATCGACCGGTATCAATTCCGCTACAGACTTTCCGCTGCGTGCAGCTTCAACCCAGACTTCAAGGGCACCGATATACCCATCTAGCGCCTCGAACGGGGTCTTTCCGTCGTCGAATTGCGGTGACAGTGCACTATTTTCCAGTTCTCAGCCCAAACGTTCGCTGCAGTCATATCGGTGCAGCCGACAAATGGACTGTCATCGCAATCAAAAAGCGTAATCCATTACTGTTCGCAAGGTTCGACCACAGCAAACGGTATTCCCAATGATTCCAGCAAATCAAGAATGCGTTTCGAGATGACGAGGCGGAAGGGTATTGCGATCCCGAAATCGTCGTGGCCAGCCTTCCATTTACCTTCAGCCAGACGAAAGGTGGTAGCTCCAGCCCGGGTTGATCCTCTTGACACTCTTCCGAGGTAGTCACCTCGGCGTCGGCGAACGTCGCACCTGAAAAGCCCATCTTCTGCAGTGCCCGCCGGGTTTCTTCAGTGACGAGGAGACAGGGGAATGTCGCAACGATCACATCGCCGAACCAGCCTTCTACCTCATAGTGAAGCTTGGTCACGATTGGCGGATGGACGCTCGAGTCGAGAACGGTGTTTTCGCCGATCCCGCCAGCGACGTTCGGCCTTATTTTAAAGTATCCGGTCGACCCGTTGGTCGGATGCCCCCGTGCCGCCTCGCGTGTCGCGTCGGCGAGTTTCGCCCTCAGGCCAGCAATCCATCGCTTCAACATCGCCCCCCAAAGAGCCGCCAAGACTAAGGGCATCAAGACGCCTCGAAAGGTTCAATCAAGGCATTGGAGATTCCCGAAGGCTTGAGAGCATCGAGAACCCGCTCGGAAACGACAAGGCGGAGATCTTTCGCCATTCCGAAATCATCGCGACCGGCATCAGCTTTCACTTTCAGCCATACGAAGGGCGGAAGCTTCTGGTCCGGTTGCATCTCCTCGAACAATTCAGAAGTGGTCACCTCGACCTTGTCGAAGGTTACGCCTGAAAATTCACTCTTGAGAATTTTCTCTGCAACATCGTCGGTGACAAGATAGCACGGGAATGACGCCACCATACTATCGCCCAGCCATCCATCAAACTCATAATGTAAACGGGTTATGAGAGGGGGATGGACACTCGCGTCCAAAATGATGTTATCGCCAAAACCACCAGATACCTCTGGCTCAAGATAATAGTATCTCATTTCTCACCTATTGGTGGATTGAAGAGGTGACCATATTTCTGATCTATTTCGGCGGCCTTTTCCAGCAACTTCTGCAATGTGGTTGTAGGATTTTGCCTGTAGAACGCGTCCCATTCGCGTCGAATGGTACTCAGATGCAGCGTAGAATTCAATTCCTTCGGTATTCCTCGGAGATTCTCAAGCGAATGCATGATATCTTTGTTCATAATTCCGATGTATATCTTGAGCGCTTTTTGCTCTATTCGATGATGAACAAATACCAACTCAGCTAACTTAGGATATTCTTTAAAGAACGTCTTCTGATATTTTCTGGAGAAAACTCTTAAAGCTGGCTCAATTACTTCACTGGCGATTTTCCCGTCTTTGAGGAAATTGGCGCCTAACCACCGAAGGCCTGCGACCCCGCCGACCGTTGCTCCGGAGGCGGAAGTAACCGGCAGTTGACTAAGGGCATCCAACGGATCGTCGTGCAGATCCTGGAGAGCTATCCCGATGTCATGCGGGATTCGGCCTAGGGCCTCGAAACCCTCACTGAGATAGTCCCCGAAGTCGTCAGCGGCTTGTTGGAATGCAGACCGGGGCTGGCCAGGTTGTGCGGATGGAACCCGTCCCTGCCCTGTCGCACTGGTGATGATCGAATCGACGTGGGCCGGCTGAGGAGGGCGAGCTTGATCCAACTGCCGAGATAAGGCCTGGCGGACACCCGGATCGGGCGCTGCTGCCAGAAGATCATGCAGGATGATGTCCTTCTCAGCCTGCGGCACGTCTTCATTGCTAAAGATGTCGGCAAGGCTTTGGACAATGGCCCTTGGTAGGGGTTGAGGGGTCTCGACGCCCAGTTGCCTCTGTGCTGCGACAGAGACGGCGATGGCCCATCTGTACGCCGCCGGATTGCTGGTCTCCGATTTGCCGTCCGGGTTCGTTGCCGCCCTCCACGCGGCGTCGACATTGGCGAAGACATCGCGGACGTAGCCAGCAGGATCCGCCCGCCTCACGCCCAGAATCTTGAGCGCAGCGGCAGCCGTAACTCGATACCGTGTCTCCTCGTCGTTGGAGCTGACTGGCCCAGGCTCCGCATCGCGCAGCGCTGCGTGGATCGCCTGGTTGGGCATCGTCCGCATGCCAAAGGCATGGCGGCCGACATCCATCTTCAAGCTGAAGTCCTGGTACCGATTGCCGCCGTCCTCCGCGCCATAGACGGCCGCGAAGTCAGCGGGGCTGGGCATCTTGCCGGAATAGCTGCCCGTATTGGCGATTGCGTCCGGCGCATTCTGCGAAGCGAGGGCGATGTTGGTGCGCGCCTCGATCAGTTGGGCCGTCGTCGAAGCGTGCGCCCGGTCGATCAGTCGCTGAACGTCATCTGAAGACAGGTCGGCGAGAGGATCGCCTGCCGGCTTGGTCGCGATCGGATCGGGCGCCGGAGCACGGCCAGCAAACGCCTGCGCCACGGTTTCATCAGGTGTTTTCTTGCCGAGGCGGTCGCCGGGGGCATCGCGGCCGGAGACCGGCGCCCCTTCGCCAAACATCTCAAGCGCGCGTTTCGGATCCTTGGCGATCAACGCCTCGAAACGCGTCTTGGCGGCGGTGCCGAACCAGTCCTTCACCCTCTGCTGCTTGATCCCCGGGTCGAGCCCCATCTTGTCGATCAAGTCGAGCCCTTCCTGCCTGGCCGCCTCGAAGGTGACGTGATCGTCGGGGTTGGCGTTGCCGATGGCGATGGCGCTGGTCTTCAACGCCGTGTCGACCTGCGCCTGCTCGTAGTCCTGCCGCTGCTGGAGCTGCCGCTGCGCCATGCGCCGCGCGCCAACCGCGCGCATCGTCTCCTTCTGCCTCGCGAAACCAGCGCGCTGGCTTTCGGGGATACCAGGCAAGGCATCATCGAACAGCGTGTCGAACAGGCCTGTTTTGACCACCCGGCCGTTGCGCGGATCGACCAGGCCATACATCGTCTCATGCAGCCCGGCGCCGTCGGCCGGCGCGGTCGCCGCCACCTCGTCTTCGGCCTGCGCGATGCGGCCGTTGAACCGGCGCCGTTCCAGCTCGGCGTCGAACGCCTCCTGCTGGTCCTTCATCTGCTGGTAGCGCTCGGCGACAGCGGAAAACTGGTCGCCGAGACCCTGCATGGCGCCGCCGATCGGCGACCCCTGCGGATATTGCACCGCGTTGCCGGTATCGAGACGGCGCTGGGCAATGGAGAGGGGGATGACGCTGACCATTGGCTGTTTCCTGCCCAACTGGCTTTGAACAAAAGCGGCGCCGGCGATCACGGCGCGGCCGATCGCACGCTGGCTGTCGCGTTCGTGGGGTTCTGTCGGCTCGACTTTTCTGGAAAATCCTGGAGCAGTGGTGCTGCCCGGGTGGGTCAGTGGACCTTGTCGGCAGCGCGACCACGTCGCAGAGCCGCGCGACCGCTATGGCCGCATCTATATGGCGCCTTGCGACAACCACCATCGCAACGGCAATTGTTGAGGCGCCGGCGCCGAAGCAGCCAATCTCCCCCCTCGTGGGGGAGATGTCCGGCAGGACAGAGGGGGCGCCGTAGAGCGCCTACCTCTGTCGTCGCCAAACTTTGAACATACCCATACCTTGGCCGCCTACGGCCAAGCTTGAGCGGCCGCTTGTGATTTGATTGTCGTGCGATGAACGCGGCAAGGTCGGCGGAACAGTGCCCCCCCTCTGCCCTACCGGGCATCTCCCCCACAAGGGGAGAGATTGGCAGCTTTTACGTCCCACCTACCCCTCCGCCCGCGCCGCCTTCTCCAGCGCCGCGAGCTGCGCATTGTCCAGCGTCAGGAACCCCATAATATGCTGCACCACCTCGGCGCGCGCATTGCTGAGCGCGCTGTGCAATTCGAACCCATTGGGCGTCCTGGTGCGCGCCATCCACTCGCCATAGGACGGACGCCGGTAATAGCCGGTCGTCGCCGCGAGATCGGCGAGCACCATCTCGCCATCCTCGCCTGAAAACACCCTGAGATACGCCTTGGCCAGCGCGTCGCGCGCCCTGGCAGGACTGCCGGCCTGGCCGGAATGGGCGAAGCGTTTCCGGCTCATGCGCCGTTACCTGCCGGGCCGACGGGCTCCCCGCCTTGGCCACCCTGCAGCATGCCTTGCAAGCCGTCGAGCAGGCCGCTGTCGCGGGCCTGCACCGCAGCCGGCACCGCGTCCTTGGCGGCCTTCCCAGCCGTGGCGATCGCCGCCATGCCGGCCTGCGCCTGTTGGGTCTTGGCTCTCGCGCCGCGCAACTCGTCCACCTCTTCCTTGCGGCGAAAGATGCGCTGCGGGCTGCGGCCGGCGCTCTGCACGATCTTGATCGCCTCGTCACTGTCGATGTTGTCCATCACGCCAGGGTCGAACTGCGCCATCTGCATGGCCGTCGTCACCACCTGGATGGTGTCGCGCGCTTCGGCCGAGCGGCGCAGCACGTCGAGCGGGCCGGTGAAGGTCGGCCGCACCGCCTTGCCGGCGAGGCTCTCCGGCGGCACAAAGCGGCTATCTTCGTCATAGAGCCCCTTGTCCTCGAGAATGCCGAGCTCGCGGTCGAGATTGCTGGCGAAACCGGCCTGGATGATCGAGCCGGACGGGCCGAGCAGCGCGCCCTTTTCCTCTTGCCTGATCAACGCTTCGGTCGCCGTCATCTGCGGGTTCTGCACCAGCGTCTGGAACAGGTTGACGAACATCATGTCGCGGATCTCGTCGGCGCGGCTCTGCGCGTAGTTGAAGGCGTAGGTCGGGTTCTGCCCGGTCGAGATCGGCGCGATCAGCGGCCTGCCATTGTCGTCGATCAGGCCCGGATAATTCTCGCCTGGGTTGAGCACCGGCACATAGTCGAGCCGGGCCTTCGAGGCGGTCGCCGGATCGGTGATCTGCTGCAGCGCGCGAAGCCCCGAGCGGCGCACGGCATTCTCCTCGCGCACGGTGGTCAGCGCCTCTATGGTCGGCGAGATGCCGTAGGGGTCGCCCTCGTAACGCCGCCAGTTGAAGGTCGACACCGGAAACGTGCGAAAACCGCTTTCCCGGACGATTTCCTCCTCGTCCTCGATGACGTGGAAGGAGGCGAAGGCCGTGTCGAGATATTGGTATTGGCCGCCGAGCCGATACATCTTGCGCTCGTCGCGCGGCTGGATGCACTGGATCAGCGAGATCTTCGTCTCGCACTTGGCCGGATCGTCGACCAGAACCTTGATGCGCACCGGCAGTTTGTCATAGCCGAGCAGCTGCGCGGCCTGCCGCGCCGTGCGTTCGTAGCGGCGGTGGAAAATGTCGACCTGGCCCCAGCGGTTGCGGCTGAGATAACCCTCGACCACCGGGATCGAGGCATAGCGGATCAGCGTCGCGCCGAACCCTTCCTCGGCATAGAGATAGGCTGGGCCATAGCGCACGACATTGCGCAGGCAGGCCTGCGTCGCCGGCACGAAATTCGAATTGGCGGAGTAGCGCAGCGCAAACAGGAAATCGCGCAAGGCCTCCGCCCATTCCTTCTCCTCGTCGGTCTCCTCGTCGTTCATGGCCGCCGTCGACAGGCCATGCCATTTTTCCGACTGCGGGATGATCAGGCTTTCCAGGCCGGCGGCGAGCCGGTTGGCGGCCGAGTTGATGGTGTTGGCATAGACGCGGGCGCCACGCCGCTCCTGCCGCTCGGCCTGGGAATCCGGGCCGCCGGTTCGGCGGCCGCTCCAGATATCGGGCGCATCGGGGTCGCAGAATTCCGCCACCTGCTCCCACACAGCCTCATACTGGCTGCGCTCGCTCTCGAGCTCGGACTGGCGGGACAGGATATCGCGGGCGCGGGAATCGGTCATGAGAGGCCTCACTTGTTTGGCGCGCCGGAGCTGCCGATTAATTGGAAATGTGGAGGGACAGCACCCACCTCTGGCCTGCCGGCCATCTCCCCCGCACGGGGGGAGATCGGTAGTTTTAACGACGGCGCTTTTCCTGCAACGTCGGCGATTAGCGAAAGCGGTGGCGACATCCAATCTCCCCCCTTGCGGGGGAGATGTCCGGCAGGACAGAGGGGGGTGCCTCGCGCCTACCTCTCTTTAAAAACCCCTGTCATCTTTTGCCCACTTGGCGGTGCTACGCACATCTGCGGCGGGTTTTGTTGGAGGTCGATGTGACGACAAGCCTTGCCGCCCTGAAAAGCCAAAGCAAACGCGCCGTGAAACGGCTCATCGGTTACGATTCCCGCAACTGGCTGCGCATCCGCCAGATCGAGGCGTTCAGCCTCTTTCTCGAAGCGGGAAACCGCAAAGCTTCCGACGTGATCGAGATCTCGCCCGGCTGGAACCGCTACTGGCGGACGATGTGCCCCAACTACCGCTCGGTCGATTTCCCCGCCTTCGACATCTGCAGGGACCGCACCGACGAGCAATATTCCATCGTCATCGCCGACCAGGTGCTTGAACATGTGCAGCGGCCGCAGGCGGCGGTGCAAAACATCCACGCCATGACCCGGCCCGGCGGCTGGGCGATGGTGGCGACACCCTTCCTGTTTCGCGTCCACGCCAGGCCGCACGATTACAACAGATGGACCCCCGCCGGCCTCAAGCAGCTGATGGTCGAGGGCGGCTTCGCGGAAGCCAACGTCAAGGTCCATGGCTGGGGCAACAAGGCCTGCGCCAGGGCCCATATCGGCGGCCCCGTGCGCGCCTATGGCCTATGGCGGGATCTCAGCAACGACGAGGAATACCCGCTGATGGTCTGGGCTTTCGCGAAGAAGGCGTGAGGGGCGGTCCGCGTAGCGGACGCAAAGCCAATTGCTTGGCTTTGCGAGCGACGAAGGCCCGAAGCGACAGCGAAGGGCCGGGGCTGAAGCTGCCGATCTCCCCCCGCGTGGGGGAGATGGCCGGCAGGCCAGAGGGGGGCGCTGTCCCGCCAGCGTATCCACGATATCAACTGAACTTCCGATAGGTCTGTGCCTGTTTTTGGAAGGCCAGCAATGCCGCGTTCCTTCGCGCCCCCCTCTGCCCTGCCGGGCATCTCCCCCACGAGGGGGGAGATTGGCTAATCACCGCCTTCTCATCACCCGCGCATGCCTTCGCCATACCCACCAGTCCCACACACGCTTCCTGAAACTGCGCTTCATCGCGGTCATGGTCTAAAGCCCCAGCAGCACGCGGCGCTGGCCGGTGAGGCTCGCCGGCGCGAGGTCGGTCTTGATGGTGCCGGCGGTACCGTTCCGCTGTTCAAGCTCGGCCCGCAGTGCCGCCTCGCGCGCCTGCACGTCCTTGTCCTGCGCCGTCGGTACCGGCGGCAGCGGCTTCAGTTCCGGTGGTTTTTGCAACAGACACATGGTTCCAGCCTTCTCTTGTCCAGTCGTAGAGGAAAAAGTCTTCGCCGTTGCGGCCGTAGCCCGGCAACAGGCAGCGTTGCGTGGCGCCCAGCCGGCCGAGCCAGCGCAGCGCTAGTTCATTGACGGCCAGCGCCCGGGCCTCGACCCGCCAGGCGCCGCGCGTCGCGACTTGAGGCCCCAGCACGGCGTGAAAGAAGTCTGTGATCCCAGGCACGCAGCGCTTCATGCGGCGCGTGCCCCAGCTCCAGGCGATCCACAGCCCGCCGCGCTGTTCGGCAGCGCCAAACCCGGCCTCCGGATTGCCGTCGAGTTCGGCGACATAGGCAAACCCCTGCAGCGCCGTCAGCGCCAGCAGCGCCGGCGACCAATGGTCAAGCTGGCAGTCGATCTCGGCGCGGTCTTCGGGGCGGAGATTGGCGGCGATGTAGGAGAGATCGCGGAGCGTGGCGGGAATGATGCGGAGGGTCATGAGCAACCAGCGCGATAGAGGTGCAGTTCCCGCTTTCGGACGGCGTCTCGGCGGCTTGCGCCCTTGACCGGCCCCGTCGCCAGTGACCTACTTCGGACATCGACGGTTATCCAGGAGACGGGCGCATGGACATTCGAGCGACACTGACGGAGCTATGCGAAGCCTTCAACGCGCACGATCTCGATCGCATCATGGCGTTCTTTGCCGACGACTGCGTCCTGGAGATGCCGCGGGGCGCCGAGCCCTGGGGAACGCGTTGCGAGGGCAAGCGCAACGTACGGGACGCGCTGGCGACACGCTTCGAAGGCCTGCCCGATGTCCACTACGGCAATGGTCAGCACTTTGTGGACGAAGCTGCCGACACCGGCATGTCGAAATGGACCCTCACCGGCACCACCCGCGAGGGTGTGAAAAAGGAAGTTCGAGGCTGCGACTTCTACACGTTTCGCGACGGCAAGGTGATCCGCAAGGATTCTTATTGGAAGATCGTGGAGTAGCTTGCGGCGTCAATACGAATTGCGGTGGTGTGACGGGTAAGAGTGCACTGTCATCGTATTCGCTTACAGACAGGTTCTCGTCCACGCAGCCGAATGATTTTGTGCCGTTCAGACAGGATAGGGTCTATTTGCAATCCCGCTCTCGACTCGTTGCTGACATCCCCGCATACAGCGCTTATCTTCCATGAAACTCCAGCACCAAGCAGTTCAGATAACGCCAGTGATTTCAGACACAAAGATACTAAGCGACACAGTGGCTAGCGGTATCGTCTTCATTGTCCTCGCCTCGGCCACACTCTACTGCGTTCGTGAACTTTTGTCCGCGTGGAGAACAGGCTCCATTCGATCAAAAACAGGGCTCGTTCTCCGAAGCTCAGACGTTCTGACTTTCCGACGCCTGGTTGGCGTTACCACCTTCGCAGTGCTTTACTTATACTTTGCCTTTTTGCTGTCGTGGGAGCGGCACTCGCCGTCTCGACTCTCTTTTTTCTGGTGGCTTTGGCTGCCAAGTTTAGCCGATAAGCTAGAATTACGGTGCCGGTGCTTCAGTCCGGAGGTTCGCTGCGGTCACATGGTGCAACCGATAAAAGTGCACTGTCACCGTAATTCACCGTAATTCGGTGTTGCGGACTACAGGCGCAGGGCCGGCGCGCCCTGTCTCTTCGTCATCCTATGGCGGAGCAAGGAGCGGAGCGACGCGGCGCAGACCATAGGATCCATGCCGTGACCTTGGAGCGCTGCTACGGCGCAGGATTCTGACGTGCCGCGTTCCCCGGCGACCATCACGGCATGGATTCTCGGGTCAAGCCCGAGAATGACGAAGTGTGGGGAGCCTTGCCCCTACCGAAACGCCCCCAGCGGGTCGCTCTGCCCCGCCGGCCTTCTCGCCGACCTGAACTCCGCCGGGTCCACCACCGCCTCGCGCAGCATCATCACGCCATAGCGTGTCGCCGCCATCAAATCATCCCGCAGCTTCACAACCTGGCCATCCCTGCGATGAAACAACCTAAATTCCTCAAACCAGTCGGCGAGCGTGGCAAACACCTTGAAGCGGCCGCTCTGCATGCGGTCGAGCATCTCCATCAGCCCGGCCTCGACCGAGACCGAACCGTCGGGGAATTGCGCGTGGCGGGTCAGCATGTTCAGCCCGTGTGCCGAATACTGCCGGGCGAGCGCCACGCCCGCCCCTTCCAGCGTTTCGCGGCGGCCGTCGCGCGGCCAGGCGAAGGGCAGCCATTCGCCCCATGGTTTGAGCGTCAGCGTCTGCATCGCCGGCGTCTGCTGCGAGGCCCGCGCAGACTTGGTGACATAGACGACATCGGCCTCCGTATCCCAGGCCAACTCGACCGCGGCCGAAGGATGGTCCCAGCCGAAATCGAGCGCGCCGAGCCTTGGCCAGTAGCGCGGCAGCCGGAACGGCGCGCAGGCGATCAGCGCCTCGGCCACCGGAAAGATGCGGCCCGAACCCAGCACCGGAATGCCCCGAGCCCGCGCCTCGCGCTCATGCGCCGGATAGGCCGCGACGATCGCCGCGCGCTCCTGCGGCGTGTAGTGCGCGGCATCGTCGATGGTCATGAAGGTGACGTGTCGAGACATATCAGTCTGCCTAAATTATTTGCCGGGACGAGTAACCGCCATTGATAATACTGTTTATCAATGCAAAGCTGCTGGCCAATTGGGGGAGATACATGATCCGCATAGCAATCGTTGTGGCCATTGCCGCGACCGCGTCGGCATGCCAATCGAACGTTCCGTATGATACGAGTAAGAAAACCTGCAAGATGTACGCCAATTCTTCAGGGTTCCAACGCGAAGTTTGTATCCCGGACACACCAAATAAAGTATGCAATGTCTGGTACAACCAGATTACGGGTGATGAAAGGATATGGTGCCAACCGCTAACCCGGAAAGCAACCGATCCCAAGGCCCGCGCCAGACAGCTTGCGGGCAGCAAATACCCTTGAACGTCTTCATCCGCTGCCTTTGGCCATCCCCTCCACTTGCGACGCCGACAGAAACAACAGCACCACATCCGACATCCCAAGCAGCGGCGTGAACGTCACGATGGTGATGCCGCCCGTCGCATTGGTGCGGGTCAGGCCTTCGGAATAGATGTCGAGCGGCGGTTCCTCGTCGAACCAGACGCCGTGCAAAGTCTCGCCCTGCCATTTCTCGCGGCCCTTCTCGAAACTCTTGAACGACAGCACCGATTCATCGGCCTGCACGTCGCCGCCGCCACCCCAGCGCACCACGACGCTGTCCAGCGCGCCCGGTGCGCCGCGGCCCATGAAGGTCTGCACAATGGCGTCGGCCGGGATCATGCCCGTGCCCCAGGCCGCCTGCTGCTGCGGCGGACCGACCAGCACACGCTGCGGATTGTCACGCGTGCCTTCGCCGGTGACGCCGGCCGCCCACAGCCGAACGGCCGTGTCGAAAACCTTGCCTTGCCACCACTGGGGATAACGGCCGGTCAGGTGCATGGCCCATTCGGCGCCCCCTGCCCTGGTCTTGCCGAGCTGGTTGCCGGCCATGAACAGGCGCTCGCGGTTCTGCGCGCCTGCAGCGTGAAACTCGGCCTGGCGTTCATACGGTCTATAGGCCGCCAATTGATTGGTCCGGCGCCGTCTGTCCAGTTCGGCCAGCAGCGCCAGATATTCCATCTTCACGGACATCACCGGGTTCTTCGAGGAACGGTTTGACGATCGTCTCGAGGGCGCGGATGCGGCTGCGGATTTCGTCATCGCTCAGGCTGTCCATTTGGTTGATCTTGGCATCGAAATCCTTGGGCAGCACCGACAGCACGATCTTCAGATACTGGTCCGGCTTGTCGGCTCGCACCTGGGCGATCACGCCGGCGCCATAGGCGCGGAAATCAGCCCGCACGGCAGCCAGGAAATCGTCGCCCAGTGTCTTCTTGGCGCGCTTGCGGCGCGGCTTTTGCGCGGCCGGTTTGGCGGCGGGGTTGCGCTTTGCCGGCTTGCGGCGCGTTGGCCCGGCGGCGGTCTTGTCAGTCACGGACGTCACCACCCACGGCGTTGGCAGCGGGAATGCCGGCCTTCGGCATCGATCCGGCCCGGCTGGCCGGTTTCTTTGAACGAGCGGATTTCTTCCTGGTGCGCTTCTTGGCTCCCTGGACGCGCTTTGGCTTTGCCGCGTCGGCAGGCTTCGCCGCCGGGGCAGGCCTTGCCAGACCGGCCCGCGCCCTGAGACGCGCCATGACCAGACCGACAAGGTGCCCGGCGATGCCGGCCTGCGAGAACCCGAACTCGCCAGCGTCGTCCCGCACCATGCCGATCTTTATGCCGGGCGCGACCTCCTCGAGACGCCCCAGGCGTGGCTGCGGCGCAATGCCTTCGAATTCGCCGATCGCGCTGACGATTTCCTGGCCGTCAGCATCGGTGATGATGGTGGCGTAGCGGGTCATGGGTGTCTCTCGGATTGCGAAATGAGTCATCGGGCGAAGGATGGCATTCCTTGGCGCCCCCTCTGTCCTGCCGACATGTCTAGCCCAGCAACAAAAAAACCCGCCTCAGGGGCGGGTCGTTGGCGCAACTCAGCACCATGGACAAAAATGTAGCATAGCTGCACTCACCCCGTCAACCGTTTTCTGAGAAAAAATTCCTAATTCGGTCAAACCCGCCGGCCGCATCCCGCACCATGCCGATCTTTACGCTGGGCGCGACCTGCTCGACACGCCCCAGGCCTGGCTGCGGCGCAGCACCTTCGAATTCGCCGATGGCGCTGACGATTTCCTGGCCGTCAGCATCGGTGATGATGGTGGCGTAGCGGGTCATGAGTGTCTCTCGGATTGCGAAATGAGTCATCGGGCGAAGGATGGCATTCCTTGGGGCCCCCCTCTGTCCTGCCGACATGTCTAGCCCAGAAACAAAAAACCCGCCTCGGCGGCGGGTCGTCGGCGCAACTCAGCACCATGGACAAAAATGTAGCATAGCTGCACTCACCCCGTCAACCGTTTTCTGAGAAAAAATTCCTAGATCGATCGCAATTCCGGCCTGACCGACGCTGGCAAAGCGCGTAAAACCCTCCTTTTTCCGGCGGCTGGTCACAAGCCGGCAGGTGTGAAATCATTCGTCGAAGCTCATGGAATGATTCCCGTCGCACGGCCTTGTGGGAGAGGACGATGGACAGACCAGCCATGGCATCCGTGTTCAGGATGCGGCATGCACCAGCCATGGTTTCCGGCGTGCGCAGCACCGGCCAGGGTCAGGCGGATCCGGTCATCCGCGTGCGTTCGCTGGGCGAAGCCATCCGTTTCGTCGCCAACGCCTACCCCCAATACGACATCGGCGCCGTCGCCATCAGCTGTGGGGATGTTTCGATCGGCAGCCTCGGCAGCCTGGAGGTCAAGGCGCTGTGGCGCGAATATGGCGAACGGCTGACGCAGGAATAGGCGTTCGCCCGCAGCCTTTCTGGAGCGGAAATGCCGCTCGCGCGTTTCAACCCCAGTCACGGGAGCAATCGCCATGAATGTCGCCAACCTGCAACTCGAAGGCCTGTTGATGGCCGTCGCCTCGATCAACCGCCTCCTGGTTCAAAAGGGGGTGCTGACGGCGGAGGAAATCGACCTGGCCTTGCGCAAGACCGAGGCAGGCGAAACCAACCAGGAGCGGTCCGAAGGCATGTCCGCGTCCAGCCGCGACGCCGTCAACTTTCCGATCCGGCTGCTGGAACTCGCCAACCAGTGCCAGCCGGAGGCGGAGATGCCGTCTTTTTCGAAGCTGGCCCGCATGGTCGGCAAGATAAAGGAACCCTACAACGACCAGCTGTGAGGGGGTGTCTCGCCTTAAGCCCTGCCCGGCCATCCCGAATTGAGCGAAAGCACCTTGCCCGGTCCATGCACGGCCGCAAACAGCAGTCCGGCCAGGAACGAAAAATGGTCGACGAAGAAGCCGAACTCGGCCTGGTTGCCGGCCCAGTGGCTGGGTCCGTGGAAGGCCAGGGCGAGGAACAGCACATAGGCGGCGGCGACAAGGGCCGCCTGCGAGAAGAAGGCGCCGGTCAGGAAGCACAGCACCAGCGCGACTTCCAGGATCGCCGCGCACCAGGCCAGGAACAGCGGAAACGGAAAGCCGGCGGCGGCGATATAGCCGGCGGTGGCGTCCATGCCCATGAACTTGAAGGTCACGGCCATCAGGAAGACGCCGGCGAAGATCAGCCGGGCGATGAGAAGGGCCGTGGTCTGCCACGGCGATTGAGTGATTTGCGACGACATGCTCGTTCTCCAGCTTTGCAGATTGCTCGCTCCTAGGACGCGCGACGGGCGCCAGGTCCGACACGCCAGGCCAATTTTTCTCGACAGGGCGCTTGCCGCGGTCGAAGGAGGCTTCGAAGCCTCGCACCGCGCCAGCAAAGAGCGATTTTCGGTTTGCCGCCCTGCTCCGCAAGGTCCAGGCCGCCGGCTGGGACCGCGGGCAGGCCGCCTCGGCGCTCATGTATCTCGCCGCGATGCGGCTGAAGCCGGCCTGACGACACGCCGGCCCGAACGGCTTTCCGGCGCATCGCGCGATTGAAACTTGTTGGTAATCACGGAAGTGCTATCGTTAGTCGGGGCTAATGCACCGGCGTGCCGGCGCAGCGATTTTGGGTGGGCTGAAATTTGCGTACAAGCGTCAGGTTTGGGGCAATATCTCATGGCGTGCGGTCGGCGCCGCTGGAGTGCAGCGGCTGCGGTGGCGCTGGCCAGGTCTTCGAATGCCCGCGCTGGACGAGTTCCAACGGCCATTGCTGCCCCGCCGGCACGCACCGGCGCGGCTGCCCCGGCCTCAGCGCTGCATGCTCCGAATGTGACGGCGACCACGCTTCCGGCGCCGACCTCATGCGGCCATCGGCCTGATACAGGCCGGTTGCAGCCTGGCCATGTCGTCTGGTGGAACCGGCGGCGCCAATCTGTGTTATGTCGTGTTGATCGCGGGCGCCGAAGGCTGCGCGTCCCGACAACAGAAAGCGAGGCCTGAGATGGCTGACGACAAGTCGAAGACGAAGCAGGACCGCAAGCAGGTCTCGAGTGAAGAGCCCTACGAGGTTGCCGCCTTTGCCCGCAAATACGGCATTCCGCCAAGCGAGGCACAGACCATCATCAAGCGCTACGGACCCTCGCGCAAGAAGCTCGACGCCCATATGGCGGCCCGCGGCTAGCGCATGTCGCCCACAAGTGGATCTCGGTTTTGGGAGAACGACATGCATGAAGCGGGTCGTCTGAACTCGTTCGGGCGCGGCGCGCTTTAGGCCCGAAACCATTTCGCCTGGACGGCGTTGAAGATGCTGCGGGCCGTGTCAACCGGGCCTGGTGGTACGGTGAACAGGATGTCTTTTTCCCGGTTTCTCATCCTGGCCAACGAAACGGCAGACGAGCATCTGTCCCACCCGGCCCGCAGCGCCACGCATTGAGGGAGGTCGTCATGTCCGACACCATACGCAGGACCGGCAGCTGCCTGTGCGGCGGCGTGCAGTTCGAGGTTCACGGCCCGCCGTTGCGCGTTGGCCTGTGCCACTGCAAGGATTGCCGCAAGGCCGGCGGTTCGGTCTATTCGGCCTTTGCCATCTGGCCGCGCGAGGCCTTCGAGACGACCGGCCTCGTCAGCTCCTATGGCACGCGCAGCTTTTGCCCGACCTGCGGCGGCCGCGTCGCCTGGGTCGACGACAACGAGGCCGAGGTGGCGATCGGCAGCCTCGACATCGCGCCGACCGATCTCGTGCCCGAATATGAACTGTGGACCTCCAGGCGCGAGACCTGGCTGCACGCTCTGTCCGGCACCGAACAGTTCGAGCACGACCGCCCAGCGCAGCACAACGCCGAAGCGCCGACGCCGAGATCGCTGTCGGACATCGACGCTGAGATTTGATCTCCGGGGAAGGGAACCCTGCCCTGCCGCCGACGTTACCGGATGCCTCTCACGCATGTCGCCCCGGCGACTTGCGGCAATCATGGAGACAACCGTTGAACGACAAGATGTTTCCCCGCCCGATCAGGCTGAAATTCGCGCCTGAGCGCGAGCGCATCATCCGCAGCGCCTGGGAAGGCCTGGAATGCCTCGGCGACTGGCCGGCTGGCCAGGGACGGCGCTACCGGGCGGCGTTGCGCAGTTGCCGCGATGCGCTGGATGGCTGGACGCCGGCGGAAAAAGCGATGCGGGCGATGATCGACGCCGCGCGCGAAGCAAAACTCCTCCAGTAGTTGGAACAGGGGCCATGCCTGATCTCATTTTGCCCACCCCGATGCGGATCAAGCCGCATGGGTCGGATACGATCCGCGACGTCGCCACGCTCAAGGATGCCAGCGAAATCCTGATCGACTGGCCGCAGGCCAAGCGCGGGCCGTTCTACCAGGCGGCGCGCGAGAAGGTCGAAGCCGCCCTGGAAACCAAGATAGGTGCTGCCGAGGCACAGGAAGCGTTCGCAGCGCTCTGCAGCCACTCCGGCGTTTTGGTGCGATAGCGGTTTCAATAGAAGGCAGGCGGGGCATCGTGCCTCGCCTGCTTCGTGCAAATCGGTCCTGATCACTCCGTATCCGAATAATCGATCCGATTATTCCGCCGGAAGCTCGCCCTGTACGATCGGGTGAGAGGTTTCGAAGCCAAAACTCTTTGGCGCCAGCAGAATCAAGGCAATCACGATCGCTATCGAGGCAAGCAACGTGGCAGTGGCTGCAATATCTCTCACGATAATCTCTCCAAATTTCAAGTCGTGAGAAAAACGCTCCCAAGATAACGAGGTTCCATTAGCTTGCGCGATAATACCAACGAGCCGGCGTTTATTGTTTCGGCGGCTGGGGCGGCACTTCACCAGGCTTGATCACCGGCGTCTTGCCTTCGTCGGGAGCGGGCGCCGCCATGCCCTGGTCGCCCGTCGGGGGTGGTTTCAGCACGCCGCCGCAGTCGTTGAGCTTCGCGGTCAAATTGCCGTCATCGGCCTGCTGTTCAGGCTGCTGTTTTGCCCCTTGCTCGGTCTGAGCCCTGCATTTGTCGGCCTGCAGCGCCTGGCTGTCGTTCTGCTGCTGGGCCGCGGCCGGCACTGCCAGCGCCAGCATGAGGCCTAGTGGCATGATAGCGAGAGTTCTCATCACTGCCTCCTTCTTTTCTTTCACGGCCGCCCGCGGCGACCTTCCCTTCACAGGGACAACGCCTGTCGAAGAAAAAGGTTGGCCGCCTCGCCGGCGGCATTGCAACCAAACCCGTTTGCCGGCCGTTGCGCGTGCCGGAGGCGGTCATGTTCGAAGGTTTTCAAAGCACGGAAATCGACATTGGCGATGCCGGCATATACTGCCTGCGTGCCGGCGGCGGCCCACCGCTGCTGTTGCTGCACGGCTTTCCGCAAACGCATCTGATGTGGCGCGACATCGCCCCCGCTCTGGCCAGCCGGTTCAGCGTCGTCTGCGCCGACCTGCGCGGCTATGGCCGCAGTTCCTGTCCGACGTCCACTCCGGACCACGCACCCTATGCCAAGCGTGCCATGGCCGCCGATATGAGGAGGCTGATGGAGAAGCTGGGTTTCAGCAGCTTCATGGTCGCCGGTCATGATCGCGGCGGGCGTGTCGCCTACCGCATGGCGCTCGATCATCGGGACAGCATCGACAGGCTCGCCGTTCTCGACATCGTGCCGACCGCCGATGCCTGGGACCGGGCCGACGCCAGGCTGGCGCTGGGCTATTGGCCATGGTCGCTGCTGGCGCAGCCTGAGCCGTTGCCGGAAAAGATCCTGTCCGGCGCCGCCGAGGCGATCGTCGACAATGCGCTCAACGGCTGGGGCTCGCCGCCATCGGCGTTTCCAGCCGAAGTGCGTCAGGCCTATATCGAGGCCTTGCGCGCGCCTGCCCACGCCCACGCCATCTGCGAGGAATATCGGGCGGCAGCCACGCTCGACCGCGAGCACGACCATGCCGACAAGGCAGCCGGCCGGCGCATCCGCTGCCCGCTGCTGGCGCTATGGAGCGGTCAGGGCGCCTTAGCGGATTGGTATGCCGGCGAAGGCGGGCCGCTGGCGCTGTGGCGCGGCTGGGCCGACGATGTGCGTGGCCAGGCGATGCCGGGCGGGCACTTCTTTCCCGAAGAGAATCCGGCGCGCACGGCCGATCTGCTGGCCGGCTTCTTCGGTGAAACCAGTCACGGCATTTCCCGGCGATCGGAATTACCTTCGCTCTTCCTTTGATCGGGCCGAAGCCCCCTCCTTCTCCGCCTTTGCTTGACTGCCTTCATCACCGGCGGCAAGGCCGGGTCCGCGTTCGAACCGGCGCAGAAAGCCGGCAACGACCAGCACGATCAGCGTGCCGAACCCGGCCACTTGCCAAAGACCCAGTCCGCAGGCGACGCCGATCGCGCCCGCCAGCCACATGCCGGCGCCGGTCGTCAGCCCATGCACCTCGCCGCGCGAAAACATGATCGAGCCGGCGGCGAGGAAAGCGACGCCGGCGGTCACCGCCTCGACCACCCGGATCGGATCGACCTTGACCGATTCCCCCGCGAACATCGGCGCGTGCACGATCTCGACCGTCAGGATGCCGAAGGTGGCGGCGGCGACGCAGACGAGAATATGCGTGCGAAGTCCGGCCGGGCGATTGCGCCATTCGCGTTCGAAACCGATGACCGCGCCATAGAGCGTCGCCAGCAACAGCCGCGCCGCGATGACCGGAAACGAGGTGTAGGTGGAATGGCCGAATTCCTCGACGAGCTGTTCCATGATGTCCCCTCCGAAAGCGTGACGCCACAACGCGGCCGCCGGGTCACGGTTCCTGAATCCACCGCCAGGTGCGGCAAGGATGCGGCCGCTTTTGAAAACGCATCTGCCAAAGGGAGGTTGATGGAACCAGACCTCAAGGCTCAGGAAGTCTCGGTTTCGGGCAGGTCGGCGCCGAGCTCCGGAACGATGATCGAGTCCAGGGGCGCCGTCAGGGACCATTTGAGATGGCCCGGGCTGCGATCCAGCACCGCCAAGCCGTTCAGCGATTGCGGCGCGACCCGTTGCAGGACGACGGTGCCGAAACCCTTGCGCGTGCTTTCGTCTTGCCGCCCCCCGGGCCGCTCTCCTTCACGCACCGGCATCGTCTCGTCCCAAACCAGATGGATTTCCCGCTTGTCCGAAACGCCTTCAACGATCCGCCAGGTGATCTCGAGCCGCCCGGCCTCGCTCGCCAGCGCGCCATATTTTGAAGAGTTGGTGCCGAGCTCATGAAATGCCATGCCGAGATTTTGCACGGCATTCGGCTGCAAGGTCAAAAGCGGTCCGGACAGCGATACCCGCGCCTCGTGGCCGAACGGCTTGAGCTGCTCCTGGGCGAGGTCGAAGAGGCTGGCGCCGGCCCATTCCGAGTTCACCAGCAGATCGTGCGACCGCGACAGCGCCATGATGCGGGAGCGGATCAACTCCTCGAACTCGCGCGGATCGGTCGAGCGTTTGCTGGTCTCCCGGATCATCGAGAGGATCACCGCGAACTGGTTCTTGACGCGATGGTTCACCTCGCGGAGCAAAAGCCTGATCCGGCGCTCGCTCTCCTTGCTGGCGGTGATGTCGCGGGCGATCTTCGAGGCGCCGATGATCTCGCCGGACGCGTTCCTGATCGGCGAAATGGTCAGCGACACGGCGATGAGGCCGCCGTCCTTGCGTCGGCGGATCGTCTCATAGCTTGCCAGCAGTTCGCCTTTGCGGACCCGGCTGATGATGTCGGTCTCTTCATCCTTGAGATGATCGGGGATGAGCATGAGCACGGACCGGCCGACGGCCTCTTCGACGGTGTAGCCGAACATGCGTTGCGCCGCCGCGTTCCAACTGGTGATGATGCTGTTCAAATCCTTGCTGACGATGGCGTCGAAGGACGAATCGACAATCGCCGCCAGCCGCGCATCGGCGGTAATGGCGATCAAGGCATCAAAGCCCGCCAAATCTGTCACTGTCGACCCCTTCTCCCTCATGCGCGGATTGCGCGCATGGCCACCAATGCGCCGCGGTGGGTTTTGGTTGCAATCGCCTCCCAACATTCCTCCCAGGAACAGTCCGGGCAGTTCATGACTGGACCTTGCACTGGAACCTTGCGCGCTTGCGCGAGTTGCACCCGACACCCCCATGGATGGCTCAATAAGGAGGCACACGATGAGCGACGGCGATCTCGACCGGGTCTGGAAGCTGATGGACAGGATCGGTTTCTGTATGCTGGCCACCCGCGAAGGCGATGACATCCGCTCGCGACCCATGGCGGCGCATGTGGTGCGCGACGAAAACGCAATCTACTTCCTCACCGATGTCGACAGCCATAAGGACGACGAGATCGAAGCCGAGCCCAATGTCGGTCTCGCCTTCGCCGATTCAGGCGGCCAGAAATATGTTTCCGTCAGCGGTCTGGCGGCGGTTTCGAACGACCGCGCCAAGATCAGGGAGTTGTGGTCGACCCCGGCCAAGGCCTGGTGGGACAGTGCCGATGACCCTTCGATCCGCGTGCTTAAAGTGACGCCGAAAGATGCCCAGTATTGGGACAGTCCCGGCACCGTGGTCAGCTATGTGAAGATGCTGGCGGCAACGGTCAGCGACAGCCGCCCGGAAATCGGTAACACCGGCAAGGTCAGGATGTAGCCGGACGGCGTCGAGGACCTCAGGCAGATGTGCGAATGCCGGTGGGGCGCAGCGAATATCGCCGGTGCGGCACACCGGTGCCGATCAGTCCGGCTTGGGAGGGTCAGGGGCATTCGGTGCTGGATCGGCGTCGGCATCCCTTTGCGGACAGTCCTCGTAGCTGTGGTCGCGGCCGCCGCAAAAAGAACAGCACATGGCCTCGCGATCCCCGTTTCCGGGCCGCCATTGCGGGGTTTCGTAGGGCTTCCTGCCATCCATCCCCAGCAATGCACGACGGACCATTTGGTTGCGCCGCTACAGACGGCCACCCGGCGGTTGCGGAACCACCCGCCGGGATGCGAGTTTCGGCCAATACATCCATTCGAGGGAACAGCCATGCCGATGCGCCGAATTGCCTTGATGACGGCAGCGATCCTGCTGGCCGCGACCGGCCTCGCCGAAGCCAGGCCGGATACCCGCACGATGAGTTGCGACCAACTCCGGCGACTGCTCCAAAGTCACCATGCCGTGGTGCTGACCACCGGCCCCAACACCTATGACCGCTATGTCAGGCAGTTCGGCAACGAATGCGACTGGCCGGAGGTGCCGATGTCGGCCTATGTCCCGACCCGTGACGGCAGCTGCCCCGTCTACCGCTGCGAGGAACCTGTCACCAACTTTCCGGACTGATACCGCGCCTCCAGTCGGCTTTGCCGCCGCATTGCGTTGATCCCGGCGCGGGAACCGGCTAGGGGTGGGGGCAACTTGCATTTTCCCGCTTCGTCTAATGGTAGGACAGCGCCCTTTGAAGGCGTGAATCGTGGTTCGAGCCCATGAGCGGGAACCAGCAAGCAACCAGCGTTCGGCTGGTTCGAAGCTGCGTGCAGGACTGGCCAGCCGGCTTCAGCGTATTAGCGCGCGCTTGTATTTCGCTCGAAGCAGGATCATCATCCTGGCCGACAGTGGATCGAAGGGGTGGAGCGACATGGAACTGAGTTGCTTTGACGGGGGCGTCCTTGCATCGGCGATGTCCCTGAACATCACGGCGGTTTTCATGATATTGGCCGCATTTGCCGCATTTCGGCTGGTTGCAATGTCGGGTGCTGTCGACCAACTCCAGACGGCGTAGCCCGCAGAGAACCTCCCGTGCAGGAGAACGGCATATGGCCGCGAGAAAGGTGATAGCCGTCAAGGACTGGTCCTGCGGCATGAGCGACGAGCTTGGCCGCATCGTCCTGACCATCAACCCGACCGAGGGTGAGCCCATCCTGGTTTTGATGACAATTTTCCAGGCGGCAAGGATGGCCGGTGAATTGCGGGCCCCGAAACTCGTCTCCATACCTCGGTGAGGCAGCGCCCCCGGGCAAAGCGATCAAGCTCGCCGGGGCAGCCCCAACGCCCTCCCCGGCGAGCCCTGTTGCTCCGTTACGATGAACAATGGAGCAATTACTGCGTTACGGATCCGGGCGCCGTTAAGTTGCATCTGGCCTCCTGAAACCATTTCGCGGACCCCGCGTTGACCACCGGGCCGACACAGGAGACATCTCATGACCGTCAACTGCCGCATATCGATCGACAACCGGCCGGAGGCCACGGACGCCGTTTTCCAGGCGGTTCCCCGGATCGGAGAAAGCGTTGCGCTGTCGATCGACGGAACCACGCAGGATCTGCGGGTATCGCGCGTCGTGCACGTCACCAATGGCAGCCTGGAAGGTGCCGCGATCGTCGTCGAAGTGACGACCAACATCCTCTGAATCGAGAGTTATCGTCCGCTACGCTGGCCGGCGCCGCGCGGCGACCGCCGACCGTTGCGGGGACCAGAGCGGCTCACGCGCGGTGAACCGCTCTACTCCTTGCCGCCGTCGGAAATGCCATTGCCGTCGGCGGTTGGCAGGATGCCGAAGTCTTGCGACTTCGCCCCTTGCTCCGCCGTCAGGAAGCCATCCGCGGCAAGACCGCGTCGCAGCAATTCCCTGACGGCGGCCGAACGGCTCGGCATGCGCTTGTCGAAGCGCCAGTTTTCCAGCGCCGCCAGTTCGTCTGACGTCAGCATGATCTGCAACCGTTCCGGGCGTTCCAGTTCAGTCATCGCGCTTCCCTCGCTCACGACCATGAATACGTCGAATGAGTATTCAACTCATTTACCTCATAGTTAGGAAACCGCTCCTAGCGCGTCAAGACCTCGCGATGTGTGAACCGCTTCTCGTGCTCATGATGAGCCTGACGGGTATTCGGCGTAAGGCGCACACTTGCATAACTATGCTAACTGGTTGATTTATTTGGGTATTATTTAATTCGTGACTTGCCAAGGCGAAGTCTTTGCCGCATTGTGCGATCTGAACAGAAAACCGTTCCCTTCGGGAGGTTTCGATGCGGTATGATTACTCGGCGCGACTGCGCGATGACGTCCGTTCAGCGGTCCAGATCGCCTTCAGGAAGACCGGCATCGTCAGCATCACGGCGGTGGCGGAGCATGTAAGGGTCAGGAATCTGGCCGAAAACGTCGCCCTCGAGGACGTCGAATACCTTGTCTTCCAGGCAGCCCAGTTGATTGGCGCCGCAATTGAATTCGACGGGCTCACCAATTTCGACGGCGTAGCTGGTCTGTTCGTGGATGGGCTCGGTGGCGACGGTGGCGAGCACGTGATCGCCCAACTCGACAGGCCTGGTCCGGCAACCCTGCAGTAGGGCAGTTCCGGCTGAACGCGCATTTGTCCCGTGCCAGTCAGGGGGCCTCCTCAAAAGGCCGCCCTGCTGTTTCTGTACCCTGATGATGATGAGAGCTGTTCCGTCAGGCGGAGCCGGCGATTTGTGAGGCGAAGTCCCGATAGGGACGCAGCGGGCGGCCCAGAAGCGCGGTCAGGCGCTCGACGTCGCCGGCGTCGGGCAGCATGCCGTCGGTCAGGAACCGCTCGCCCATCAAGCGCATGTCGTACGCCATCCAGGCAGGCAGGAACTGCTTGAGATTCTGCTCGAAACCTTCGGTATCGTCGCCGCCGTAGCTGATCGGGCGTGCGAGCACGTCGGACCAGATGGCCGCGATATCCGTCCCGGTCAGTGTCTGCGGACCGACGAGATTGATCCGCTCCAGCGCAAGCGGCTCTGCGGATCGTTCCCGACGCAGCAGCTCGAGAGCGGCGATTTCGGCGATATCACGCACGTCGATCATGGCGAGCCCCTTGGTGCCGATCGGCATTGTGTAGGTGCCGTAGCCGGTGATGACGTCTTCGATCATCAGGTCGTTCTGGATGAAGTAGGCCGGGCGCAGGATCGTAGCCTGGAAGCCCATCTGCTCGATCATTCGCTCGACGCCGAATTTGCCGGCGAAATGCGGCACGTTCACATAGACGTCCGCATGGATCACCGAGAGATAGACGATCCGCTCGATGCCCGCCGATCGGGCGACGTTCAGCGCGACCAAAGCCTGGGTGAATTCGTCCGGCACCACGGCGTTCAAGAGGAACAGGGTGGAAACGCCGGACATGGCTTTGCGCAGCGAATCGACATCGAGAAAGTCGCCGTGCGCGACCGATACGCCCGCCGGGAAGCTGGCTTTCGACGGATCGCGGACGAGAGCACGGACATCGGCGCCGCGCTTGACGAGGTGCTCGACGACTTGGCGGCCAACATTGCCTGTGGCGCCGGTAACGAGGATGGTCATGGAATTTCTCCTGTTGGGTTGCTTGACAGGCCCAATATGTGTGGCTCACAAACAGTCAAACAGGCCGAAATTTTAGACGTACCGTCTCACTGGTGGAACACTCATGGATCTTCTGGCCCTGACCGATTTCAACCTCGTTGCCCGCCATGGGGGTTTCGGCAAAGCGGCAAGGGCCACCGGCCGGCCCAAGGCAACGCTGTCCCGGCGGGTTGGAGACTTGGAGAGCAGCCTTGACCTGCGCCTGTTTGAACGGGGTGCGCGCAACCTGAAGCTCACCGAGGAAGGGCGAGCACTCTTCGAGCGGACGGGGACCTTGCTCGCCGAGCTGGACGAGACGGCCGCCGAGATCGCCTCGGGCGGCCAAAGACCCAAGGGCAGGCTGCGGATCAGCGCACCTCTGCATTTTTCTCAGACCGCGATGGGAAGGATCGCCGCGGGATTTACCCTCAAGCATCCCGAGGTGAGGCTTGAGGTCACGACGGAGGACAGGGCTGTCGACATGATCGAGGAAGGTTACGACCTGGTGATCCGGGTCAACCCGAAACCCGACGAAAGCCTGGTCGGACGGGCGTTTCTCCGCGACCGCCTGGTCGTTGTGGCGAGCCCGGACCTTCCTCGTACGACCGGTGGGCAGGCCGCTCCTGGCGTTGCACGCGGCACAGGCGAACGCCAGACATGGCACGTAAAGGACCATGGTGGCCGCTCGACGATTGCGGTCGAGCCTGTCCTTGCTCTGTCGACGCTGATCATGGTGCGGGATGCGGTGCGGGCCGGCGTCGGTGTTGGACGTCTCCCAATTTCCCTGGTGAGCCACGATTTGGCTGACGGCACCCTGGTGAATTGGGGGGACATCGATGGCCCGGAGATCGCTCTTTGGACGCTCTACCCCTCCCGGCGGCTGCTCAGCGCGCGCGTGTCGGCGTTCCTGGATTTTCTGAAACAGGCCTTCCCGAATGGGACGCCGGACGAACTGGCCGCCTATATCGGCAGGTGATGCCCGGCCGCTTTCGCCGGCAAGAACCTTTATTTTCCGCGGAAAGATTTCCGGCGGAACAAGTTGGGGCGACGAAAATTACCTGTCACCCTTACAAGAGGAGGACGTCGTGAAAGGCTTGCGCAGTCTCCTTGCCGAACTGTCAGCCAGCTGGCTCAAGCGCCGCAAGGCGCAGGCGCCCACTGTCGTGAACACAGTCAAACCCCGCCCCGCCCATCAGGCGCCGCGGCAACGTGCCGCCCACAAACCCAAAACACCGTCCACCCGCGACGTCTCCTCGAACATGTGAGCCGCGCGGACAAGATGGGTCGCCCAATGCCATTGGGAGGTATCGGCAACTCTCACACCGGATTGATTGGCATCGACGAAACCTTTGAGCGGCCATAGGCGTTTATCGCTTCAGCCCTATCGAGGTGGTTCCAATGCAAACGGCATGGTTCTCGAAGCCTGTGGCGGTTTCGGTCGGCGTCACCGGTTCCATCCACCATCTGTCCAACACACAGCAGGCCATTGATTTGCTCACCACACATTGGCGTGACGCAGGCAGCCCGAAGCATCAGTCCGCGCTGCGCGCCTGCCGGCGGGCAACGAGCGGCGATGTCGCCCCCGACGTCGCCAGGGCGGCGCTCGTCGAGGCCGCGCGTGAAGCCCACATCCTGATCGAATAGAGTGTCGATTGATCGGCCAATGTCGATGCGGCTGCTATAGTCGCGGCATCCCCTCCTTGGAGACCCCACCATGACCCTGAACACACGCAAGCTCGGCAGCCAAGGGCTGCAGGTCTCGGCCATCGGCCTCGGCTGCATGGGCATGAGCCAGTCCTACGGCCCGGCCGACGAGGCCGAATCCATCGCCACGCTGCACCGTGCCATCGAACTCGGCTGCACCTTCCTCGACACCGCCGAGGTCTATGGCCCTTACGACAACGAAGCCCTGCTTGGCCGGGCGCTGACGGGCAAGCGCGACCAGGTGACGATCGCCACCAAATTCGGCTTTCGCATCGAAAACGGCAAGCAGGTCGGAACCGACAGCCGGCCCGAGCACATTCGAGAGGTCGTGGAAGCCTCGCTCGGCCGCCTCGGAACCGACCATATCGACCTCCTCTACCAGCACCGCGTCGACCCGGCGGTGCCGATGGAGGATGTCGCGGGCGCCGTCGGCGAGATGATCGCGCAAGGCAAGGTGCGCTTCTTCGGCCTGTCGGAGGCGGGTGCGGCCAACATCCGCCGGGCGCATGCCGTGCATCCGGTGTCGGCCGTGCAGAGCGAGTATTCGCTGTGGGAGCGCAATCTGGAGCCGGAGATCATCCCGCTGCTTGGCGAACTCGGCATCGGCCTGGTGCCGTTCTCGCCGCTCGGCCGAGGTTTTCTCACCGGCCAGGTCAAGCGCGCGGAAGACTATCCCGACGGCGATTATCGCCGCAACGACCCGCGCTACCAGGGCGAAAACTACGACGCCAATGTCGAGGCGGCCGCCAAGGTGAGCGACATCGCCGCTGCGCGCGGCGTCAAGCCCGGCCAGGTCGCGCTGGCCTGGCTGCTGGCGAAGGGCGACGGTTTTGGCATCGACATCGCGCCGATCCCCGGCACCAAGCGCAGAAAATACCTGGAAGAGAACGTCGCCGCCGCCGCCATCAAACTCGATGCCGCCGAGATGGCCGCGCTCGACGCAGCGCTTGCGCCGGGAAAAGTCTCCGGCCCGCGCTACACCGAGCGGGGCATGGCGATGGTCGACCGGTAGGGACGCCCTGCTCCAGCGTCCGCGACGGTCTCGCCAAGGTCGTTTCGATAGACCAGCTACCAAAAACCCAGGCGCTTCCGATAGCAGTGGGTTTCCACGGTGAACCTGCCGGCGGCATTGTCCGGCAGCCAAAGTGCGTCTTCGAAGCTGCGGCTCAAGCGCCACCCTTCGCGGGCATAAAATCTCTGCGCGCGGAGATTTCCCGCCGTGCAGAAAAGCTCGGCCTCCGCCACGCCCTGCTCGGACAGGAGATGCTCGGCATGCGACAGCAGATCGCGGGCGGTTCCGCTTCCCCGTGCTTGCGGGCTTACATAGAGTTTGACCAGCTCCGCCCCGTTGATGGAGACGAAGCCAAGCAGTTCATCGGCTGCCGCCACATGGAAGGCATCGGTGGATTGCTCCAGCCACAGCGAAAAATGCGCGGGCGTTCGGTACGCCAGGATTTCGGCCGGAACCAGATGCGCATGGGCATCATGCCAGCCCTGATGCCACAGTTGCACGATCGCCGGCCGGTCGGCTTCTTGGGCTGGGCGAATTTCAAGCATTCCTCACCGCCTGCAAAAGTCTGGGATCTGCCGCGCCAGGGTCATTTGCCGCTTCCGGCATTTCCAAGAATTACAATCCGCTGCATCATCCCTGGCTTTGCGAACATCTCAGAGCGTTCGCGCCCCATGCCTGTCCAGCGTGCTCGGGGCGTTGACCGCGAATTGCGCAGCGAAAGCCCTGATGTAAGCGGGCCGAGCTTCACCGCGCGCTACATACGCAGCAAGGTTTTGATATTCGTCCAAAATGCCCGACATTCTTAGTCGCAGCAGCACCGATACCATCAACAGATCGCCCGCGCTGAATGCATCGTCGAGCCACTCGGCGGCGCTCAGGCGAGCCGAGAGCCTGTCGAGACAGGCGCGAACACGATCCTTCACCAATGGCAAACGCTCCTCGCTCCAGGGCTTGTCAGCTTCGAATATCTTTGCCGTCGTTAATTCGAGGATCGGCGGCTCGACTGTGTTAAGTGCGGCAAACATCCAGGTGATCGCACGCGCGCGGGCATCGCGATCGCCGGGCAGCAGGCCCGCGTGCTGCTCGGCAAGATGAAGGATGATCGAGCCGGTCTCGAACAGTGAGAGAGAACCCTCCTCATAGGTGGGGATCTGGCCAAAGGGCTGGAGTGCCAGATGGCCAGGCGCCTTCATCTCCGCGAACGAAACAAACCGAACCTCATAAGGCTGCCCTGCTTCTTCGAGCGCCCAGCGAACGCGCGTATCGCGCGCCAGTCCCTTGCCGCGATCGGGCGATCGCTTAAATGCCGTGATGGTGATTGTCATCGCATCGTTCCTGATTGGGTGAATTCTTCGGCTCCCTATCGTGAAGACGAATGGGCCTCCCGGAAATCGACATCGGTCTGAACTATTTTCCGCAATTCGTGCCTGGCTTGTCGACCCCGACACTGCCGAAGAAGGCGAAGGCAGGGCCTAACCCGCCGCTGCCGCCGTGACCTTCTTGGACGCGGCCCGCTGTCGCCGCATGCGCCGTTTGGCGACAAGCTTGAGCGCGACCGGCGGCTCGTTTGACAGCGCGCCCAGCACGGCGTCGACCATGCCATGCGCCACGAAATCCGCGTTCATGTCACGGGCCAGTTTGTCGGCCGTCTCCTTGTCCTCAGCAGCGGCCTCCGACCAGAACACGATTCCCACCCGAAGTGCGGCCTTCGCGCGCTTCAGCCGGCGAACCAGGAAACGGGCGTGCTTGACGGAATCCCGGTTCAGGAATCCGACCACGACGGTGTCGACGGTTTCGAGCTCAAGGCGGCGAATGCTGGCGGGCTCCATATCCGCAAAGCCGGCTTTCGATACCGTCGCGCCCTGAACCTCCAGCACCTGCGCCAGCATCGCGGCGGCGGCGTCGTCGAGCTCGCCACGCCCACCGGCGCAAAGCACGGACATATCCGTGCCATCGGGCAGGTCGGTCTCGTCTTCCCCGTTGGGATCGCCATCGTCGCTCGCCTCTGCAGCCACGGGCGGCTCCTCCTCCTCGCCTGCCTCCTCCTGCGCGCTGTCGTCGAGATTGGCTACCAGCATCAGGGCACTGGCCGCCACCTGCCGCCTTTGCAAATCGCCCATGACGCCGCGCACACGGTCCTGTTCGCCCAGCAGAAGCGCCGGAATGGCAACCTTGTCATAGAATTCGACCAGATATTTCTCCTCCAGCATCTCCTCGGCATGATCGGTGGCTTCTTCCGGATCGCCGGCCAGCAGCCGCTGGTACAGGCGCGCATGGGGTTCGAGCACGGGCTCGTTGCCGAACAGCACGTCGAGGAATTCAAACTGCGGCACGTGCCGGCCCAGCACCACCAGGCAGACGGTGAGCGGTGTCGACAGGATCAGCCCGAGCGGCCCCCAAAGCCACGTCCAGAAAATCGCCGCGACGATGATCGCCAGCGGCGACAGTCCTGTCCGCGAACCGTAGAGCCAGGGTTCGATGACATTGCCGGTGATCAGCTCCATCACCACGAACAGGGCGGCCGTCCACAGCACGAGCGACCAGCCCGGCGCAACGGCCAGCGCCAGGAACAGCGGCAAAAGCATGCCTATGATCGGGCCGATATAGGGCACGAAACGCAGCGCCAGCGCCAGCAGCCCCCACAGCAGCGCATTGGGAATACCGAGGACCCAGAGCCCGATCGCGATCGGTACGGCGTAGACGATGTTGACGACCAATTGCATCAAGAGATAGCGGCCCACCCGCTTGGCGGCATCCTGAAGCGCCTCGGTGGTCCGGTGGAGGTCGCCATAGCCGACAAGCCGGATGAAGCGGTCGCGCAGATCCTCCCGCTCGAGCAGCATGAAGATGACGACGACAATGATCAGCCCGGCCGAGCCAAGCGGGCTGATCAGCGGCCCGACGATGTTCTGCAGAACCTGGAGCGGCCTTTCGCGCGCGACGATCTCGACCGGCACCGGCTCGCGCGGCGGCTTTTCCGGGGTGGCAGCCGGCAGCGAGGGGTCCTGCCTGTCGATCTCCTGGCCGACCCGCTCGACCACCTTGCTCAGTCTGGCAAGGATCCCGCCCCCCACCCCGGTTTCCTTGAGCGAGCGGATCTTGGTCAGGATGTTGGTCTGGTAGACCGGGATGTTCTGCGCCAGTTCGCTGACCTGCGTGGCGACGACGAAGGAGAACAGGCCAAGGGCCGCGAAAGCGCCGAGCACGCTGGCAATGACGGCGGCAATCCGGGGGATACCGACCTTTTTAAGAGCTGAGACAAGCGGCGCCAGGGCGAAGGTCAGCAGCAGCGCGATCGCGATCGGCAGGAAAACCTCGCGCCCGAAATACAGTGCCGCCACTGTCGTGACGATGGCCGCCACATTGGGCAATGAGGTTCGCGGATGAAGCGCGGCCGCTGAAAGGGCGTCGCCCGGCCCATCAGCCGGAGACGCCGTGCCGTTTCGACGATTGGCCACGTGATGCCTCCCTGCCAAATGCCATGATCGGGCATATAGAGCCGACGTGCAACTTTAGCCAACGGTGAAATACACCTCACTCAACAGGCAATGATCCGGCCCGCGTCGGCCGCTCTCAACGCGCGGAATGGAAGTCAGGCTCGCTCGTTCGGATCAGCGCGCCGCATGCCTGGCCAGCGCGTGCTCGATCAGCACGTCGATGGTTTGGCTGTAGCCGATGCCTGATGCCGCCAGCGCCTTGGCGTACATCGAGATGTCGGTGAATCCGGGAATGGTGTTGACCTCGTTGACGAGCAGGCTGCCATCGGCGCGCAGGAAGAAATCGACGCGCGCCATGGCTTCGCAGCCAAGCGCCTGGAATGCCCGCCGCGCCATATCCCTGGCCTTCTCGGCCACATCGGCCGGGATATCGGCGGGCACCTTGACCAGCGCGCCGTCGGCATCGAGATATTTGGCCTCATAGGTGTAGAAGCCGTGCTTGCCGGCCGGAATGATCTCGCCGGGCAGCGACACCGTCAGCGACCCGTCGGCGCGCTCCAGCACCGAGAACTCGATCTCGCGGCCCTCGACGAATTCCTCGATCAACACTTTGCCGTCGTAGCGGAAAGCCGTGTCGATGGCCTGCTCGAAGCCGTCCCTGTCATTCACCTTGCTGACCCCGAAGGACGAGCCCTGGCGCGCCGGCTTGGCGAAGAACGGCAGGCCGAGCATCCCGGCAATCTCCTGGAAGGAATGCTTGCCGTTTCGATGCACGGTGACGGAGCGGGCAACCGCCAATCCCGCCTCGCGCATCAGCCGCTTGGCGACATCCTTGTCCATGGCGGCGGCCGAGGCGAGGATGCCGCAGCCGACATAGGCGACATCGGCGACCTCGGCATAGCCCTGCACCGAGCCGTCCTCGCCGAACGGCCCGTGCAGCACCGGGAACACGACGTCGATGGGGGGCAGGTCAGGCCGCGTACCATCCGGCGACACGGCAACCAGCCGGCCCTTGCCACCGGGCAGCAGGGCGACCTCTGCAACATACTCGGATACCGGCGCCCCTGCCCCGCCATCGCCGATCGCGGCGGCGCCATCGAGTTGTTGCAGCAGCCACCCGCCGTCTCGCGAAATGGCGATCGGCACGATGTCGTAGCGCGTCCGGTCGATCGCCTTCAGCACATTGGCGGCCGACAGGCGCGACACGTCATGCTCGGCCGAACGCCCGCCATAGAGGATGGCCACTCTTGTCTTACCGGTCATCGAAATCCCTCGACTGTCAAAAAAATCAAATGGCGACGGCAATGCCGCGATTGGCGAAGAAGCGATCGAAATCGGCCGGCGCCAACACTGCGTCTGCCTGTGTGGCGGGGTCATGGCCGGACGGGTTGTGGAAGCGGAAACCCTGGTTGGACGCCGCCGTGACCAGCACCAGATGACCGCCCTTCGAGGGCGGCTCGCGCTCGGGCCAGCGGATCGAACTGCTGACCGACGCGATGAAGAAGCGCGTCCGCCGCATGATCGCCGGAATCTCCGCTGTCGCGATATTGGTCATCACCTCGGCGCGCAGGCCGAAGGCTTCCTTCACGAAGCTGACGAAGGGCGCGTAGATCAGCCCCTTGATCGATCCCCCGTTGACGACATAGCCGCCATATAAGGTGCAGCGCCTGGCAAGCTCGATCGTCGGCACGATCTCGCCGCGGCTGGCCAGGATCATCTTCAGGCACGCCATGCCGCAGATGTTGGCCGCCCAGACCGCATACTCATCGAGGGTTTCCGCGCCCGACCTCCGCCACAGCGGATCGCGCCTGAGCGCAACATCCGCGCCGTCGGCGAGGACGTCCAGCGTCAGGTCGGGCGTCTCCCACTGGCTGAAAAACGGCACGGTTTCAGGCAGCGGGTTCATGCGGTCTCCTCGGGCGGCTGGCTCCCTCTTGTATACGAGGATACGAGATGGATGAAAAGCCGCTTAGGCCCGTTTGGCGAGCCGTGCGCCGCCGCCTACTCGGCCTTCGCCCAACCGAATACCAGCCATGCATATTTCGATTTTTCGTCGGGTTCGACAGTGTAGGTCATCTGCATGTCGCCGTCCTTGGCGTAGATATCCAGCCTGGGCGCCGTCTCCAGCTTGAGCCACGCCGAACTCTTGCTGAAGGACCAGGTTCCGCACCAGACGCAAGGCCCCGACGTCGGATCACCCGGCTGATGAAAATTGTAGCGGCCGTCCGCCGTGATCTCCAGATAGTCGAACGCCCCGTAAAACGCGGTCACCGTCTGCTGGAATTCATTGGCGGCCGCTTCCTGTTCCGGTGTCGGCGCATCCTTCATATCGCGCGGCGGCCGGATGGCCCCACCGTTCAGTTTCCATTTACCGACAAAATCCTTCTGGGTCGGAAGATATTCCTCCTGCGCCTGCGCCGATGAAACATAAGCAAAAGGTGATATACTTGTGAGGCCACCGGCCCCGATCGCAAATAAAAGCGTGGCGGCACAGATCGCCCTTGTTGGGTTTTGCATAAAAAATATATCTCCACGGGGGTAAGGGGAGTTTTATTGAGGATTTTGCAGCGCGCGTTGCTTCGATACCGATTCCCGCTCGCCATTTGCACGGTTAGCATCGTGGCCACCAATCTGGCAACGCAAAGCAGCCTCTCTCTCCAGCATCGCCCCATGCGCCCGCGATCCCGGCCGGCTGAATATCGGCAGCTTAGAAGGTGATCTTCACCGAAGCGGCGCTGCGACTATGGGGGCCGTGATGGACGGCCTCGATGTTGTTGCCATCGGGATCGAGCAGGAAGGCGGCGTAATAGCCGGGGTGATAGGGCCGTTCGCCCGGTGCGCCATTGTCCGTGCCGCCAGCCGCAAGCCCGGCCTTGTAGAAGACATCGACCATGGCGTGATCCCTTGCCTGGAAAGCCAGGTGATGGCGGCCGGTGAGTTTTCCCTGTGCGGCCGGGCTGTCGGCAGTGGAGACAAACAGCTCGTCGGCCCAGAAAAAGTCGGCGCCGCTGCCGCCAATCGGGACATCGAGCGCCTGCAGGACCGCCTCGTAGAAACGCCGGCTGGCCGCAAGGTCCCCGACCACCAGTTGGATGTGGTCGATGAGCCGGCCGCGATGCAATTCCTGGGTTTCCATGAAAACGCCTCCTCGTGTGGGTTCGAATTTAGGTTCGGACAGGGCGTCGTCAATGCGGATACTCCTTCCGTCCAGCAAACAAAAGGCCCGCTGGGAGGGGATCCAGCGGGCCTTTGGAAAGCATGTCTAGCCTTCAGAGGTCTGAGGGGGGATCAGACCTAGTAAGAACCTTTGTTGGCCGCGGAGGTTCCACCCGAACAAAAAAATTGCCGATGGCCGGTCGAAACCGCGGAATTCGAGCGGTGGAGGCGATTTCTTTCGCGAGACCACTCTCAGTTTGGAACTTTCCGCTCGCAACCGGGTTTGGTGGCGCGGTGGGAGGAATTGCGATTGGATTGTTTTCAGAGGCTCGAAGCGCTTGTCGACAGCGCCGGTGTCGACGATATCGAGGAAGCAACCGCTCTGCTGCGCCGGTTCAAGGGCAGGTCGCGCGAGGTCGCGGCAGCCATAGATGAGTTCATGCTCGATTTCATGACGTTGGTCTTCGTCGTCGAAAACGGCGAAGAAGGTTTCGAAAAGCCGGTCCGCAAGCTCGCTCGCACCAGGCTTTCAAAGCTTGAGCGGCTGGTGACTGTAATGGCGGAGGCAAAGCCGGCTTCCGGCGCCGGCCTATCCCTTCAGGATGGCGGCTAGCCTGGGAATGCCTTCGCTCACCGCGCGCCGGTCGGCGAGCGTGAAGGACAGCCGCAGCGTGTTGCGCCCGGTGCCGTCGGCATAAAACGCGCTGCCCGGCACGAAGGCCACCCGCGCCTCCTTGACCGCCCGCGCCAGAAGCTCGGTGGCGTCGGCCCCTTCCGGCAGCGTCACCCAGACGAACATGCCGCCTTCCGGATGGCTCCAGGTCACGCCTTCCGGCATGTGGGCTTCCAGTGCAGAGAGCAGCCCGTCGCGGCGCTCGCGATAGGCGCCGATGAGTTTTTCTACCTGGCCGTCGAACACGGCTTCGGCGACGCGATGCATCACCACCTGGTTGATCGACGGGCTGTGCAGGTCGGAGGCCTGCTTCATCAGCACCAGCTTCTCGACGATTTGGCGCGGCGCGCACACCCAACCGACCCGCATGCCCGGCGACAGGATCTTCGAGAACGAGCCGCAATAGAGCGTGCGCGCCTTGTCGATACCGCCGGACCTGATGCAGTCGAGCGCCAGGATCGGCGGCTCGCCTTCGCCGTCATAGCGCAGCGCGCGATAGGCGGCATCCTCGATGACGGCGATGTCGAGTTCGCCGGCGAGGTCGAGCACCGCCTCGCGCTGCTCACGGTTCAGCGTGTTGCCGGTCGGGTTGGCGAAATCCGGCACCAGATAGGCGAATTTGGCCTTGCCGCCATTTGCAGCCGCCGCCGCGCGATAAGCATCGGGCGTCATGTTGCCGCCGGCCGGGGTCAGGCGGTCGTAGCGAGGCTCATAGGCGTTGAAAGCCTGCAGCGCGCCCAGATAGGTCGGCCACGTCACCAGCGCGGTATCGCCCGGCGACAGGAACAGTTTGCCGAGATAATCCAGCGCCTGCTGCGAGCCGGAGGTGATGAAGATATTGGCCTCGTCACAGGCGACGCCAAGCTTGCCCATCTGCCCGGCGAGCCAGCGCCGCAACGGCAGATAGCCTTCCGAGACCTGGTACTGCAGCGCCGCACCCGCCTCGGCGCCGCCCAGCACCGAAGCATAGGCGTCGCGGATCGCCTCGGCCGGGAACAGCGCCGGGTCGGGAATGCCGCCAGCAAACGAGATGATGTCGGGCTGGTCGAGCAGCTTCAAGAGTTCGCGGATTTCCGACGCTTTCATGCGCGACGAGCGCGAAGCCAACAGATTCATAAGGGTCACGACACGCCTCCCCAGACGCTGCAATATAGGTCAACTTGGCTGACCTATATCAGTCTTTGCCGGCGCTTTGAATAGGGCTGAAAGCCGTCCGCTATGCGCCAGCCGCTGTCCGGGCGGGACGGGGCGGGAAACTACAAGGTTCTCTTATAGCCGAGATGGCTGCCGGTGAAGCCGAGGCTCTCATAGAAGCGGTGCGCGTCAGCGCGCGACCTGTCGGTGGTCAACTGGACGAGGCCGCAGCCGCGCACCCGGCACGCATCGATCGCCCATTCGATCATCAGCCTGCCGACGCCCCCCGAGCGCCGGTGGCCGGCAACCCGAACCGCCTCGATCTGCCCGCGCCACGCGCCCTTGCGCGAGAGCCCGGCAAGGAAAGAAATCTGCAAGGTGCCAATCACCTCGCCGCCCTCGACAGCCACCGCCAGCAGTTGACTGGGATCGGCGTCGATGGCGTTGAAAGCATCGACATAGCCTTGCGCCAGCGGCAAGGAAGCGTCCTCGCGGCCGGCGCCAAGCGGATCGTCGGCCAGCATCGCGACGATATCAGGCAGGTCGGAGGCCTGCGCACGGCGGAAGGTGATCATGGTGTCGAGATATCGCGAGGCGGCGGCAGCGGCAAGATTTGAATACGCTCCCACTAGGCGCTGGCTAAACTTCGCCCTCATACGCCAGCTGCGCCTGCGTCAGCGCGTCATCAAGTCTCGCACCCTCGGCATATCTAGCCAGATTCTGCGGCCGCTCCACACCGGGCAGCAGCCTCGGACACGGCTCGGTGGCGCCGACCACCATCCGCACCGGGATGACGCCGGCCCACACCGGATGCCCGTAATCCTCCTCGTCGTCGCCGACGCCCTTGGCGCGCACTTTGGCCGACGCCTCCTCGATGCGCATTCCGATCACCATCGTCGCCTTGGCCTCCTGCACCGAGATCGGCCGCAAGGTCTCGCTCCGGCCGGGATAGAAGCGGTCGACGACTCCGGCCAGCGCCTTCAGTTTCTCATCAGGTTCGTCGATGATCCGCGCCGTGCCGAAACACATCGCCGAGCGGTAATTGGCGGAATGGTTGAAGCCCGAGCGCGCCAGCACCAGCCCGTCGAGATGCGACACCGTCAGACACGCCGGCGTGCCGCCGCGCAGATAGCGCAGCATGCGGCTGGCCGACGAGCCGTGCCAGTAGAGCATGTCGTCCTCGCGCCAGTGGATGGTCGGCGTGCAATAGGGCTGGCCGTCGAACGTATAGGCGACATGGCACAGAAGCCCGGCATCCAGCACCGCGAAGACTGCCGCATGGTCGTAGCTGCCGCGCTCGTGCAGGCGCTTGACGCGGTTGCGGCTGGTGGTCGGAAAGCTGGCTGGCGTGTCGTTCACGGCTTGCATCCTTGGTTGTTGTCTGCCAACCATGCGCCATGACATTGGTTGATAAAAGAACCAATCCGATGAAGAAAAAACAGACCAATTTGCCGGATTGGTCGGCGCTGATCCCGGTCCTGCCGGGCGACGGCCCGCGCAGCCGCGAGCTTTATGCGGCGCTCAGGCGGCTGATCGAGACCGGCGCGCTGGCCGCCGGGGCCAAATTGCCGACCACCCGGGATCTCGCACAGCGCTTCGGCCTGTCGCGTTCGGCGGCGGTTGCCTGTTTTGAAATCCTGGTCTCGGAAGGCTTCGCCGTCGCCAGGATCGGTGCCGGAACCTTCGTCGCGCCTGACGTGCCGCATCTGCCGACAACACTGGTCAAGGCGCGTCCGCCGGAGATCGACGCAGCCACCTCGCTGCCCTGCGGCCTTGGCGTGGCGGTGTCCGATCCGCGCACGCTTGATTTGTTTCGCATCCTTCTGTCGCGCCACCTCGCTCGCCCCGGGCCGGAGCATTTCCGCTATGGCGATCCCCGTGGCGGCCTGCCGCTGCGCACGGCAATTGCCACCTATCTCAGGACCGCACGCGGCGTGCGCTGCGACGCCGGCCAGATCGTGCTGACTTCGGGCACGCAGCAGGGGCTGGATCTTCTGGTGCGCGCCGCGCTCAGCCCCGGCGATGCCGTCTGGATCGAAAACCCCTGTTACCCGATGGCGCAGGCCGTGCTGGCCGGCAGCGGCGCCAGGGTTTTTGGGGTACCGGTCGACGCGGAAGGGCTCGATCCCGAGATCGGCGAAAGCCTGTGCTCCAAGGCGCGCGCGGCCTATGTCACGCCCTCGCATCAATATCCGCTCGGCGTGACGATGACGATGCGCCGCCGTCTCGCTTTGCTCGACTGGGCGCGGCGCAACGATGCCTGGATCATCGAGGACGACTACGACAGCGAGTTCCGCTATGCCGGCCCACCGCTGACCTCGCTGCAGGGCATGGACGGTTCAGACCGTGTCGCCTATCTCGGCACCTTCTCGAAAATCCTCTTCCCCGGCCTGCGCATCGGCTATGTCGTGGTGCCCGAAGCGCTGCTCGATGCCGTGATGGCGGTCAGGGCGCGCTCCGACCGCTTCCCCTCGACGCTGGCCGAAGGCGCGCTGACCGACCTGTTGAACGAAGGCCATTTCGCCGCGCATCTCCGGCGCGTGCGCCGCCGCGTCCAGGCCGCGCGCGACGTCCTGGTCGCCGGCCTCGAGGCGCATTGCGGCGATGCCCTCGAAGTAACCGTGCCCGAACAGGGGCTGCATTTGATGGCGACGCTGAAGGACGCCGGGCCGGACACCGCGATCGTCGAGGCGGCGAAGGCGGCGGGTGTCGGCGCCAGGGCCTTGTCCTCAATGTTCATCGGCGGGGCGCCCCGGCAAGGTCTGGTGCTGGGTTTTTCGGGGTTTTCGGACGAGGAGTTGATGGCCGCGACGGTGCGACTGGGTGGGGTGGTTCGGCAGCAAGCCCGGTGAGCCAACGAGAACCGCCTCATTGGTGCGCCGGCATCGAACTGTAGAGCCCCTCAATCCCCCTCCGCTGGCCCGGCCTTGCCGCACTGCGCCAGCACCTTGCCGATGGCCGCACTGGAGCCCTTCAGCGGAAAGCTGATCTCGCCATATTTGGCTGAACTGACCGACACATCGCCCTTCCCTCGCAGCAGGTCGAGCAGCGGATCGGCTTTCGCCAGATTGACCACGAAGTAGTTGTACATGGCCTCCAGCTGCAGCGTCTTCGTTACCGTCTTGCCGTCGGCCTTGAACGCGAACGAACCGCTGATGCCAGGCTCCAGTTGCTGGCCGGTGGCACCGAGATCGTAGCTCAGCACCGGCGTGTCGAAACAGGTCAGCATCAGATGCGCATCGCCTTTCGGCCCGCCGCAGACCGAGGCGGTCAGCACGCTGCCGCCCTCGTCTTCCTCCATCTTGGCGCTCCAGCCACCGCACGACGCGGCAAACGCCGGCTGCGCGGCCTGCAGGACCGCAACCGCACCGACGACGACGAGATGTCCAGCTCTCATGACTCCCCCCAATTGACTGCCTCCAGGGCATTTGCAGCGCCCGTCGGCAGCATATAGGAAAAGCGATCCGATGGCATGCCCGTTGCGGCAACCAGTCCTGTTTCGCGGAGAGTTGGATTGAAAGCCTGCGTTCGCCTGTGTCTGTCCTTTGCCGCCCTGCTGGCCTCGCCGCTCACCGCTCATGCCGAGTGGAAGCCGGTCGAGAAGATCGAGCCCTACGCGATCTCGGGCCGGTCCGGCGCCGAACTCTACCGCTCGATCGGCGAGAAAGGGCCAAAGCTCGGCATTGCCCGTGCCATCGCCTACACCAATTTCAAGCTGACCTGGGGGTTAAGGGACTACCGGCCCAGGGGCAAGGACTGCGTGCTGACGGCCGGGCGGCCGAAGCTGATCGTCACCTACACCTTGCCAAAACCCTCCGGCTCCCTGCCGCCCGCCGTCCAGAAGAACTGGGAAACCTTCATCGCCGGCGTCGCCGCCCATGAGAAGGTGCATGGCGCCAGCATGGTCCAGATGGTCCACGATATCCAAGCCGCTACGGACGGCCTGACCGTCGCCGACGATCCCAAATGCAGCAAGACAAGGGCCGAGGTGGTCAAGCGGCTCGACGCGATTTCGAAGGCGCGTGTGCAGGCAAGCCGAGATTTCGACCGCGTCGAATTCGGCGATGGCGGCAATTTGCAGAAACTGGTTTTTTCGCTCGTGACCGGCCCCTGACTGGCGCAGCCTCCAATCCGAAGTTGGCGGCAGTGCTATCTCGACCGCTGGCGCCCGCGCTCTCCGCCGCTTCGCCCCAGCTCACCGCGTTTCCGCACTCGCCCGCAGCTCCGCGCGCTTCTCGTCCGATACCACTGCCAGATCCAGCACCTGCTGCAATTCGGCGGCATGGCGGAAGGACGGTTCGGCTTGCACGCCGGATCGCACTGCGTCAGTGAAACGCTGGTAGTTGGTCGGCACCGTGCCGGCGTCGAGCTCTTCCCATATAGCGTTCTCGACGTTTTCGCCGATGCAGGCCTTGAGCGTCGAACCATCGAGATTGTGCACCACTTCGATGCCCCCCTTCTCGCCATAGATGCGCAGACGCAGCTCGTTGAGATGGCCTGTTGCCCAGCGGCTGGCATGCACCACGCCGAAGGCGCCGTTGGAAAAGTCCAGCGTCATGGCGAAGCTGTCATTGGCGTCGAGCCCGTAGTCGCCGATGCGGTTGCCGGGCGCCTTGTCGAAGGCGCGCAGCCGGCAGAAGACATGGTCGATGTCGACCGCGGCGCCATAGCTGGCGAAATCGAGGATGTGGATGCCGACATCGCCAAGCACGCCATTCGAGCCGTGGCCGCGCGACAGGCGCCACAGCCATTTCGGATCGGTGCGCCAGTCGCCCCAGAATTTCGACACCAGCCAACTTTGCAGATAGGACGCCTCGACATGCCTGACCATGCCGATCTCGCCCGCCTGCACCATCTGGCGAGCCTTCTGCAGCGCGGCGACGTTGCGATAGGTCAGGTTCACCATGTTGACGATGCCGGCGGCCTCGGCGGCGTCGGCCATCTCGGTCGCCTTGCCGAAGTTTTCGGCCAGCGGCTTCTCGCACAACACCGGCTTGCCGGCGGCGATCAGCGTCATGGTGGTCGGGTGATGGATGCGGTCGGGCGTGACATTGGCCACCGCGTCGAACTCGCCCCATGCCAGCGCCTCATCCAGCGCGGTAAAGCGGTTGGGAATGTCAAAGCTGTCGGCGAACTCGCCGACCCGGGCCGGATCGACATCGACCGCGCCGACAATGTCGACGCCGTCGATGGCGATGAAGCGCCGCGCATGTTCCTGCGCCATCCAGCCGGTGCCGAGTATCAAAAGCCGCATTCTTTGCTCCTTGGGGTGAGATGCCGGAGTCCCCCTCCCGATCGACGCCCTCAAATAGCGCGGATAATGCCGCCGTCGACCCGGATGTTCTGGCCGGTGATATAGCCGGCGCCTTCCGAAGCCAGGAAGGCGATGGTCGCGGCGATCTCTTCCGAGGTGCCGTAGCGCTGCATCGGCACGCTGTCGCGGCGCTCCTCGGTGGCCGGCAGGCTGTCGATCCAGCCGGGCAGCACATTGTTCATGCGTACATTGTCAGCGGCATAGGTGTTGGCGAAGATCTTGGTGTAGGCGGCAAGCCCGGCGCGGAACACGGCGGACGTCGGGAACATCGGGCTCGGCTCGACCACCCAGGCGGTCGAGATGTTGATGATGGCGCCGCCCTTCTGCTTGACCATCTGCGGCGCCACGATGCGCACCGGACGGATGACGTTCAGCAGATAGACATCCATGCCGGTGTGCCATTGCTCGTCGGTGATTTCGAGGATCGGCGCGCGCGGCCCGTGGCCGCCGCTGTTGACCAGCACGTCGATGCGGCCAAAGCGCTCCAGCGTCAGGTCGACGAGGCGCTGTAAATCTTCATTGGATTGGTTGGAGCCGGTGACGCCGAGCCCGCCCAATTCCCCAGCCAGCGCCTCGCCTTTTCCGGAAGACGAAAGGATGGCGACCTTGAAGCCGTCCGCCGCCAGCCGCTTGGCCGCCGCCGCACCCATGCCGCTGCCGCCGGCCACCACCACAGCTACTTTTTCTACACTCATCGGATTTTCCTCTCAGGGTTGGCGGGCACCGCAAACGGTGTTTTCGGGAGTTGAACGTCGATATAGCTGGTTTTCCACACCGGTTCGAACCAGAATGCTTGAAATCAACCTGTAGAAAAACTCCTGCATGCCCGAAGCCTTCCTCAGCCTGCCGCCATTGAATGCGCTGCGCGCCTTCGAAGCCTCGGCGCGTCATCTCAACTTCCGCATCGCGGCCGAGGAGCTGAACGTCACTCAAGGGGCGGTCGCCCAGCACATTCGCGGGTTGGAAGCCGATCTCGGCACAAAGCTGTTCGAGCGGCTGCCGCGCGGCCTGGCGCTGACCGATGAGGGCCGCGCCTATGTGCCCAACATCCGCCGCGCCTTCGACCTGATCTCCGAGGCGACGCTGCTGTTGCGTCCCGAACCGGCGCGGCTGACGGTCAGCGTGACGCCAAGCTTCGCCACCAAATGGCTGATCCCGAGGCTGCACGACTTCGTCGCGCACAACCCGCTTGTCGACCTGCGCGTTCTGGCCAGCGAGAGCCTGTCGAGCTTCCAGGCCGATGGCGTCGACATCGCGGTGCGCCAGGGCCGCCCACCCTTCGGCGCCGGTCTGGTCGTCGACCTGCTGTTTCCCCAGCAGATCATCGCCGTCTGCAGCCCGGCCTTGCTGCAGGAAGATGCTGCTGAAATCGCAGCCTCCGAAATCCAGCACCATGTGCTGCTGCACGATGCCCACAATCTGTGGCCGGAATTCATGGAGAAAGCGGTCGGCTTGAAGATGACGACCGAATTGAAACGGATGCGCTTCAACCAGACGGGCCTCGCCATCGACGCCGCCGTCGCCGGCCAGGGCATTGCGCTGGCCAGCCGCTTCCTCGTCGCCGCTGATCTCGCCACGGGCCGCCTGGTTCAGCCCGTCAGCGGCGAAATGCGCGGCACGCAGGATTTTTATGTCGTGATGCCGAGAAAGCAGCGGCACCCGGAGCCGACGCAAGCGGTGCGGCAATGGCTGCTGGATGCGGGGGAACGGCCGCCGGTCTAGATCGGCAGCAGGGCGTCGGGCTTCACATTGGCGATCGAGGCGTAGGTGTGCGTTTCCCGCACCCCGGGCAGCGGCAGGATGACCCGCTGCAAAAAATCCTGGAACATCGCCATGTCGGCGATGCGCGCCTTGACCAGATAGTCGAAGCCGCCGACCACCATGTGGCATTCGATGATCTCGGGCGCCCGCAGAACCGCCTCGGCGAAGCGGTCGAAGACATGCGGCGCCGTGTGGTCGAGCCGCACCTCGATGAAGACGAGCTGCGCCTGCCCGATCCGAGCAGGATCGAGCACCGCGCGCACGGCGCGGATGAAGCCTTCGGCGAACAGCCGCTTGACGCGCTGCGTCGCCCCGGTCGGCGACAGGCCGACCCGCCGCGCCAGATCGAGCGTCGTGCGGCGGCCGTCCTCCTGCAACAAACGCAGCAGCGAGCGGTCGATACGGTCGAGATCGTCCATTTCAGGATTCACGCTTTGTGAGCCGGGCACGCGTGATAGTCACGCCAAAATAACGAAAACAGCATATTTCATCACGCTGATAGATCGCAATACCGTTGTCGTGCAACCCATAACGAAAGCGGATTCCATGACATCAGCGATATCGACCTCCCGCAGCGCCCAGGCCAAGGGTGACACGCCCGTACTCATCCTGAGCGAGGCCGAGGTGAAAACCTGCATCGACCTGCGCCAGCTTCTCGACGTGCTCGCCGGCGGCTTCAAGGCCTTGTCCGGCGGCAAGGTGGTCAATCCGGCACGGCCGCAGCTCGACATTCCGCAGGTCGGCTATTCGCTGGCGATGTCGGCATGGATGGCAGGCATGCATCTGACGGTGAAGATCGTCAACGTCTTCGAGGGCAACGTCGCCAGAGGCATCCCCAGCCACCTCGCCACCATCCATCTGTTCGATCCGCAGACCGGCATGCCGGTCTGCGTCATGGACGGCACCTACATCACCGCCGTGCGCACCTCCGGCTCCGCCGTGCTCTCGGTGCGTGAACTCGCCCGCCGCGACGCCAAGGTCGCGACGGTGGTCGGCGCCGGTGTGCAGGCCGGCCAGCATCTCAATCTTCTGCCGCTGGTGCGCGACTTCACCGAGATCCGCGTCGTCTCGAAGGAATTCGCCGATGCGCAGGCGCTTGCCGCGCAGCATCCCGGCGTCGTCGCCGTCGCCGATATCGAGGCCGCGGTGCGTTCGTCCGACGTCGTCTGCCTGGCAACGCATTCCTATGCGCCGGTGATCTCGGCCGACTGGGTGCGGCCCGGCACTCACATCTCATCGGTCGGCGTCGCCCCGCCCGGCGGCGAACTGCCGGTCGAGCTTATCGGCAGGGCCAGCCTGTTCGTCGAGACCAGGGAGGCCTTTGCCCCGACGCCGGTCGGCTCCTGCGAACTCGCTGACCTCGATCCGCAAACCGGAACCGAGCTCGGCGACATGCTGCTCGGGCGGCGGCCGGGACGGGTTAGCGCCGATCAGGTCACCGTCTACAAGGCCATGGGCGTTGCTATGGAGGACATGGTGGCGGCCGATCTCGCCTATCGCGAGGCGGTTCGGCGGGGAATGGGGCGTGTGGTTGCGATGTAGTGGGGGCTCAATTGTCGAAGCCAGCGCCGCCCGTCAATAGGATCGTCCTTCTCCCCGTTTACAGCAGGGCTATCGCATATGGATTCTTGCGAGGAAGAACCCCCACCCTAACCCTCCCCACAAGGGGGAGGGAATGCTGCCGCGTGCCTTTAATTCTTGTTGGCGCCGAAAAGACAGGCGATTCTCTTGGGTCAGCGCCAACGGAAGTCTCCCTCCCCCTTGTGGGGAGGGGTTAGGGGTGGGGGTCCGTGCCGGGCAGACATCTCAGGAATTCCATATGCGATAGCCCTGCCCTTGCGGGGAGAAGATGGCGGCAGCCAGATGAGGGGCGGCGCAGCCATCGAGAATGTTAGTCCCTACCCCTCCACCGTCTCCAGCACGCTCAGCAGCGTGCCTTCCATATCAGGCTCGTCGCCGGAGCAGACGCACAGCATCTCGGCGTCGCCCTCGCCGACCGAGAGGTAGGCATGACCCATGGTGGAATCGATGTAGACGCTGTCGCCCTGTTTCAGCCGCACCGGCGCGTACTGGTCGGTGTGCAGTTCGATCTCGCCCTTGAGCACGATCAAAAATTCCTCGCCGGCATGCCTGGTCAGCGGGCCGAATTCCTGCGGCGTGCGGGCGCGTGCATAGGCGTGGATCGGCACCATGCGCTTGCGCACCAGATCGGTGGCCAGATAGCGGTAGTCGTAGTTGCGGGTCAGCTGGCGCAGCGTGTTGGACTGCGAAGTCACCGAACGACGGGTGCGCGCGGCCGGCTGCTTGCGGTCGCCGCTCAGCAGCTCGGTGACATGGATGCCCAGCCCCTCGCAGATCTGCAGCAGCTTGTCGTAGCTCAGCGACATCTGGTCGTTCTCGACCTTGGACAGCGTCGACACCGCGACGCCGGTCAGCGTGCTGACCTCCTGCAAGGTCCAGCCATGCGTTTTCCTCAAGCCGCGCAGACAATCACCGAGGTTCGGTTGCTCCGACATCGTCAGCTCCGTTGCGCGGCCCCATCGAGCCGCCAGTCCACCCTAGGTAGTCCAACTCTCTGCCGCCATCAACAACACCAACAATTTTCTTATACGCTAAATATTGACTGGATACGAAATTATTTCTACCCCTAGGGCATGCAGTCCAAGTCTCTCCAAAAAATCGTCGTCATCGGCGGCGGCATTGCCGGCCTTTCGCTGGCGGCGGCCGTGCAATCCTGGGCCGAGATCACCGTGCTCGAGCGCGAGCCGCATCTCGGCTACCACGCCAGCGGCCGCTCCGCGGCGCTGTTTTCCGAAACCTATGGCAATGCGCTGGTGCGGGCGCTGTCGCTGGCCAGCCGACAGGCGATCATCAATGGCGGCTTCGCCGCCCACCGGCGCGGCGCGCTGCACGTCGGCGGTGTCGAAGACAGTGCAGCCGTCGACCGCATGGCGGCCGAGATGCAGGCGCTGGTGCCAAGCGTGCGGCGCCTGTCAGCAACAGAAGTCACCGCGCTGGTGCCGGTCATCGCCACGGCAACCACCTGCGGCGGCGTGCATGAACCCGGCGCGCTCGATGTCGACACGGGAAAGATGCTTGCGGCTTCAGCCTCCGCGCTCAAGGCCGGCGGCGGCGTGATCCGCACCGGCGAGGAAGTGCTGGAGATTTCCCGCGTCGCAAACGGCTTCAGCGTCACCACCAGTGCCGGCGCCTACCAGGCCGACATCGTCGTCGACGCCGCTGGCGCCTGGGTCGATGTCGTCGCCGGGCTGGCCGGTCTCTCCGGTCTCGGCTTCCGGCCCAAGCGCCGCACCGCCTTCCTGTTCGATCCGCCCGCCGGCACGGACATCAGCGCCTGGCCGCTGGTGGTCGATTTGCATGAACAATTCTACTTCAAGCCCGATGCCGGCAGGCTGATCGGCTCGCTGGCCGACGAGACCGATTCCGAACCCTGCGACGCCTATCCGGAAGACATCGACGTCGCGATCGCCGTCGACCGCATCGAACAGGCGACGTCGCTGCGCATCGGCCGTCCGTCGACGCCCTGGGCGGGCCTGCGCACCTTTTCGCCTGACCGCACGCCGGTCATCGGCTTCGACCCTCGCCTGCCCGGCTTCTTCTGGCTTGGCGGCCAGGGCGGCTACGGTTTCCAGGTGTCGCTGACGCTGGCGCGGCTGGGCTCAGTGCTGCTACGCGGCCAGCCGCTGCCGGACGATCTCACGGCACGCGGAATCACGTCCGCCGCGCTTGCGCCCAACCGTTTCATCACCCCGGCGGCGACGCCATGAACATCACCGGCCTGCCCTTCCCTCAACCCGTAAAGTGTCATCAGGAGCGTTTGCGATGAAATCCGTTCTGCGCGCAGTGCTTACCTCGTCCCTGCTGGCCTCATCCGTCCTTCTCGGCGGACAGGCCTACGCCAAAACCCTGGTCTATTGCTCGGAAGCCAATCCCGAGACCTTCAACCCGGCGATCGGCACGGCGGACTCCACCATGGATGCCGCCGCCAAGACGATCTTCAACCGGCTGGTCGAGTTCAAGCCTGGCACGACCGAGGTCGGGCCGGCGCTGGCCGAAAGCTGGGAGGTCTCAGCCGAAGGCAAGATCTACACATTCCACCTACGCCACGGCGTGAAATTCCAGTCGAACGACCACTTTACACCGTCGCGCGAGTTCAATGCCGACGACGTGCTGTACACCTTCAACCGCCAGCGCGACGCCAGCAATCCCTACCACAAGCTCGGCGGCGGCGCTTACGAGTATTTCAACGCACTGGGCATGGGCACGCTGATCGACAAGATCGACAAGGTCGACGACCACACCGTGCGCTTCACGCTGACGGCTGCCAATGTCACCTTCCTGCCCGGCATTGCGCTCGACTATCTCTCTATCCTGTCGTTGGAGCAGACCGAAAAGATGGTCGCCGCCGGCACGCCGGAATTGATCGATAGCGAGCCCGTCGGCACCGGCCCGTTCGTGCTGCAGGCCTATGTCCCCGACAGCCAGATCCGCTACGCCGCCAACAAGGATTATTGGCGCGGCCCGCCGAAGATCGACACTCTGGTCTTCGCCGTCACGCCCGAACCGACCACGCGCGTCGAGCGTCTCAAGGCCAACGAGTGCCAGGTCGCCGCCCCGCCCCCGCCAAGCGCCGTCGCCGATTTGCGCACCGATCCCGACATCACCGTGCTCGACCTCAAGGGTCAGAACATCGGCATTCTCGGCTTCAATGTCGAACATCAGCCGCTCGGCGATGTGCGCGTGCGCATGGCGCTGGCCAAGGCCGTCGACCGCAAGGCGATCGTCGACGCCGTCTATGCCGGCGCCGGCACGGTCGCCGGCAGCGTCGTGCCGCCGGCGCAGATCGGCGCCGTCACCGATGCCGGCATCGACTATGACCCGGATGGCGCGAAGGCGCTGCTGAAGGAAGCCGGCCACGAGAGCGACCTGAAAATCAGCCTGTGGGCGATGCCGGTATCGCGGCCCTACAATCCCAACGCCAAGCGCATGGCCGAGATGATCCAGGCCGACTGGGCGAAAGTCGGCGTCAAGGCCGAGATCGTCAGCTTCGAATGGGGCGAATATCTCAAGCGCACCGCGGCGGGCGAACAGGACGCCTACCTGCTCGGCGGCAGCAGCGACAATGGCGACCCCGACAACATGCTGAGCTATCTGCTGTCTTGCGACGGCGTGAAGGGCGGCTCCAACCGCTCGCGCTGGTGCGACAAGGATTTCGAGAAGCTGCTGCAGGACGGCCGCGTCGCCGCCGATCCGAAACAGCGCGCCGACATCTATGCCAGGGCGCAAGCGATCCTGAAGGTTGAGGTGCCGGTGGCGCCGATCGCCCATTCGGTGGTGGCGATCCCGATCCGCAAGAGCGTGCTCAACTACGTGCTCGACCCCTTCGGCCGGCAGAACTTTGCCGATGTCGATATGGCGGAGTGAAGCTTGGCGACCCTGCCCTCGGGCTCGGCCCGAGGACGCACCGACATCATCTATGAAACCAGCAATTTAGCGGCGAAAGCAGAATCCATGCGTGAAGACCTGAACGCCCTCCTCAAGACCTATCTCACCGATGGCGCGGTAGGCGCATCACTCGCATACTCCACTGGCGCCGCACCAACCACCCTGACCGCCGGCCTAGCCGACCGGGAGCATGGCATTGCCGTCTCGCCTGAACGCCTGTTCAAGATCGGCAGCTGCACCAAGACCTTCGTTGCCGCGGCCCTGGCCAAGCTCGCCCAGGACGGCAAGCTCGATCTCGGAGCGCCGATCTCCGGCTGGTTTCCTTACCTGCCGGAAGCAAAAGACATTTCGGTGCGCCAGTTGATCAACCACCGCAGCGGCCTGCCGGAGTTCGAATATTACATTCCGATGGATCCGAGCCGGCAATGGACGCCGCGGCAACTGGTCGACATAGCCTTCGCTTCCGACAAGCAGAAGGCGCCGGGCGGACCCGCCGTCTACAACAACACCGGCTATGTGCTGGCCGGCATGGTGATCGAGGCGGTGACAGGCCAGTCGCTGGGCGGCTATGTCAGAAGCGCGGTGCTGCAGCCGCTCGGCTTGGAGAATACCTGGTCGCCGGCCACCGAAGCCTTTCCGGAAAAGTCGATGGTGCGTGGCTACTACCACCGCCCCCCGCCGCCGGCGAATGCGCCCACCGACATCGCCTCCGGCGGCGAGATGTGGCGCATGGACGGCGTGCTGCGCTACTCCGACGAATTGCAGGATTCTTCCGATTCCTTCCCGTTCGGCGCCGCTTATGGCTGCGGCGACATGGTGTCGACGCCGTCCGACATGGTGAGCTTCATGCGCGGTCTCTTTTCCGGCAGAGTGCTGTCGCCGCCGTTCTTCGCCGAGATGTTCGAACACCGCGTGCCAGCGAGTTTTCCGGGCACCCGCATGCGCGAGACCGGCGCCGGCATGTTCCAGAGCGCCTACGCCAACCGCGCCTTTTACGGCCACCAGGGCAGTATCCCCGGCTACGTCGCCGTCATGCTGCATGACCCGATCTCAGAGCTGACCATCGCCATGACCAGCAATGTCGGCTCCGGCAACCGACTGTCCTTCCAGGCTAGCGGCTTGCATCCGGTGGTGGATAAGGCGATCCAGATCATTCTGGAAAACTAGCCGCGAAAGATCGCCACGGCGGCAGCGATGATCGCCGCGTTATCCTTCGCCACAGTTCCATCGGCGAGCGTCTTGCCGTCTTCCAGGCCGACCCGTGTCGACCAGCGCTTGCGATACGCAAGCTCGACGAGGGGCCAGACAGTTGTGTCGACGCCATGCAGCAGGATCGACCGCCGCACCCCTGCGCGATCGAGCACCGTGGCGATGCCGTGTGCCTCGTCGAGTGCCACGGACAGATCCGGGATGTCGATCTCGATCAAGATGCGCAGCACCCGGTCGTGGTCGGGAAGCGCCACGAAGCGCTCAGCGTCGGCGACGGTGGCAAGCCCGGCCTCGATGCCGACGCCACGCTGGCGCAACAGCTCCATCACGCGAGGCGCATCCACCTCCGACAGATTGACCGATGCATAGTCGGGCAGTTCCCGCCAGCCGGAGATCGCCGCACGGGTCCGCTCGACATCGTTCTCGATCCAGGCGCCCGTCGACACGCCTATAAGCGTGCCCGGACAGGCCTGACGCACCGCCAGCACGGTGGCATCGACGGCCGCGAGGCTTTCGCGCCCGTCAAGGCCGCGCGGGTGGATGTGCAGTTCGGAGGCACCCGCGGCGACGCAGGCGGCGGCATCGCCGGCCATCGCCTCGGCAGTCAGCGGTAGCGCGGGATGGAAATCGCGCGGACGCGCGCCGTTGATGCAGGCCTGGACGATCATCGGTCTCACCTCGGACAAGGGAGCCGACAGTCTAGTCGCGCGGCAAGGCACCGCAAAGAGTTGGGTGGCGTCACTCCTGACAGCGCATCTGCCGCGCCCTGTTTCTGCGGCATTTGAATAAAAGCCGCTTGTGGATATTTACCCGGCGTTCCCTCGTCTCCGGCAAGGTCTTCTAGGGCGGGATCATGGAGGGACCATTGACCAGCGATTTTTCAGCCGCCCGCATCCACCTCGAACGCGCCTATCATTATCTGCAAGGCAACGACGAGACGAGTCGCACGGCCTGTGAAGCGCTCGATCTGTTGATCGAAGCGGTGACGGAGGCGCAGCACAGGCGACCCGAGGCTGGAGTGCTGGAGTTTCCGCAATCAACGGCGCGGCGAACCGGATAGACTGTGGCGAGTTTCAGGTCAGTCCGGCCTGGCCTGAAACTCGCCGCACCCGGATCACGATGCCTTGCGGGCCGCCGCTCCCTTGGTCGCACGCACGACAATCCGCTCCAGCGGCTCCGGCCGGTGCAGCAAAAATCCCTGGCCGAAGGCGACGCCCATGTCGCTCAACATGGCCAGCGTGTCCTGCCGTTCGATCTTCTCGCCGACCACGTCACAGCCGAGGCTGCGGGCGATGCTGGTGATGGCCAGCACGATCTCGCGGTCGAAACGGCTTTGCGTGATGTGCTCGATGAAGGAACCGTCGATCTTGATCGCGTCGACGGGGAACCGCCGGAGATATTCGAACGAGCTCATACCAGCGCCGAAATCATCGAGGCTGACCCGGCAGCGCCGCTCGCGCGCCTTGCGCACAAACTGTTCGGCGGCGTCGAAATTGGTGACGGCGGCGGTTTCGGTGATCTCGAAGCCGATGCCCGAATGCGGCGCCCCGGTTTCTTCTATGACGTTGTCCACGAAGTCCCAAAGCTGCGGGTCGCTCAGCGTCTGCGCCGACAGATTGAAGCCAAGCGTCAACGCCCCCGAACGCAAGGCGGCACCATGCCGCGACAGCGCGGTGCGGATGATCCAGCGGTCGAGCCGCGACGCGATGCCGAACCGCTCGGCCACCGGAATGAACTCGCCGGGTGGCACCAGCCGGCCGTTGCGGGCGGCGAGCCTGGCCAACACTTCGACATGGCGGCTTTCCAGCCAGGGACGGCCCAGCCGATGGATTTCCTGGCCAAACAGCTTCAGCCTCCCGTCTTCCATGGCATCGACCGTATCGGCGACGACGCGCGCCGCGTTTAGGCCACCCGAACCCGATGCCGTATCGGTGGAGAAGACGGCAAATCGGTTTCGCCCGGCGGCCTTGGCCGCGTAGCAGGCGTCGTCGGCGCAGGCCAGCGCGTCGGCCACCGTCGTGTTGGCGTCATCGACGAAAGCGATGCCGATCGAGGCCGCCAGCTTGCGCGACTTGGCCGTCGATCCTAGTTCGGCATCGCGAACGGCTGCAAGTACCGCGTCGGCCAGCCGCCCGGCCTGCGCCGTATCGCAATTGGGCATCAGCAGCGCGAACTCGTCACCGCCCAGGCGCGCGGCATGCGCCGTCGAGGGAAGGCAGCCCAGAATGCCTTGGGCAACGCTTTTCAGTGCCAGGTCGCCGGCCGCATGGCCGGCAAAATCATTGAGCGCCTTGAAGTAGTCGAGATCGACATAGAACACGGAGAGCGGCAGCCGCTGCGCGGCCGCGATATGATCGGCCAGCAGCCGGTCGAACGCGGCACGGTTCCAGAGACCGGTGAGCGCATCGTGGCGGGCCGCATAGGCAAGTTCCTGCTCACGCTGCTTGTCTTCGGTGATGTCGCGCACCGTGCCCAGGATCTGCCCCGCCAGCCGGCGGTCCGGGATTTGCGGGTCGGCGATGAAACGCAGCAGGGATTCTATGTGCCGGACCTCTCCGTCGCGTCGGACGATGCGGTATTGCACCGCGGTGACCTTGTCCGTTTCGAGCGGCACCAGATGTGCGCGCGACGCGGCCTCCTTGTCGTCCGGATGCAGATAGCCGAACCAGTGGTCGCGCTCGACTTCGGCGGTGTCGGAGACAAGTCCGAAAATCTCCCTGGTGCGTTCGTCCCAATAGCTTTTGCCGGTGGCGAGGTCGTGGTGCCAGATGCCGGTACCGCTGGCGGCGAGCGCCAGGCGGAAGCGCACATTGACCTGCTCGAGTTCGGCTTCTGCGGCTTTCTGCTTGGAGATGTCGGTCTGCACACCCATCAGCCTGAGCGGCTTTCCCATCGCGTCGCGCTCGACGACGCCGCCGCGATCGAGCACCCACACCCAGTGTCCCTGCTTGTGCTTCAGCCGCAATTCGGTCTCGATGGTGTCGGTCAGGCCGGCAATGTGGCGGTCGCCGCTGGCCAGCGCCCGCTCGCGGTCGTCAGGATGGGTCAGTTGCAGCCACAGGTCGCTGGTGTCGGCAAGTTCGCTCTCATCGTAGCCCAGCATCCGCGCCCAGGTCGCGGAATAGAAGCAGTCGCCGGTCACAAGATCCCAGTCCCAGACGCCAAGATGGGCGCGCTCCAGGGCCTTGGCCCAGAACGTTCCATTGCGACTTTTCTTGCCCTGACGCGCCATCGTCTGCTTCGCCTGCTCCACCGCGGGGCAATCTGCGGCAAAACCAGAGAAGAAACAGTTACCGCGGCGATGGCGGGCTGCTTTGTTGGCTCCCCGCCTGCCGCCTCTGCTCTTCGATTGGCCGGCAAGAACCGGAGTTTCGCATCGGCCGGATCTTCCTAGTCATGGCTCCAGGTCATCGGCCAATCCGATGATCCCGGGATCATCGGCGGCGCCGATGATCGCGTTGCAGAGACAAAGAGGACGGCGCAACGCTTTCGTAAACAGACTCTTTGCCAACAAGCATTCTATCGCTCTAATATTTAGAGATCTATTTGCCCACAAGTGTAACCTGATGGTAATATATCGCCTGCGAAATAATCCAATTATTTTTTTGGACAACTGGCGGGACGTCCTTCGATGAGTGAGCACACAGGTCAGCGCGGCAACAATCGCCGCCCAGCTGCCATCCTTGACCTCGACATCGCGACAACCAGGAGCGGCTGGCTGCTGGTTGCCTTGTGTCTGATCTATGCCATGACCGCTGTTTGCCTGCAGCCGGACCGCTACCTGCATCTGGCGCAATCCTATGCCAAGCCGTTCGCCTTTTTCCTGCCCGCGCTTCTGGCGGCGGGCCTTGGTGTGGCGGGGCTGGCATTTGCCCGGCATACGCCGACGAGGTTCATCCTCGGCGTACTCAGGCACCGCTGGCTTGCAGCCGCACCCGTCATCTTCTTGTTCTTTCTCGGCGTCACCGCATTCACCACCTTGAAGGCCGCCATCCCGGACATGGTGCCGTTCTACGCCGACCGCGCCCTGGCGGACCTCGATCTTCGGCTGCATGGCGCGGATCCCTGGACATGGGCGCACAGCATCGTTTCCGAACCGGTGTCGGTCGCCATTTTCGCCGGCTATGGATATGGCTGGCTTCTGCAATGGTTCGGCGCCGTGCTCTTCGTCGCCTTCTGGAACAATCCGGTCGGGCGTTTGCGCTACCTATGGGCATTCGCGCTGACCACGATGCTGTGCGGCACCGTTCTTGCGACCCTGCTGTCGTCCGCCGGCCCGATATTCCACGACCAAATCTACGGCGGCGACCGGTTTGTCGCGCTGCAGGCCGCCCTGGCGCAGAGGGGCTACGGCGCGTCGGTCCATCTGTACGCCGATTATCTGTTTACAGCCTACCAGAGTGGCCGCCCGGAACTCGGCGGCGGCATCTCGGCCATGCCCAGCATGCATGTTGCGATCGCCACGCTCAACGCATTCTTCCTGGCCCAATTCGGCCGCCGGTGGGCAATCGCCGGCTGGTCCTTCGCGGCCTTCATCCTGTTCGGTTCGGTTTACACCGGCTGGCACTATGCCGTGGATGGCTATCTCTCGATTCTCGTGGTGTCCCTGCTCTGGTACGTGACGGGACGCTTCGTCTTGCCGCAAGCGAGCCGGGATACCGCCGAGGTGGGATTGGCGATCCCGGATCAAGCGGCATAAAGACCGTACCTGCCTGACGCCGCGAGGAGCGCCAGCGGCACGCACCTCCCCGGCTTTTCCTCGCCGAAAGCGGCCGCTGGGCCGGAGCTGCCAACTGTCACGGAGGGCGACCAGGCGGCATTGACGCCGCCTGGCTTCATTGCTTACTGGCTCGGCGCCATCGTGTGTTCGCATGACACTTTCGGGTTCATGTCGGCGAAAATGCCGGTCGGGTTGCCCTTCCAGGCCCAGACATGCAGTTCGTAGAATTCGCCCAGGCCATAGCGGTTGGGCGCGCTGTTGAAATTGAACAGCTGTCCGTCCAGCGACGCCGGCCCCTTCGAGGTGATGTATTCGACCGCCACCAGTTGCAGCGTGCCGTCGGCCATCGGCTCGTACATCACGGCCTCAGGCCGGGCGATATCGATCTTGTCGTCCTTCAGATATCCGCCGTTGACATAGTGGATGCCCATGGCGCCGCCGGTGATGCCGCTGGCGCAGGGAATGGGCGCATAGCCCTCTGATGTAGCGGCCTTGACGTCGAGAAACCGGCTGTTGGCAGCCCGCACCTTGTCAGCCAGCGGATTGGGGACGGACGCAAGCGCGGCCGCTTCCTGATGCGCCTGTGCGAAGCTGGTGCAGACGGCCAGCATGGCCCCGGCCATGACAAGTCTGCAGCGAAAATTTGGCCTGTTGAGAAAGTTCGATATCATCTTCATTCTATTCTTCTTGAAAAAGCACAGCTGGCCGGCCGCCGAAAATACGGAGGCCCGGCAGGCAAGCGCTGTGACTGTTGTTGCTTGGAGATCCCGAAAACGATGCCAGGAATGGTCATCCCTTTGGCAGATACGGGATCGTTCCGGCCAGATCGGTGTTGTCGATCATCTGGAAACGGCTGTCGCTGCCGCCCTGACGGGCCGAAACGAAGGGCGCATAGGCCGGATCATTGGTGAAGGCGCGCGCCGCCGCTTCCGACGGGAACGCCATCAGCGCGATCAGCGTGGTGTCGAGCGGCTTGCCTTCGAGCGTCTTCACATTGCCGCTGCGCGACAGATATCTGCCGCCATGCTTGTGTACGAGGTCGTGCACCGATGCGGCATAGGCCGGCACCCATTGCGGGTCGTTTATCTTGATGTCTGCGATAACGTAAGCGGTCATGATAGTCTCCTGATTGCGGCGCACAGGGTATCCCGTGCAACCGGCCAAGGGCTCGCATGGCAAGGCGCTCGCCAACCAGTCCGCGATCTGTACTGGGGTAGTACAGTTTCCGTACTGGCCGCCTCAATCATGAAGGCCTAATGTTCGACCCAAGTTGGAGGAGAGGCACAATCATGACCCAGCACGGATACAAACAGTTCTGCCCGCTATCGATGGCCGCGGAGGTGCTGTGCACCCGCTGGACGATGGTGCTGATGCGCGAATTGGTGGCGGGTTCGACCCGCTTCAACGACCTGCGCCGCGGTGTCCCCAAAATGTCGCCAACCCTTCTGTCGCAACGGCTGAAGGAGCTTGAGATCGCCGGGATCGTCGAGCGCGGGGAGGTCCGGCGCGAGAAGGGGATCTTCGATTATCGGCTGACGGAGGCCGGCCGCGATTTGCGCCCGGTCGTCGAGGCGATGGGCTTCTGGGGGCAGAAATGGGTCGAGTCCCGGCTGTCGCTCAAGAACCTCGATCCGTCATTGCTGATGTGGGACATGCGGCGCAATTTGAACCCCTCGCCGCTGCCCGAGGGACGCACGGTGATACAATTTCTGTATCAGGACCTGCCGGCGTCCAAACGGTCATGGTGGCTGATCGTCGAGAAGCACGGCGAGGTCGATCTGTGCTGGTACGATCCGGGTTTCGACGTCGACCTCTACGTCTCGACCGACCTGCACACGATGACGGCGATCTGGATGGGATTGCTGACCGTCGAGAAGGCCGGTGCGAAGGTTGCCCTGACCGGCGACCAGGCCATCGGCAGGAAGATGCAGACCTGGCTCGGGCTCAGCCCGTTTGCGATCGAGCCCAAGCGCGCGGCGTAGGAGAACCGGCGGGAGGTTGTCAGGAAACGGGTGGCGGGGCCTTCTTCCAGCGGCTTCAATGCCGGCCATGTTCATCACCCTGGCGAAAAATCTGAAATCCGCGCCGCCGCAAATCGCCGACGATCCGCGCTGGGCGCGTATCGTTGCGCGCGACAAGTCGGCCGACGGCGCATTCTGGTATTCGGTGGCGACGACCGGCGTCTATTGCCGGCCTTCCTGCCCGTCGCGGCGCGCCAATCCGAAAAATGTGCAACTGCACGGCACGCTCGATCAGGCCAGGACAACCGGCTTTCGCCCGTGCCGGCGCTGCAACCCGGATGGCCCATCGCTCGAGGCCGGTAATGCCGCGATGGTCGCCGATGCCTGCCGCAGGATCGAGCAGAGCGAGGAAGAACCGTCGCTCGCTGAGCTGGCTGATGCCGCCGGCCGTAGCGCCGGTTATTTCCATCGTACCTTCAAGGCGGCCACCGGGCTGACACCGAAGGACTATGCCGCCGCGCACCGCGCCGCCCGGGTCCGCCAGGGCCTGGAAGACGGCGCCAGCGTGACGACGGCGATCTACGATGCCGGTTTCAATTCAAGCGGACGTTTTTACGAGAAATCCACCGGCATGCTCGGCATGACGCCAACGCGCTATCGCGCCGGCGGCGCTGATGAAGAGATCCGCTTCGCCGTCGGCGAGACTTCGCTCGGCGCCATCCTGGTCGCGTCCAGTCAAAAGGGCGTCGCCTCGATCCTGCTCGGCGACGATCCCGACGCGCTGGTGCGCGACCTGCAGGACCGTTTCCCCAGGGCACGGCTGATCGGCGGCGACAGCGACTACGAGGCGCTGGTCGCCCGCGTCGTCGGTTTCGTCGAGGTTCCGGCGCTCGGTCTCGATTTGCCGCTCGACGTGCGCGGCACCGCCTTCCAGCAGCGTGTCTGGCAGGCTTTACAAGACATCCCCGTCGGCCGCACGGTTTCCTATGCCGAGATCGCGCAGCGCATCGGTGCGCCGAAGGCAACCCGCGCCATCGCCGCCGCCTGCGCCGCCAACAATCATGCCGTCGCCATTCCCTGCCACCGCGTGATCCGCAGGGATGGCGCCCTGTCCGGCTACGCCTGGGGCGTTGAGCGCAAGCGCGCACTGCTGGAGCGTGAGGCGGCGTCCGACAATGCCAACCGGTCAATTCGGGCCTGACCAGGACCGGCAATGCGCGCGATGGCAAGGTCTCCCACCACCGATACGACCAGCCGGACCCAAGCTGCCGGCAGCCGGCGCGCCGAAGGCTCTAAGTTACTGGTGATGGCGGCCATTGGCGAGATGGTCGATCACGGCAGAGCCGAATGGAGCCGCACCGCGGCCGGCGAGATCGAGCTGCGGTTGTTGACGGGTGAGGTGTTTTTGCTCGGCGAGGTCGCTGTTACTCGTGTCGCGTAGAACGGTTCACCTACCTTCGAAATTCGAATTTGAAAGCAAGCACCGGAGTGAGCGCGAGAAGCCGTCCCTGTAGGGTTCACGCACAGACAAAGGAGTAAACGCAATGAACCTCATGCAAACCCAAATGGCGCCGCCGGCGAGCGTCCCCAATGCCTTCGACACCATAAGCTATGCCATCGGTGAATCCGCAATCGGCGACGTCCTGGCAGCGCGCAGCCAGATCGGCGTCTGCGCCATCCTGATCGGCTCGGACGCCGACGCGCTGGAGCGGGACCTTGGCCATTGCTTCCCCGACAAGATACTGGTCGAGGACGAGGCCGCACTGCGCGACGATCTCGCGACAATCGCGCGCTTCATCCAAATGCCCGGCGTCGGCCTCGACCTGCCGCTCGACATGCGCCACGGCACGCCATTCCAGCAACAGGTTTGGGATGTGCTGCGCAGCATCCCGTGCGGCGCCACCATCCGCTACACCGCACTGGCTCGCCGCCTCGGCCAGCCGAATGGCGCCCGCGCCGTGGCGACCGCCTGTGCGGCCAACGCGATCGCGCTGGGCATTCCCTGCCACCGTGTCGTCCGCGCCGACGGCTCACTGGCCGGTTACCGCTGGGGTGTCGAACGCAAACGCGCCCTGCTCGACAAGGAGGCTACGATATGAATGCCCATGCCAAAATTGCCAGATCGGTGATCGAAGCCGCCGAGACACGCGTCGCCGGTTACGACTGGCCGGCCCTTGCCGCCGAACTCGACGGCTTCGGCTGTGCCGTGATCGAAAAGCTGTTGTCGCCCGAGGAGTGCCGGCGGATCGCCGACCTCTATTCGGATGAGAAATATTTCCGCAGCCACATCCATATGGCCAGGCACGGCTTCGGCAAGGGCGAGTACCGCTATTTCCGCTATCCCTTGCCCGACCTCCTGGGTGGCCTGCGCAGCGCGCTCTACCCCAGGCTGGCCGAGGTCGCCAATCGGTGGAACGAGCGCATGGGGCAGGCCATGCGTTATCCCGCGACGCACGCCGCGTTTCTCGATCAGTGCCATGCCGCCGGCCAGTCACGGCCGACGCCGCTGCTGCTGCAATATGTGCCTGGCGACTTCAACTGCCTCCACCAGGATCTCTATGGCGACCTCGCCTTTCCGCTGCAGGTGGCGATCCTGCTCTCCGAACCGGGCCGGGATTTCAGCGGCGGCGAGTTCGCCCTGACCGAGCAGCGCCCGCGCATGCAGAGCCGGGTCGAAGTGGTGTCGCTGCGCCAGGGCGACGCCGTTGTCTTCGCCGTCCACAACCGGCCGGTGCAGGGCACCAAAGGCAATTACCGGGTCAACCTGCGCCATGGCGTCAGCCGGTTGCGCTCAGGCATGCGCCACACGGTCGGGATCATTTTTCACGATGCGAAGTGACCAGGGAGAAGATGGAGGTCCCCCTCACCCCGCCGGCGCATAGCGGCTGACCACCATGCCACAGGCATAGGCCTTCGAGCCGAGTAGCCGCAGGTTCCTAAAACCGCCCTGATCAAAAATCCGGCGGCCCGCACCCAGCACCGCCGGGTTGATGAAAAGCTGGAACTCGTCGACCAGCCCGGCCGCAATCAGCGCCGACGCGAAACCGGCGCCGCCGAACACCGCCATGTCGCCGCCCTCGCCCGCTTTCAGCGCATTGACTTCGCGCGGCAGGTCGCCGCTGACCACACTGGTGCGCTCCCAAGCCGGCTCCGAGGCCGATTGCTTGAGCTTGTTGCTGAGCACCACCTTGCGGGAGTCGACGATGCGCTGCGCAAAGGCGTAGAACGGATCGCGCGGAAACTTCTTCGCCGCATTGCCCCAATGGGTGAGATAGCCCTCCTGCGCCATCTTGCGGCTGAGCAGGATGGTATCGACGCCTGCGAAGACGGCGTTAAAGTCCTGCTTCAGCGCACCGTCCCAGGCGCTCTCGTCACCCCACTCCCAGAGCTGCCAGGAATGGTCCTCATTGGCGCCGACAAAGCCGTCGACCGACATCTGCATCTGCAGGACCAGCTTTTTCACCGTCATTCTCCTCAGGGCCATCGCAAAACAGTTTACATTTGGAACCGTTGACGCAAGGCCAAAACGATGTCAATAGTAAAGTGATTTAAAAATGGAACCATAGATGTCGACGCGCGAAAAGTCCGGCTGCCCGATCAACCTGTCACTCGAACTGATCGGCGACCGCTGGACGCTGCTCATCGTCCGCGACATGGTCTTCGCCGGGAAAAAGCACTTTCGCGAATTCCTGCAATCCGACGAAGGCATCTCCTCGCGCACGCTGGCCGAGCGACTGCAAACGCTTCAGGAGGAGGGCATCCTCACCCGAAGCGACGACCCGACGCATGGCTTGAGAACCGTCTACCGGCTGACCGAAGCAGGCATCGACCTCTTGCCGGTGCTGGCGACGCTCGGCGCCTGGGGCAGCAAGCACCGCAAGGCCGACGATAAGCTGGCCAGGATTGCCGACGAACTGGCGGCAGGCGGCGAAGCGGCGCTGGAAAGGATGAAAGCGGCGCTGCGAGCGGAGCATATTGTCTAGGCGGTTGCGTTCAGGCGGAACCGGCATGGCTGTTGCCGCACAAATCGCCCTTCCCTTGACAATGATCCATCTTTGTTCTTTATTTGTTCCAATCTATCAGCAACTGCGGATGTGCGGTCGGGATGGAAACGACAGCCACCATCCTGCATGCCGATCTCGACGCTTTCTACGCCTCGGTCGAGCAGTTGCTCGATCCGTCGCTGCGCGGCAAGCCGATCGCGGTGGGCGGCGGTGTCGTGCTCGCCGCTTCCTACGAGGCCCGCGCCTTCGGCGTGCGCGGCGGCATGCCCGGGCGCAAGGCGCGCGAACTCTGCCCGCATCTGATCTTCGTCGGTGGCAATTTCAGCCATTACCAGCGGCTAGGCGACGCGGCGATCAAGGTGCTCGACGATTTTACGCCATTGGTCGAGCGCATCTCCATCGACGAGGCCTTTGCCGACGTTGCCGGCTGCACGCATCTGTTCGGCTCCCCACAGGAGATCGCCACGACGATCCGCAGCCGGGTACGCGCCGAACTCGGCCTGCCGATCTCGATCGGCGTCGCCCGCACCAAGCATCTGGCCAAGATCGCCTCGCAGGTGGCAAAACCCGATGGGCTGGTGGTCGTCGAACCCGGCAGCGAGCTCGCTTTCCTGCACGACCTGCCGGTCGGGCTGATGTGGGGCGTCGGCTCGGCGACCAAAGCGCGGCTGGCGGAAATCGGCGTCGAGACCATCGGCCAGCTGGCCAGGACGCGCAGCGGCGCGCTGACGCGGCTGCTCGGCCCCGCCGCCGGCGAAAAGCTCGCCGCGCTGTCATGGAACCGCGACCCGCGAAAACTGGAGACGAAGCGCCGGGCGCATTCGGCCGGCGCGCAATCGGCGCTTGGCCGCAAGCCCGCCGTAGCTGACGTCATCGTGCCAACCCTGCTGCATCTGGCCGACCGCGTCGCCAGCCGGCTGCGCGCCAAGGCGCGGCCCGGCCGCACGGTGACGGTGCGCGTGCGCTTTGCCGATCTCAGCGCCGTCACCCGCTCGATCACGCTTGACCAGCCGATCTCGGCGACCGCGATGCTGGCCGAGATCGCCGGCGATCTGGTGCGCGGCGTGCTTGCCGACAACCCCCACGAGAGAACGATCTCGCTGCTGGCGATCTCGGTCTCGCATCTCGAGGAAAGCTTCGAATTACAGCTCGAACTGCCGCTCGATCTCGCCGACGAGAAGCAGAGGCCCGGCACCCGAAAAGGCCTGGCACGCTTTGACGCCGACCGCGCCATCGACAATATCCGCGAACGCTTCGGCAAACAGGCGGTCGGCTATGGCACGGTGGCGCTGGAGGCGGCGCGCTCGGTGCCGGATGAATTCAGGGAACTGGCGGAGAAGGAGCTGTGAAGCCAAGGCAAAGGCTATGGGCCGGTACGCGAGTAACGATGGACCCGAACGCCAGTGGAGCTTGCCCCGTGCGTCGGCTTGCCCCGTGCCAGGGCTCGCAGGCTATGCCGTCATGGTCGGCATCGTGAGTCGGCCAATAGCCAGGTTCGCCCCTGCGGGCGGCCGTGCAGTTCGGGAACGCGGCAAGGTGCCTCAGCACCGAGAGAGGCGTATCAAACCGAATGCCGACGAAGCCATAGACGATATAGCCCGACAACAGAATGAACGGCGCGAACAAAGCCACCCATCTCAGCCTGCCAAGGCGGCGGTGATAGCGTGAAGGCCATCGCAAGAATGGCAGGAGCATCCCCGCCAACTCCCCCGTTGAAGTGCCCGAACCAGACTAGCGTCACCCAGGTAGGGTGGCAACAACGCCTATCTCCGAACGGTTCTCGCGTTCAGAGCGCGGCTATTTGAGTCGGATATCGACACTTTCAGTTCTACGCTTCGCCATCCCAATACCGCCTAACCCCGGCCATATCGAAAATGCCGTCGCGCCGGCGCAAGGCGTCGACCGCCATCTTGTTGGAATCGGGATAGACGCAGACCTCGTTGGGGTTTTTCTCGCCGATCATCAGATAGCGGCACGGTCCCGTACCGCTGTTGAGGAAGGAATGTCCAACCGCCAGGCCGGCCGGAAAGCAGACATAGTCGCCGGCTTTCATCTCGTGGCGCGCCTCGCCAAGCAGCAGCGTCACCTGCCCTTCCAGGATCAGCGCATGCTCTTCTTCCAGCATATGGTAGTGCCTGGGCGCCAGGCGCATGCCGGGGGCCGGCGCCTCGATCAGCACGCCGACATGGTAGTCGGGCCGTCCCAAGGCGGCACAGGTGAGGTGTTTGGACCGACCACCGAACCGCGCCCCCTCGCCTTCCTGTTTCCACTCGACAGCATCGCTGGCGACCGGCGGGATCGGCGCGGCCGGGGCCTTGGTGACACCGGCCGTCACATCCGACGGCAACGGATCGCCGGCGGCGAGGCCGGTGCTCTCACCGTCCCAGTAGGTTCGGGTCGCCGCGAGATCGAAGATCGCACGGCTGCCCAAGGCGCGCACCAGCACCTTGTTGGAGGCGGTGTAGACGACAACGTCGTTCGGGTTGCGCTCGCCGACGAGGACGTAGCGGCAGAGTGCGTCGCTGGTGTTGATGAGGCAATGCCCCGCCGCTGCACCTGCCGGAAAGCAGATGTAGTCGCCGGCCTTCATGACATAGGCGGCATTGCCGACATGCGCGGTGAGCGTCCCCTCGAGGATGAAGACATGCTCCTCCTCGAAATGTGGTAGTGCGCCGGCGAGGTCTGCTTGCCCGCCGGCAACTCCTCGATCGCCACGCCGACATGATAGGTTTCGCCAAGCGCGGCCAGCGACAAATGCCGGTAGCGCACGCCGAAGCGCGGCACATCGGACCATTCCGTCCACGGCACACTGTCCGATGCGAATGGCGCTGGCGATTTGTCGTCTGCCATCGGGCCTCCTGCTCCTGTCGCCCTGCCCTCTTCGCAAGCCGCAGGAGGGTCCACGACAGAACAAAGCTGCCAGCTTCCGGCATCATCGCCAAGCGGTGTTCGCCACGCTCCTGACAGAGCCCGACAGGAGCCGCTCGCTTCAGCCTCGGATGGCCTTGCCCGCCTGCTGCAGCAGCTCGAACGCAGCAAAGCGCTTGGCGTGCCAGCCGGCCAAGGTAGCGTCGGGATGATAGACTTCGCCGAGTTCCGACATGCCGGCCATCGCCGCCGTCAGATCCTTGTAAGCACCGGCGGCGACCGCGCCCAGCATCGCCGAGCCGAGCAGCACCGGCTCCGGCGAGGTCGACGCCACCACCACCATGCCGGTCGTGTCGGCAAGCAGCTGGCGCACCAACGGACTTTGCCCGGCGCCGCCACTGACGACGATGGTGTCGACGGCAATGCCTTTGTCATGCTCGGCCCGCACGATCTGGCGCGCGCCGTAGCCCAGCCCGCAGACCCCGGCGACATAGAGCCCGACCAGGCTGTCGAGGCTGGTGTCAAGATCGAGCCCGGCAATCAGCGCGCGTGCGTCCGGGTCGGCGAAAGGCGCGCGGTTGCCAAGGAATTCCGGCACGACATGGATGCCGCCGACCAAGGCCGGCGTCGCCGCTGCCCCGTTGCGGCTCTGCGCCTGCAGCGACAGCCAGGCGCTGAGGCTGAGCCCCTCGGCCTGCGCCTTGGCTGTCGCTTCGACGGCCGCCGGATGCATGCGCACCAGATGGTCGATGGCCGCACCCGCCGCAGATTGGCCGCCCTCGTTCAGCCACAGGCCCGGCACCATGGCCGAGAAATACGGACCCCAGACGCCGTCGACGAAGGCCGGCTCGGCGGTCGACGACATGGTGCAGGCCGAGGTGCCGAAGACATAGGCCATGCGCGACAGAACGCTGCCGAACGCGCCGCGCGCGCCGACCGTGCCGACACCGCCGGCATGCGCGTCGATCAGCCCCGCCGCCACGGCCGTGCCGGGGCGCAGGCCAAGGTCCGCAGCCGCCTGCGCGGTCAGCCCGCCGCCAAGTGCGGCACCCGCCGGCACGATCTGCGTGCCGATGCGCGCGAACCCCTCGTCGGCCAGGCTCCCTAGTCCGATGGTGCGGAAATAGGCCTCGTCCCAGCGGCTTTCATGCGCCAGATAGGTCCATTTGCAAGTCACCGTGCAGACCGAGCGGGCAAGGCTGCCGCTCGCGCGCCAGGTGAGGAAATCGGCGAGGTCCATGAACTGCCAGGCGGCGTTGAACGTGTCGGGCAGGTTTTCCGCTAGCCAAAGGAGTTTCGGCGTTTCCATTTCCGGCGAGATGACGCCGCCGACATAGTTCAGCACCGCCTCGCCGCTGCGGTTGATGCGGCGCGTCTGCTCGACCGCGCGGTGATCCATCCAGACGATGATGTTGCGTTCCGAATTGCCGGACTTGCTTACCGGCAGCGGCACGCCGCCCTCGCCCAGCACCACCAGCGAACAAGTGGCGTCGAACCCGATGCCGGCGATGGCCTCAGCTGCCACGCCCGATTGAGCGACCGCTTCCCGCGTGGCCGCGCACACCGCCCGCCAGATGTCGTTGCTCGACTGCTCGACAATGTCGCCGGCCTCGCGCCAGACCTCGATGTCCCGCTTGGCCGAGGCGAGCAAGGTGCCGGTGTGGTCGAACACCCCGGCCCGCGCGCTGCCGGTGCCGACATCGATGCCGAGATAATGGGGCATGAGGAACCTCCGGTTCAGGGAATAGGGGATAGGCAGTAGGCAGTAAGCGATTAGTTAGTAGGATAGGACGCGCGAAGCACTTTTGAGCGGGGCCTGTAAGACTGTGTCTACATCTTCCCTATTGCCTATTGCCCATTCCCTACTGCCTCACAAATCATTGCTCTGCGGCAAAATCACCAGATCCCGGATCGTCACGTTGCGCGGCCGGGTCAGCATGAACATGACCGCCTCTGCCACCTCGCGCGGCTGCATCAGGCCGCCGGCGGCGAGTTCTTCCTCGAGCTTCGCCTTTGGCCAATCGCTGACCAGCGCCGTCACCACCGGGCCGGGCGCCACGGCGCCGACGCGCAGGCCGTGCTTGGCGACCTGCCGGCGCACCGTGTGGACGAAGGCCTGCACGGCGTGCTTGGAGGCCGTGTAGATCGGCTCCCACACTACCGGCACCAGTCCGGCGATCGAACTGGTGACGATGATGTCGCCGGTCTTGCGTTCGATCATGTGGGGCAGCACCGCCTGGATCGAGCGGAAGCAGGCATTGATGTTGAGGTTGAGCATCCGGTCCCAGACGTCGGGATCGCCAGTCGCCACCTCGCCGCCGACATAGGCGCCGGCATTGGCGTGGAAGATGTCAAGCTGGCCGGCCTTCTCCAGGATTTGCGGCATCATGGTGGCGACGCTTGCCGGCTGCATCAGGTCGATCACCAGCGGGATCGCCTTGGGGCCAAGCTCGGCGCACAGTTTGGTCAGCGTCGCTTCGGCGCGGTCGACCAGCACCACGGTGGCGCCCGCCGCCAGCATATGCCTGGCGCATTCGAGGCCGATGCCTGATGCCGCGCCGGTGACGGCGGCAACTTTTCCGGACAGTTCTTCGCTCATGTCTTGCTTCCTGTTGATGGGTTCAGGCCCGGCCATGGGAAACACGCGAGCGGCGTGCCAGCGAGTCGACGATAACTGCGATGGCAAGCACGGCGCCGGTGATCATGTACCGAAGCGACGAGGACAGATCGAGCAGCGTCAGGCCGCTGGCGATCGACTGGATGACGATGATGCCGAGCAATGCCGAATAGGCGCTGCCGCGGCCGCCGAACAGGCTGGTGCCGCCAATGACCGCCGCCGCGATGGCGTTAAGGTTCACGTCGCCGGTGCCGGCCTGCTGGCTGGCCGAGGCAAGGCGGGCCGCCGACAGCACGCCGCCGAAAGCGGCCAGCATCGAGCACAGCACGAAGGCGCTCGAATAGATCAGTCGCACATTGATGCCGGCGCGCCTTGCCGCCTCGCGGTTACCGCCGACCGCCGACATCGAGCGGCCCCATTTCGTCCGCGTCAGCGCGTAGTGCATTGATATGACCAGGCCGACGAAGAGGCCGAACATCCACGGAATGCCGCGCGCCTGGTTGAGATAGAAGACGATGAGTTCGAGAATGACCGTGATGACGATCGCCCGCGTGATGAGCCCGCCGGTCGACGGCGCCGACAGATTGGCGGCGCGGCGGCGCGCGACGGTGCGCAGGCCGGTGACCAGCATGACGATGCCGGGCACGGCCGCCAGAGCGAACGAAACAAATTTCGGCATCATCAGCAGCTGGCCGAAATTCACCAGGTTCGAGCCATAGGGCAGATTGATCGAGCCGGTCGAGCCGAGGATATAGAGCTGCAGGCCGAGCACCGCCAGCAGGCCGGCAAGCGTCGAAACGAAACTCGGCATGCCGAGCCGATTGAACAGCAGCGCATAGAGCGCGCCGATGAAGCCGCCGACGGCCACAGCGGCGAGGATGGCGAGCGCCACCGGCCAGCCCTGATTGACCCACAGCGTGCCCACCATCGCCGAGGCAAAGCCGCTGATCGAACCGACAGACAGGTCGATCTCGCCGACCATCAAAACGCAGACGATGCCGAGCGCAATGACGCCGACGGTGGAGCAATCGAACAGCAGATTGACCAGATTGCTGCTCGACAGGAAGATCGGGTTGATGCTGGCGAACACCGTCCAGATGATGACCAGCCCGACGATCACCGGCAGCGAGCCGAGATCGCCCGAGCGGACCCGGTCGAAGAACCTACGGATGGCGCCGCCGAGCCCCGCCTCATGCTTGACGCGCACATCGGCGCGGTCGAGCTGCGGCGGCACGGAGGCCGCCTGTTCGGCTTCACGGCTCATGGGCGTGGCTCCTGGGTTTGCTCGTGCCTGGCCTGTCTGCGCTCGGCGCGCCGTGACACCGAATTGTTCGACGCGCCGGTGATGGCGCTGACAAGTTCCTGGTTCGAGGCGTCGGGCGAGAAGATGCCGTTGTTGCGGCCAAGCCGCAGCACGACGATGCGGTCGGCGACGGCGCGCACGTCTTCCATATTGTGGCTGATGATGACGACGCCGAGGCCGCGGTCGCGCACCCGCTCGATCAGGTTGAGCACTTCCGCCGTCTGTGCCACGCCTAGCGCCGCCGTCGGCTCGTCAAGCAGGATGAGCTTGGGTTCGAGCAGCAGCGAGCGGGCGATCGCCACCGTCTGGCGCTGGCCGCCCGACAGCGACGCGACGACTTCGCGGACACTGGGGATGCGCGCCGAAAGCTCGTTGAGCAACGTCCAGGCGCGCACCTCCATCGCCACCTCGTCCAGGCGCAGCGGGCTGAGCTCACGGCCGAGGAAGATGTTGGCGACGATGTCGAGGTTTTCGCACAGCGCCAAATCCTGGAACACGGTGGCGATGCCGAGCGTCAAAGCCGCGCTTGGATCTGCAAGCGTCACCTGCTTGCCGCGATAATTAATGGTGCCCGAACTCGGCTGATGCACGCCGGCCAGGATCTTGACCAGCGTCGACTTGCCGGCGCCATTGTCGCCGACCAGCGCCACCACCTCGCCGGCATGGACATCGAGATCGATGTCGGTGAGCGCCGACACGGCGCCGAAATTCTTCGAAACGCCACGCAGGCTGAGCACCAGCTCGCCTGCCGGAACCGGTTCGTCCGCGGTATCGATCATGCCTGGAAGCCTTTCAAAACCGGTTCATGGATTGAGCGCTGTCTGGCCACCGCGTGGGCGGCCAGACAGCGGAGCGGGCAAGGGTCGCGGTCAGTTCCCGATGCCCAGCTTCTTGCAGCCCTCCGCGTAACGATCGACGCAGAGCTCGGCCGCGGTGTTGATCTTCTTGTCGATGATCTCGGCCTTCAGGTTTTCCTGCGTCACCACGGCCGGCGTGAACAGCTGCGAGGGCGTGTCGTACAGCGTCATCTCGGCCTTCGGCGTTTCGCCCGAAAGCAGCTTGATGGCGATGTTGGCGGCGGCCGCCGCCACGATCTCGCTCGGCTTGGAGATGGTGTTGTACTGGTCGCCGGCGATGATCAGCTGCAGTGCCGCGATCGTCGCGTCATTGCCGGTCACCGGCGGCACCGGATCGACGCCGGCCGCCTTGAAGGCGGCGATGGCGCCGCCACCGGTGCCGTCATTGGCGGCGACGACGCCGAGGATTTTTGGTCCGAAGCGGGTGATCTGGCCTCCGGCCCATTGCTGCGCCTTCGGCGGCGCCCATTCCGGCGTGTCGTATTCGGCCAGGATCTTGTAGCCGCTGTTGTCGAGGCCGGCATGGATGCCCTTCTTGATCAGGCCGGCCGCCGCGTCGGTCGGCGAGCCGTTGATCTGCAGCACGCCGCCGCTGGCCGGATCGACCTTCAGCGCCTTCAGGTGCTCGACCAGCGAATCGGCGATGGCCTTGCCGATGCCTTCATTGTTGAACGACACATAGAAATCGGCCGGCGCGGTCGGGATCGGCCGGTCATAGGCGATGACCTTGATGCCCTGGCTCTGCGCCAGCTTGACCAGCGAGGCGGCGGCGGTCGAGTCGACCGGGTCGAGCACGATCGCCTTGGCGCCCTGCGAGATCACCGAGTTGAACTGCTGCTGCTGGCGCGAGGCGTCGGCATCGGCATTCTGGTAGAGCACCTTGCAGCCCGGGCACAGCTTCTTCATCTCGGCAGCGAAGCCGGGATAATCATGCTGCTCGTAGCGGGTCGAGGCCTGGTCGGGCATCAGGAAGGCGACGGTGGCGTCGGTAACTTCGGCGGCCCTGGCGATCGCGGCGGTGCCGGCCAGCAGCGACAGCGCAAGGGCTGCCACGCCGGCGGACTTGCCAGCAGACTTCAATGAAGATGAAAGTTTGGTCATTCGGTCTTCTCCGTTTCTGATATGGTTGTAAGAAGGTCGTTGACTGCTTTGGTCTGAAGACACCCATCCGCCCTCGCCCAAACTGCATTGGGAACCGGGACCCGGCGCCGGCCTTTCGAGCCGCGCCGACAACCTCCGCCGACGGAGGAATTCGAGACAAGCGTTCTCTATCGCGAACCGCTCCACGCGGCTCACGTCGTCATGCAAAAGAAAAATCCTCCCTTGGTTCCTCCCTGGCTCCTCCGTTAAGCGGCTTTGCCCGCGTTGATGTTGTCGGCCAGCAGGCGCCTGAAGCGCGAGGGCGGCATGCCCTTCTCCGCCAGGAACTGCCGGTTGAAATTGGACAGATTGTTGAAGCCGACCTCGTAGCAGATGTCGGTGATCGAGGCCTGCTCGTCGCTCATCAGGATCTGGCAGGCGAGATTGATGCGCAGCCGTTTGACATACTGCACCAGCGACATGCCGGTGTGACGGCGAAACGAGCGCGAGAAGGCGCCGGTCGACTGGCCGGCGATGGCGGCGAGATCCGCCTCGTCGAACAGCTGCGTCAGGTTTTCCCTGATATAGGCGAGCGCCTTGTTCATGCCGGCGGTCATGTAGCCGGAGGGATCGGGCCGGTAGCTGGCGCTGGCCAAAAGCTGGAATTCCTGGGCGCGGCTGAGCAGGCCGGCGATCATCATGAACAGCTCGATGCGGCGCACGCCTTGCGCCTGCATCATCTCTTCCATCAGCGGCGCCAGCGCCTTGCTGGTGCGGCTGGAAAACAGCACGCCGCGCCGCGACGCTTCGAGCAGGTGCCCCAGCCCCGCCAGCTCCGGCAGCACATGCATGGCATCGCCGATGAAACTTTCGGAAAATTGGATGATGCGGCCGCGCAGCGGGATCGAGCTGTCCCTGGGGATGTCGCTGACCCAGTTGTGCGGCAGGTTCGGCCCGGTCAGCACCAGATTGCCCGGCTCGAACTCGCCGATGAAATCGCCGACGAAATAGCGTCCGTTGGTGAAGATCACCTGATGCAGTTCATATTCGGGATGGAAGTGCCAACGCACCGTGTGGAAGGGGTAGCCATGCGACCACGCCTTGAAGGACTCACCGCGTCGTATCTGGACTACTTCCAGGTCCGGTTCCATGTCCGTTTCCTCCCAGGCCAGCACGGATATTTGCCGCGTTCGGCCCAATTCCCTAAACCGGCCGAATTGGTTTCGGCTCTGCATTTCAAGAGCCAAGGTACCGGCTCATGACAACAGGCGCCACCACGATTCAAGACAACGGATGATACTTTTTTAACCGGGAGGCGGCGCTCAGAGGCGTTATTCGGGCAGAACAGGTCAGTCTTGCTGACACGTTCGCTCAATTGACCGACGACGATGCCGCCCGCCCGGGAAGGAATTCCGGCGTCTCCGTGTTCGCCTGGCTTATCTCAAGAACATGGTCTGCAAGCGCTGTTGAAGCGCCGCATCCGTCAGTTCACCTCGTGCACAGCACCACCGGCCGCCGTCGCGAGCGGCGTAACCATATCAGGCACCAGTATGTCGTGGCGGCGCGCGAAGCTGATCAGCGTGGCCCGCACCGTCTCCGGATCGATCTCGCCGACGATGCCCGCCTTGCAAGCGTTGAGCGCGACGGCATGGGCGCCGTTGCGGCCGGCGCTCGGCCAGTCCTGCAGCAGTGCATAGGCTTCCATCACGCTGTCGATCTTCCTCGGAAAGCCCATTCCGACCAGAAGTGTGACCGGTTCCTCAAATTGCCCGCGATTCATGGCTTGTGCCTCCTCTCGATTGTTCAGGGCCTGCAGCGGACCGAACACCGGGCAGCACGGCCCGCCGCGGATAGGTGAATGGACTGGCCGATTTCCGTTCAGCCGCTGCCGGCGGATACCTCGGATGTTGCCGACACTTGCTGTGCTGCGAGGAACATCAGTGCCGACGCCGCGGTTCGCCGATTCCAGCCGGCGGCTTCAGCCATGTCGAGCAGCCCTGCCAGCAGCGGGTTCAGCACGTTCCTGCATTCTGTTTCATAGGCCAGGAATTCCTTCGCTTGGTGCGTAGGAGCCGGTACGGATTCGATGCCAGCCATTGCGTCCATCTTTACCTCCACTTTCTCTTCGACTGACGCCCGCTCCCCGCCAGGGGAGCGGGCGGATTGGCCGCGACCTCAGAAGTCCATGCCGGCGCCGGCGGGCATTGCCGGGGCGGCGGCTTCCTTCTTCGGCTTCTCGGCCACCATCGCCTCGGTGGTCACCAGCAGGCCGGCGACCGATGCCGCGTCCTGGAGAGCGGTGCGCACCACCTTTGCCGGGTCGATCACGCCCTGGCCGTAGAGATCGCCGAATTCGTTGGTCTGGGCGTTCCAGCCCCAGCCGAATTCGGTTTTCTCGCGCAGTTTGCCGACGATGATCGAGCCTTCGGCGCCGGCATTCTCGGCGATCTGCCGGACAGGCGTTTCGATGGCACGGCGCACGATGTCGACACCAGTCTTCTGGTCGGCATTGTCGGTCTGCACGGTATCGAGCGCCTTTGCTGCCCGCAGCAACGCGACGCCGCCGCCGGGCAGCACGCCCTCCTCGACGGCCGCGCGGGTCGCATGCAGCGCATCGTCGACGCGGTCCTTGCGCTCCTTGACCTCGACCTCGGTCGAGCCGCCGACCCGGATCACCGCAACGCCGCCGGCGAGCTTGGCCAGCCGCTCCTGCAGCTTCTCGCGGTCGTAGTCGGAGGTGGTCTCCTCGATCTGCGCCTTGATCTGTGCGACACGGCCCTGGATCTCTTCCTTGCGGCCGACGCCGTCGACGATGGTGGTGTTTTCCTTCTCGATCACCACCTTCTTGGCGCGGCCCAGCATCTGCAGCGTCACATTATCCAGCTTGATGCCGAGATCTTCCGAGATCGCGGTGCCGCCGGTGAGAATAGCGATGTCTTCCAGCATGGCCTTGCGGCGGTCGCCGAAGCCTGGCGCCTTGACAGCCGCGACCTTGAGGCCGCCCCGCAGCTTGTTGACGACCAGCGTGGCAAGCGCCTCGCCTTCCACATCCTCGGCGATAATTAGGAGCGGCTTGCCCGACTGTACCACGGCTTCGAGCACGGGCAGCATCGCTTGCAGATTGGAGAGCTTCTTCTCGTGGATCAGCACAAAAGGCTCGTCGAGTTCGACGCGCATCTTGTCCTGGTTGGTGACGAAATAGGGCGAGAGATAGCCGCGGTCGAACTGCATACCTTCCACGACTTCCAGTTCGGTCTCGGCGGTCTTGGCCTCTTCCACCGTAATGACGCCTTCATTGCCGACCTTCTCCATCGCCTCGGCGAGGAAACGGCCGATCTCGGCATCGCCATTGGCGGAGATTGTGCCGACCTGCGCGATCTCGTCGTTTCGGGTGACCTTGCGGGCATTGGTCTTCAGCTCGGCGACCACCGCGTCGACCGCCTTGTCGATGCCGCGCTTCAGATCCATCGGGTTCATGCCCGAGGCAACCGCCTTGGCCCCTTCCCTGACGATCGCCTGTGCAAGCACGGTTGCGGTCGTCGTGCCGTCGCCGGCAAGGTCGTTTGTCTTGGAGGCCACCTCGCGCACCATCTGGGCGCCCATATTCTCGAACTTGTCCTCCAGTTCGATCTCCTTGGCGACGGTAACGCCATCCTTGGTGATGCGCGGCGCGCCGAACGACTTGTCGATGACGACATTGCGCCCCTTGGGACCGAGCGTCACCTTCACCGCATTGGCAAGGATGTCGACGCCGCGCAGCATCTTCTCGCGCGCTTCGGTATGGAATTTCACTTCTTTGGCAGCCATTGGATCACTCCTCTATCTAGGCAGCATTCCTTGACTGGTTGGATACGAAAGAAGCCGTCAGGCGGCCTTCTTCACTTCGGCGATCTCATCGATGACACCCATCACGTCGCTTTCCTTCATGATGAGCAGGTCCTCGCCGCCGAGTTTGATCTCGGTGCCGGACCATTTACCGAACAGGATGCGATCGCCGACCTTGACATCGAGTTCGACAAGCTTGCCGCTGTCGTCGCGCGCGCCGGGACCGACGGCGAGCACTTCGCCTTCCTGCGGTTTTTCTTTTGCGGTATCGGGGATGATGATGCCGCCGGAGGTCTTCTCCTCGGCTTCAAGGCGGCGGACCAGAATACGGTCATGCAATGGACGGAACGCCATGTCGTTCTCCTCGTGGACAAACAGGTTTTTGAGGTTCCTCCGCACCGAACCGGCAATATCGGACCGATGCGGACCGCCGCGACCCTTCGTCAGGCATCGCGGGCGCATATCGAGCTAGTTTTGCCGTTTTTCGGTTTCAAGAGCCCCGCCAAAAAATTTTTACATCGAGCAGAAAAAAGGCCAAGGCACTGTTATGGCGCGACTATTCTCGGAACCCCTGACCTTCTCGCGGAGTTTGTTTGTAGAGGGACCGGCAGACCGGCCTGGCATCGGGCGAGTTCAGGCGGATGCCTGAACGGAGAGAGAAGGAGAAAGACATGGTCGATACGGTCAGCAGCGAATTCCGCCTGCAAATGGAAGGTTATGGCCTGACGACGGCCGAAATCCACTATCACCTGCCCGATCATCCGAGCCTGCTTCAGCTCTATGTCTGGCAGGACTATGATCTCGCTCCGGCCTTTCCCGAGTTCAAGGGCTTTCTCCAATATTGGGAGCGCGAGCTCGACGGCCCGCTGCACTCGGTCCGCGTTGCTCATCACCGGCTCATCCAGCCTTCGGAATGGCGGGCCGTCGAGGGCATCATCACGGTCCACTAGGGTCTTTGCGACGGCCGCCGCTCCTGCTTCGCCTGGAGCGGCGGCGTTAGGGCAGGCTCTCGCCGGCCCCACGCACCGCGACAGCCAACAGCCTCCCCTCCAAAATTTCCAATTTCCATGTTGTAAAACGATCGTGCCGCGCTAGCCTGAAACCAGATGCGATGCGGGGGAGAGGAATGGAGCTTCAGCTCAACGGCAAGGTGGCGCTGGTCACCGGCTCGACGCAAGGCATTGGCCGCGCCATCGCCGAGACCTTGGCGCGTTCCGGCGCCGGCGGCCTGCTCGTCACCGGGCGTGATAAGGCCCGCGGCGATGCGGTGGCGGCGGAGCTTTCGCAGCTTGGCACACCAACGCTCTTCGTCGCCACCGACCTCGCCGACCCGGCCGCCCCTGCCCTTTTGGCGCAAGCGTGCATCGAGCGCTTCGGCCGCATCGATGCGCTGGTCAACGCCGCAGGGCTGACCGACCGGGCCTCGTTCCTCGATGCCGATCTCGACGGCTGGGCCTCGCTGTTCGCGGTCAACGCGCGGGCACCGTTCTTCCTCATGCAGGCGGCCATCGCCGACATGAAGAAGCGCGGTCAGGGCGGCGCCATCGTCAACATCCTGTCGATCAACGCCCATTGCGGCTCGCCGGAGCTCGCCGTCTATTCCGCCAGCAAGGGCGCGCTGGCCACGCTGACCAAGAACGCCGCCAACGCCCATCGCTTCGATCGCATCCGCGTCAACGGCATCAATGTCGGCTGGACCGACACGCCGGCCGAACGCGTCATGCAGGCCGACACGCTGGATAACGGGCCGGGCTGGCTCGATGCCGCCAACGCCTCGCAACCTTTCGGCCGCCTGTTCTCGACGAGCGACATCGCGAACCTCGCCGTCTTCCTGCTTTCGGATGCTGCCGGGCCGATGACCGGCACGCTCGTCGACCAGGAACAGTGGGTGATCGGGGCGAACCGATGAGCGCCAGCGAAACGCAAGCGCCCTGCACGGCGCATTTCGGCGTCGGCGATTTCACCGTTGCCGTCAAAAATTGGCCGCGATGACGGTGACTGAAAAAGCCTATCGCCACATTCGCTCAAAGCGCCCGCCCCGCCTCACAGCGCCAGGCTCCCCTGCTCCACCTCCTCGGCATTCGGATCTCCCGGTGCGGTGGCCCAGGCCAATTCGACCAGCGTCACGGTGCGCCGGCCTGTCCCGTCGAGTTGGCAGACGATGAGCCCCTGCTCCTCGATATAGGTCAAGAGGCGCCGGGCGCGGCGCAGCGAGTGCGAGCCGTAGGCGCGGGCGATCGCGGCGTCGCTCGGGCACGGCCAGCCCTCTTTCGCCGCACGGGCGATCATCATGAACACGCCCTGCATGTCGTCGGGCAGCAGCGACGCGCGGACAGAAACGTCCCGCCACGCGTCATCCTGCGTCGTCTCGGAACCAAGGCCGGCACGGGCGCGCGTCAGCATGCGGCGGAACTCCGGCAGGTCCGGCACAACCGACGCGAGGCCTTCTATGCGGCAGCGGACCACGAATTCCTGATAGAGCACCCCGATCACGCGAAAACCCGCATCGGGCTGCGCCAGGATGGCGCGCAGCACACGGTCGACGCGCTCACGACGCTCGGCCAGATCCTCGGCGCTGATTTGTGGCTCCGCCGGCTCGGGGCGCATTTCCAGTGCCGCCGATTTGGCCGCCATCAGCTGGTCGAGCAGGTCCGGCGACGCCGGGCGGCGCGGCGTGCGCACCGTCTCGGGGGGCGGCGCCGCCAGGATGATCGCGCGTGCATCTTCCAGCGCGGATTCCGGCATTGCCATGAGCCGCGGCGTGCCGTTGCGCGGGCTGGTGTCGGTCGGGCCGATGCGCAGCCCCAGCGGACGGCGCGACAGCGCCGGACCGAGCGCCATGAACTGCCCGCGTTCCAGATCACGGAACGCTTCCGCCTGGCGTCTCTCCATGCCCAAAAGATCGGCGGCACGCGCCATGTCGATATCGAGGAAGGTGCGGCCCATGAGAAAATTGGACGCCTCGGCTGCGACGTTCTTGGCGAGCTTGGCCAGGCGCTGGGTGGCAATGATGCCGGCCAGCCCGCGCTTGCGGCCACGACACATCAAATTGGTCATGGCGCCGAGCGAGAGCTTTCGCGCTTCGTCCGACACCTCTCCGGCCACCGCTGGCGCGAACAGCTGCGCCTCATCCACCACCACCAGCATCGGGTACCAGTGGTCACGGGCGACCTCGAACAGCCCGCCGAGGAAGGCGGCGGCACGCCGCATCTGGTTCTCGGCGTCGAGCCCTTCGAGATTGAGCACGGTGGAGACGCGATGCATGCGCGCCCGCTCGCCGGCCGCCTGCAGGCCGCGCTCGGTATGCTGCTCGGCATCGATCACCAGATGGCCGTAACGGTCGCCCAGCGAAACGAAGTCGCCCTCGGGATCGATGATGGTCTGCTGCACCCAGGGCGCGCTCTGCTCCAGCAGGCGCCGCAACAGATGCGACTTGCCGGAGCCTGAATTGCCCTGCACCAAAAGGCGCGTCGCGAGCAGCTCCTCAAGATCCAGCTTCGCCGGGGCGCCTGCGGTCGTCTGTCCCATCTCGATCGCAACGGTCATCTCGACTCAGGCGCTCCTTCGCAGACGGGCTTATCAACTGGGTCACGGCCCGTCGAGCGCGCATGACCGCCTGCGGCGTGTTGCGCACAACTGTGCAGGCACCGTCTGCAGGGTCATCAGCCGATGCCTGACTGAAACTTTGGGTTGACCCCTTCGGACCACGAGGCGACACTCCATCCAACGCTAGGAGTACGAGGAGAAATGCGATGGACGAGCCCGAACGGTGGCGGCACATGTCGACGGCGCCGAAGGATGGCAGCCGGATCCTGGTCACGGTGCGCCCGTCCGAACAGGGGCCGGCGGAAGTCGACCTCGCCTATTGGTCGCGTGCCGACCAGTTCGCCTCGGAAGGCTGGCGCGCATCGGACTCCTCGCCCGGGCGCGTTATCGAATACGCTGACCCGGAACTAAAGTGCTGGATGCCGCTGCCGACGGCCAACCTCAGCCGCGCGTCGATGCCGGCGCCGTGGGAAGGCGAAGACGCCCAGCAGCTGGATGGGTCCGGGATTTAAGAGCGCGGAGAGGCCGGAGATTGGCAACTCCACGGTTGGCGTCTCTAACCTGCTCCTCTCAGAACAGGAACGCGGCCGTGGCGGGGTTGGGCCCGTTGCGGCCTTCGGGCGAATCCATGCCGCGGATCGTCTGCAGGTCCTGCGCATCCAGTTCGAAATCGAAGACATCGAAATTGGCGGCGATGCGATCCCGGCGGATCGACTTTGGAATGACGATCAGCCCCTCCTGGAGATGCCAGCGGATGATCGCCTGGGCGACGGACTTGCCATGTTTTTTGGCGATGCCTGCAATGGTCGGATCGCCGAGCAGCCGGCCGCTGCCCAACGGGCTCCAGCTTTCGATACGGATGTCGTGCTTGGTGTGAAAGTCCCTGACACCGCGTTGCTGGAACTGGGGATGCAGCTCGATCTGGTTGACGACGGGCGTCACGCCGGTTTCCGCGATGATGCGCTCCAGATGGTCCGGGTTGAAATTCGAAACGCCGATCGACTTGATGCGGCCGGCCTGCCGGAGTTCGACCAGCGTCTTCCAGGCCTCGACATATTTGTCTTGGCTGGGCACAGGCCAGTGGATCAGGAACAGGTCGATCTGCTCAATGCCGAGCTTGGCCATGGTGTCATCGAAGGCGCGTAGCGCCGCATCGCGCTGGTGTGCGCCGTTGCGCAGTTTCGAGGTGATGAACAGCTCAGCCCGCGACACGCTGGCGCTGCGGATCGCCTTTCCGACCCCTTCCTCGTTCTGGTAGCCTTCGGCGGTGTCGATCAGGCGATAGCCGGCCTCGATGCCCCAACCCACCACCTCGGCGGTAATATCCTGGTCGACCTGCCACACGCCAAGGCCGAGTTGGGGAATGGCGGAGCCGTCGTTCAATGCAATCTGTTCGGGCATGGGGGATCCTTTGCAAAGCGGGTCCGGGCGTTCTGCCCGGTGCACAGCCTATCTAGGTCCGACAGGGTGCGACGACCACCCGACAGCGGACAAATTGCCGTGTGAAGTGCGCCTGCAGCCGTGATCTCGGCGTCAGCCGCAATCTCATCGCGGCCGGCGCACCGCCCGCACCACACCGGCCGAAGTGCTGCCGCAATAGAGGCGGTCGCCGCCATCGGATTCCAGCCCCGACACGCCCATGCCGGCCGGCATGTCGAGCTTCTCGAGAACCTTGCCTGATCGCGGGTCGACGCGGCGCAGGTCGCTCTGCTCGCCTTCCCAGGTGGCGTGCCATAGCTCGCCCTCGACCCATGTCACCCCGGTGACGAAACGGTTGGATTCGATGGTGCGCAGGATCGCCCCCGTCTCCGGGTCGATCTGATGGATCTTGCGTTCGCGGTATTGCCCCACCCACAGCGTCCCTTCGGCCCAGGTCAGCCCGGAATCGCCGCCGCCGCCTGGCGCCGGAATGGTCGCCAGCACCTGGCCGGTATCTGGGTCGATCTTCTGGATGCGGTCATTGGCAAGCTGGAAGAAATGCTGGCCGTCATAAGCGGTGCCGGCATGTGCCGCGACATCGATCGAGCGCAGCGCCTGCCCGCTTTCCGGATCGAAGGCGTTCAGCTTCTCGCCCGAGGCAAACCAGACGTTGTTGCCGTCAAAGCTCACCCCATGCACCCTCTCCACATCGGCAAAGGGTCCGTATTCGCGCAGGATTTCGGCTTTTGAATGTTTCATGTCTTTATCCTCACGAGATGATCTGATGTGCCTTACTAACCACTCGGCAGCGGCGCCGGGAGTAACAAGGTGGTCGTGAATCCCGCCACCGGCGGCGTCATCCAGCGGCGCGCCCGGCCGTGACCGAAAAACTGCACCTTGCCGGCCTCGCCAAGCTGCTCCAGCGCCCGCTGCACGCTGCGCTGGCCGGTACCGAGCGCCAGCGCCAGCGCCGAACTCGCCCAGGATTCACCATCGGCAAGGAAGGCCAGCACCGCCGCGTGCCGCTCCTCGATCGGCCGCGCCAGCACCACCACCTCGCGTGCGTGGCGCGGCGCCAGCGCGAAGCCCTGGCTGGTCGCGCCGATGTCGGCCAGCCCGCGCAATTCGGCGCGCAGCCGGCCGATCTCGACCCGCAGCCGCGCCCTATGCGATTCATCGGCGTGCCTGCCGCCGAAGGCTTCAGCGATCAACCTCGCCCTCGACACATCGCCTGGCCACGCTTCGGCGAGTGTACGGGCCAGCGCAAACAGCACCGGGCGCGTTGCCAGCGAGACCGTTTTCTCCTGTTGGCGCACGACGTAGCGAAAGCTATCGACCAGCAGCGCCGGCGACGCCTGCAACGCCTCGACGTCCTCAAGCAGCAACGGGCGCTGATTGCCAGCCGCGATCAGCCGCGCCGCCGGCGTGTCCAGCGCCAGGAAAGCGCTGTCGACCTCTGCCATCAGGCCCGGAATGCCGGCCCGGCGGGCGGCGTGGCGTGCCCACTCCAACGCCCTGCGCGCCGGCTTCGTCTTGAGGCGCCGCATCGCGATGCCGGCGACGGCGAGCTCGTGCGCGGCCCTCGAGGCCGGCGGAAGCGGCATCGGATCGAGCCCGGCCAGCACATCTTCAGCCTCATCGAGACGGCCGATCAGCAGCAGACGCCGCACCTTGAGGTGGCCGGCATGCGCGGCGTTCAGCCGGTCGCCATGCTTTTCCAGCGTCGCCCGCGCCGCATCCAAAGCCTTGGCGGGCCAGCCGAGGTCACGCGAAACCAGCGCGATCTCGGCCTCGGCGACGACGCATCTGGCGCGCGCCACCGCCTCTTTGGAGCCGAAGCCACGCGCGGCACGCCGCAGCAGCGCCTTGGCGCGATCAAGATCGCCGAGCTGCGCCATCGCGATGCCGCGCAGCGCCAGCGCCGGCGCATCCTCACGCAAGGCAACGCGGTCCAGCGCGCCGAGCGGATCGCCTCCGGCCAGCGCCAGTGCCGCGGCGGTGATCAGCGAATCCATTCAAATCCCGTCACACTTGTAACTCCCACCCCCAGCGCTCAGCGCCCTAACTTAAGTCATGGCCGCCAACCAGCAAGCCGTATCGGCAGCGGCACAACAAGGGAGAACCACGCGATGAACGACACTGTCGGGGGCACTGAGCGGATGCGCCACCCCTGCTGCGGCGGGCCGGCTCTTTCAAATCCCGTCACACTTGTAACTCCCATCCCCGCGATTGACCGCCCTATTCTAGCTCACGGCAAGCAACCACACGTCGCAACCGCGCGGCAACAGACTGGCAAAGGAGACGACCAATGACCAAGCACATCGCAATGAAGACCCCGCCGATCGTTTCGAGGCAGGACTGGGAAGCCGCCCGCGAACAGATGCTGGTGAAGGAAAAGGCAACGCTGCGCGCCAAGGACGCATTGGCCGCCGAGCGCCGGCGCATGCCCTGGATGGAAGTGGACAAGGCCTATGTGTTCGAGGGGCCGAACGGCAAAGCGAGCCTGCTCGATCTGTTCGAAGGCCGCCGCCAGTTGATCGTCTACCGCGCCTTCTTCGAGCCCGGCGTGCATGGCTGGCCAGATCACGCCTGCCGCGGCTGTTCCCTTGGCGCCGACCAGGTCGGCCACCTCGCCCATCTCAATGCCCGCGACACTACGCTTGCCTACGCTTCACGTGCCCCGCAGGCCGACATTGCGCGGCTGAAGCAGCGGATGGGCTGGGAGATGCCGTGGTACACAATCACCGACAGTTTCGACAAGGACTTCGGCGTCGACGAATGGCACGGCCACAACGTCTTCATCCATGACGGCGACCGCATCTTCCGCACCTACTTGATCAACAGCCGCGGCGACGAGGCGATGGGCACCGTCTGGAGCTATCTCGACGCGACGCCGCTCGGCCGCCAGGAAATCTGGGAAGACTCGCCTGAGGGCTATCCACAGACTCCGCTCTACTCCTGGTGGAACTGGCACGACAATTACGACGCCGGGGCCGACAAGAAATGGGAAGAAGTGTCTGCTGCCGGCGAAGCTGCATTCCGCGACAAGGGCGAGCAGTAACGGTTGTCCAGCCTGGGTTCCTGTCCCCGCTCCGTGAGGAGAGGAACCAGTCGGGGCTGGCATAATCATCAGGGATCAAGACCATGAGCGATATCCACACAGGTGCCGGCAGCGCGATCCCGGAAGCCACCACCCTCGGGCTGGCCGACTGGCTTTGCCTTGCCGCGGCACCGACCTTCGCCGTGATGGCGCTGCTCACCTGCATCTTCTGCGGCGATGCGGCCATGCAGTGCATGGGCACCAACGCCTCGCCGCTCACGGGTATGGCCGCGATGTATCTGCTGATGAGCGCATTCCATCTGGCGCCCTGGCTGCGGGTGATTTCCGGCAGGCAGGTCCGCTAGGCGCAGCGCGCCGTTCCAATTCCAAACACCCCACAAATCGGAGAAGACAATGAGACTGGTCAGGCTGAGAGCGCCGGGCGGCTTGGGCAATCTCGACCTGGTCGAGGAAGATCCGCCCCAGCCAGGGCCGGGCGAGGTGCTGGTCAGGATCCGGGCTTGCGCGTTGAACATGCGCGACGACTTTGCCGTGCAAGGCAAGATGCCTCTCGCCGACGGCCGCGTTCCACTCTCCGACGGCGCCGGCGAAGTGATTGCCCTCGGCGACGGTGTCGATGCACTCAAGCCCGGAGACAGCGTCGTCAGCGTCTTCTATCCCTGGTGGCTGGGCGGCGACATGATGCCCTCGACCCGGCGCGATATTCCGGGAGACAGTTTCGACGGCTTCGCCAGCGAGTATGTCTGCATGCCGGCGCACGCTTTCACTAGGGCACCGACAGGCTATACGCATGTCGAGGCGGCGTCGCTCACCTGCACCGGCGTTACTGCCTGGCGCGGCCTGGTTGTGTGCGGCAAGGTGAGGCCGGGCGACGCGGTGCTGGTCCTCGGTTCGGGCAGCGTATCGCTGTTCGCGCTGCAATTCGCCAAAGCCGCCGGCGCCCGGGTCATCGCCACCTCATCCGACGAGCAGAAGCTGGAGCGGCTCAAGCGCCTCGGAGCCGACGCCATCATCAACTACAAGTCCGTCCCGGACTGGGGCCGCAAGGCCAGGGATTTGACCGACGGACGCGGCGTCGATCACGTGATCGAGGTCGGCGGACCCGCCACGCTGGCGCAGTCCATTGCGGCCTGCAGAACGGGCGGTCACATCGCGCTGGTCGGAGTCCTGACCGGCTTTGCGGCGGAAGTGTCTATCCCCGCCCTGTTTTCCAACCAGATCCGCATCAGCGGCATTTCCATCGGCAGCCGGGCCGACCAGGAGGATATGATCCGGGCGATAGAGGCTATCAGGCTGAAGCCCGTCATAGACCGCCATTTTCCGCTGCAGGACATCGCCACCGCCTTCGCGCACTACGAATCCCAAAAGCATTTCGGCAAGGTCTGCCTTGAAGTTTGAGCACTCTCCACCAGCAGCACGATGAAGGGGACCGTCGGGTCCGTGCCTTCGTCGTGATTCTGCCTAGGTCGCGATGTCGTTGACCGGCAGCAGGGGCTTGGGAAGGTCGGCCTCACCGAGCCCGCTGCGCAACTCGATCTCGATGTCGCGGCATATCTGCGAGATCGGAACGTCGTTGGCGTTGCCCTCGAATGGGTTGGCGCTGCTTTCGCCGACCTGGTCGAGGGACATGTAAGCCCAGCCCAGCAGCGTGCTGAACGGGATCGTCAGCCAGATTGCGATCGACCCGAGCGCGCCACCCAGTTTGCCCATATCGGCAAAGACGGGAACGACCCCGAATGGCAGCAGCGTGCAGAAGATCATCACGAACATCGAACTGACGATGGCGTATTGCCTGGGATAGGGATTGTTCTTGATGCGATCGCAGCGCGCCTGCTGGTCATGGAAGTCGCGGATCAGCTTGGTCAGTTCGCCATAGATCTGAGGAGGGAGCTTTGTGTCCTTGAACAGCGCATTGACCTGGACAGATTGCAGTTCGAGCAGGGCTATCGCCGGCTGGGGCGATTTCAGGACGTCCTCGGCCTGTTCGGCGAGCAGTGGAGCCAGCTCGTTGGCGACCGAGCTCGCATCCTCATGGATACGGTAGCGCCGCCGGTATTCGATATTGGCGGCCCGCGCCATGGATTCCCATGGCATCGGCCGGCGCAGGGAAAAACGCAATGCCGTCATCCAGGCGATGTGGCGATAGATGAGCTGTCTGGCCGTCGGCGCGTCGAGGAAATCCCTGCAGAAATTGGACCACAACCGGCTGCTGGCCGTAATTTGCGTAAAAGCCTGCAGCGCGTCGCTGCTGCGGGTGAACACCTGCGAATTCTTGAACCCGGCAACGAGTGATACGGTGGTGCCAAGCACCAGCACCACCGACCATGGCACCGAGAACCCGGCGATGCCCGGAAAACGGTAGGCCGCCACGGCCAGTCCGCTCACCACCACCATGTAGATGACGCTGCGCCGCGACCAGAGCGCGAAATCCACTATTTTGTAGGAACGGCCTACATACATCGGGTCCCCTCAACTTATCGACAGGTGTGGTTTTGCACCGCCGGAATCTCGTCGCCTCATTGCGCCTTTGCAGCCCCGAACCGCAACCCGTCCATCAGCAGCTTGACCAGCCGGCGCGAACGGTCGCGCCATTCCGGGGTGTCGGGTGCCGAGTAGATGCCCGACAGCGCGTGCAGCACGTCGGAAGCGTCGACGTCGCCGCGGATGGTGCCGTCGGCCACCGCCGCCTCGACCAGTCGTCGCAAGGCTTGCGACACCCGGCCGAACGTGTCGGAAAACAGCGTCGAATTGGTGGTGAGCACAATGCGCAGGCTGGTCGCCAGGCCGCGCTTGGTGGCGATGTAGTCGACGAAGCGCTGCATCCACTGTTCCAGCGCGACATCGGACGGATGTTTTTGGGCAAGCTCGCCGGCGGCCGCGCACAGCGCCTCCACCTCGCGGCGATAGACCACCTCGACCAGATGCTCGCGCGTCGGGAAATGCCGGTAGAGCGTGCCGATGCCGACGCCGGCGCGGCGCGCGATCTCCTCCAGCGAGCCATCGATTCCGCGCTCGGCAAAGACTGACACCGCCACCTCGACCAGCCGGTCGCGGTTGCGCCGCGCATCGGCGCGCAGCGGCTTTGCGTCTACGGCCTCGGCCTTCTGTTCAGCAATGGCGGACGGCTCGCTGGCCAATTTTTCTCCACATCGTGTCAGGGGGCTTGAACCCGGCCGGGTCAGCCACCACGTAATAAACGGAGGCGCCTCCGTTTTAGTGGAGCACCTTTATCATATAATCAGGGGAACCGGTATGTCACGTCTTTCGAACACGCAAGCCGACATCTCCCCTGCCCGCCTGCCTCGCGGGAGACCCGCTGCCATCTCCGCTTTCGCCGTCAAGACCTGACCGAACGGTTACCTTGCCCTTCTGCGGCAAGGCACCAGTTCAATCCCATCCGCGTCAAGCAACTGGAGCCAGACGCCCATGACCAGCCTTCCCATCACCCTCACCATCAACGGACACAAACACGAACTGGAGGTCGATCCACGCGTAACCCTGCTCGACCTGCTGCGCGAGCGGCTCGATCTCACGGGCACCAAGAAGGGCTGCGATCGCGGCCAGTGCGGCGCCTGCACGGTGCTGGTCGACGGCAAGCGCATCAACTCGTGCCTGGCGCTGGCGGTCAGCCATGACGGCGCCCAAGTCTTGACCATCGAAGGCGTCGCCCACGGCGAGGAACTGCATCCTGTGCAGGCCGCCTTCATCGCCCATGACGGCTTCCAGTGCGGGTTCTGCACGCCCGGCCAGATCATGAGCACGCTCGGCCTGATCGCCGAGGGACAGGCCGGCGACGATCCCGAACGCATCCGCGAGGGGCTGAGCGGCAACATATGCCGCTGCGCGGCCTATGGCGGCATCGTCGAGGCCGTCCTGGAAGCCCAGCAACAGCTTGTCAAAGCCGACCGGAGGACCGCGGCATGAGAGACTTCGACTACATCAGGCCCGCCACCATCCCCGACGCCATCGCCGCGGCAGCCGAGCCGGGCTCGGCCTATCTCGCCGGCGGCACCAATCTGCTCGACCTGATGAAAGGCGGCATCACCAGTCCCGAGCGTATCGTCGACATTTCCAGGTTGCCGGAGCTCAACCGCATCGAACGGCTGGACGATGGTGGCCTGCGCATCGGTGCGCTGGTCCGTAATGCCGACCTTGCCTACGATCCGGCGTTCGCCAAATCCTATCCGGCGGTGGCCGAGGCGCTGCTGTCGGGCGCTTCGGCTCAGCTTCGCAACGCCGCGACCGTCGGCGGCAATCTGTTGCAGCGCACGCGCTGCAGCTATTTCTACGACACCGCCAGCGCCTGCAACAGGCGCGAGCCTGGCGCCGGCTGCGACGCGCTGGAAGGCGAGAACCGCCTGCACGCCGTGCTCGGCTGGAGCGATGCCTGCATCGCCACCCATCCGTCGGACTTCTGCGTGCCGCTGGTGGCGCTCGATGCGGTGGTCGAGATCGAGGGCAAGAAGGGCCGGCGCCATGTGACGCTGGAGGAATTCCACCGGCTTCCCGGCGAAACGCCGCAACGGGAGAATGCGCTGGAGCCCGGCGACCTGATCGTGGCAGTGCGCCTGCCGGCGGAGGCGGCCTCCTTCTCCGCCAATGCCCGTTACCTGAAAGTCCGCGAACGCACCTCTTATGCTTTTGCCGTCGTATCGGCCGCGGCAGCGCTCGTCGTCGATGACGGCAAGATCCGCGCCGCAAGGCTGGCGCTGGGCGGCGTCGCGGCCAAGCCGTGGCGGGCACGAACGGCGGAAGCCGTCCTGCTTGGCGCGGACGCCAACGAGGTGAACTTCGCCAGTGCGGCGGAGGCCGCCCTGGCCGATGCCAGCCCATCCGGCGACAATGCGTTCAAGATCGAGCTTGCCCGACGCATCGTGGTCAGGGCGCTGATGTCTGCCCAGGCGGGAACGCCCGAGCGGCTGCCTGCCCTTCCTGCCTCCCCGTTCTCGAACATTCCCGGAGCGCGCCATGACGCTTGAACTCAGCCTCAACCAGCAACCCGCCCATGCCCGGCAGGGTTCCAGCATCGGCCAGCCGCTGACCCGTCGCGACGGCTTTCTGAAAGTCACCGGAGCCGCGCGCTATGCCGCCGACAACCATCCGCCCGGCATGCTTTACGCCGTGCTCGCTGTCTCTAGCATCGCGCGCGGCCGCGTTGCCGCGCTGGATATCGAGGCGGCCAAGGCGCACCAGGGCGTGGTCGAGGTGATGACGCCCAAGAACCGGCCGGCGCTCGCCGCCGATCCGGATGCCAAGGACCATCCCTTCATGTTCCGGCTCGACCTGCTGCAAAACGATCAGGTCCGCTACCCCAACCAGAGCATCGCCGTGGTGATCGCCGAGACGCTGGAGGCGGCGACCGAGGGGGCGGCGCTGCTGTCGCCGCGTTATGAAGTGCTGCCGGCGCGCGTTGGCCTCGACGGCGCTGAAAGCTTCGTGCCGCGCGGTGTCGGTGTCGGCGGTCCGGCGGTGCAGCACAAGGGCGATGTCGAGGCCGGCCTCAAATCCGCAAAGACGCGGATAGAGGCCACCTACGAGACGCCGGCCCAGTACCACAACGCCATGGAGCCGCATGCGATCGTCGTCGCCTGGGATGGCGACACACTGTCGATCGACACGCCGAGTCAGGGCCTTGCCATGGCGCAGGGCCGCATCGCCGGCCTGTTCGGCATCGCGCCGGAAAACGTCCACATCCGGAGCCCGTTCCTGGGTGGCGGCTTTGGCTCGAAAGGCATGATCTCCGGGCCGCAGGTGCTCGGCATTCTGGCGGCGCGCCTCGTCGGCCGTCCGGTCAAGCTGGTGCTGCGGCGTGAGCAGATGTACGGCCCGGTCGGCCACCGTGCGCCGACGCGCCAGACGCTGCGCATGGGCATGGATGGCGAAGGGCGGCTGACGGCACTCGACCATCACGCCAAGACTGCGTCGAGCACGTTCGACGATTTCTTCGAACCGGCGGCGGATGCCTCGCACACGCTCTATGCCAGCCCGGCCATCGCCACCTCGCACGATGCGGTGCGGTTGGACACCGGTACGCCGCTGTTCATGCGGGCGCCCGGCGAAGCCACCGGCTCGATCGCACTCGAAAGCGCCATCGATGAGGCGGCACACGCTTGCGGCATGGACCCGCTGGAGTTCCGGCTGCGGAACTATGCCGAGGTCGAGCCGATGACCGGCAAGCCGTTTTCCTCCAAGGCGCTGCGCGAGTGCTACAGGCAAGCGGCCGAGACGTTCGGCTGGGCGAGCCGCCCGCTTCAGCCTCGGCTGATGCGCGACGCCGACGGTTTCCTCACCGGCTGGGGCATGGGCACGGCGACCTTTCCAGCGCTCATGTTCCAGGCCGAAGCGCGTGCGGTGCTGAGGGCCGATGGCAGCGGCCTGATGGAGACCGGCGCGCAGGACATGGGGCAAGGCGCCTGGACCGCCTTCGCCCAGATCGCGGCCGACGGACTGGGACTGGATATCGACCAGGTCGATTTCAGGGCCGGCAGTTCCGACCTGCCCAATGCAGGCATTGCCGGCGGCTCCGGCCACACGGCGACGGCCGGCATGGCGATCCACAATGCGGGTGCCGCCGTCATCGCCAGGCTTGCCGATCTCGCCACCGGCAACGAGGCCTCGCCGCTGTTCGGCGCCGGCAATGAAGGCGTGCTGGCGCGCGGCGGCCACCTCTATCGGCGCGACGATGAAAGCCGCGGTGAAAGCTATGCCGAGATCCTCAAGCGCGCGGGCCTCACCGAGATCGAGGGCCATGGCAAAGGCGCTCCCGACCCGGCATCCCAGGAGACCTATGCCAAGCACGCGCACGGCGCCGTGTTTGCCGAGGTGAAGGTCGATCCGGATTTCGGCCAGATCCGCGTCACAAGGCTGGTCGGCGCGTTCGCCGCCGGGCGGATCATCAATCCCAGGCTGGTGCGCAGCCAGTATTATGGCGGCATGATCTGGGGCGTCTCGTTCGCGCTGAATGAGCAAGCCATCACCGACCGGCGCTCGGGCCGGATCCAGAATGCCAACCTCGCCGAATATCATGTCCCGGTGAATGCCGACGTTCCGTCGGTCGAGGCGCTGCTGGTCCACGAGGACGACCCTCATGTCAACGCGCTCGGCATCAAGGGCGTTGGCGAAATCGGCATCACCGGCACGGCCGGCGCCGTCGCCAATGCAGTCTGGCATGCGACCGGCGTGCGGCCGCGGCGCTTTCCGATCCGCATCGAGGACCTGCTGGGGTGAGGAGTGGTCCGCCTAGCGGACGGGAAGCCAATTGCTTGGCTCCCGTCCGACGAACGGTGAAAGCCCGGTCTGCCTTCGGGCGGATCAAAAGGTCCAGTGGACCTTTTTAAGGGGCTGAACGCCCGAAGGACAGGGAGCGGCAGCGAAGGGCCGCACAGCCGGCGCGAGGTCCCGCCGGCCAACATGAGTCAACCGACTTCGCGTCAAGCACTGGAGCCAGACGCCCATGACCAAAACAACGATCCCAGTTCATCTCGATATCAACGGTCATCATCACGATCTGCAACTCGAGCCGCGCGTCACGCTGCTCGACGCCTTGCGCGACCGGCTCGGCCTGACCGGCACCAAGAAGGGCTGCGACCACGGCCAGTGCGGCGCCTGCACGGTGCATATCGACGGCGAGCGTGTACTGGCTTGCCTGACGCTGGCCGCTCAGGTCGAGGGCCGCACCGTCACCACCATAGAGGGGCTTGCACGGGAGGGCGAAATGCATCCCGTGCAGGCTGCCTTCCTTGAGCACGACGCTTTCCAGTGCGGCTATTGCACGCCGGGCCAGATCATGTCGGCGGTCGCTTGCATCCGGGAAGGCCATGCCGGCTCCGACGACGAGATCCGCGAATACATGGCCGGCAATCTCTGCCGCTGCGGCGCCTATCCGCACATCGTCGCCGCCATTCGCCAAGCCGCCTTGGAGGTCGCATCATGAGGGACCTTTCCTATTTTCGCGCCAGCTCGGTCGATGCGGCACGCCAGGCGGCCGCCCTGCCCGGCGCCATGCTCTTGGCCGGCGGCACCACGCTGATCGATCTCGCCAAATGCGGCGTCGCCGAGCCCGAGACACTGGTCGACATCGCTCATCTCAAGGGATTGGACAGCATCGAGGTGGACGAACGCGGCGCCACCATCGGCGCGCTGGCCAGGATGAGCCATGTCGCCGACCATGCCGACATCAAGAGCCGCTTTCCTGCGGTGTCGGAAGCCCTGTGGCAGGCGGCTTCCGCGCAGATCCGCAACATGGCGACCATCGGCGGCAATCTGATGCAGCGCACGCGCTGCCCCTATTTCCGCGATCCCGCGAATTTCCCTGCCTGCAACAAGCGTGAGCCCGGCTCTGGCTGTTCGGCGATCGGCGGCGTTACCCGTGGCCATGCCGTACTCGGCACCAGCGAGGCCTGCATCGCCATGTATCCGGGTGACCTGGCCGTGGCGCTGGTCGCCTTCGATGCGATCGTGCATCTGGGCGAGCGCCAGATCCTGTCGACGACTTTTTCCTGCTGCCCGGCACCACGCCGGATAGGGAACATGCGATTGAACCGGGCGAGATGATCACCGCCATTGAAATCCCCGGCTCGGCCGCTGCCCGGCGGTCGACCTACCTGAAAATCCGCGACCGGCAATCCTATGAGTTTGCCGCCGCGAGCGCGGCGGTCGGTATCGAGTTCGAACCTGACGGCCGAACGATCCGCGATTTGTGCGTCGCACTCGGCGGTGTCGCGACGAAACCATGGCGGGCGCGGACCGTGGAAGACGCGCTGAAGGGCAAGGCGCTGGAGCCGGAAACCGTGCGGTCCGCCAGCCTGCTCGCTGTCGAAGGCGCCGTCGACCATGGCGCCAACCACTACAAGATCGAGCTCGCGCCGCGCGTCGTCGCGCGCGCCATCCTCAAATTGGGAGAAACGGCATGACCGTTCACATCGCAAGCACCGTTCACGTCGGAAGACACGGCGATGCGTCCGACGGCGCTTTTGCCGAAGCCGTCGGCGGCCGGCTGTCGCGCGTCGACGGCCCGGCCAAGATCACGGGTGCGGCCAAATACGCCGTCGAGCAGCAGCTCGAAGGCCTCGCCTACGCCGTACTGGTCGAGAGCACGATTGCATCCGGCAAGGTGCGCGCGATCGACACCAAGGCCGCCGAGGCGGCGCCCGGCGTGCTGCAGGTGCTGACGCCGGACACCATCATCAGCCTGAGGACCGCGGCGGACTGGTTCGGCACACCGCCGCCCGACAAGCCCTATTGCCCGCTTGCGCGCGACATCACTTTTTCGGGCCAGCATGTCGCCGCTGTCGTCGCCGAGACCTTCGAACAGGCGGTGGCGGCGGCAGCACTGGTCAAGGTCAGCTATGACGAGACGCCCGCCATCGTCGACCTCAGCGATGTCAAGGCCGGCGACGGCATCCCGATCGACGCCATGACCAAGGAATGGGGCGATGCGCAAGGTGCGTTCGCGTCGGCACCGGTCCGCATCTGCGCCGCCTACAACACGCCGCGCGAATACCAGGCGCCGATAGAGCCGCATGGGCTGATCGCGCGCTGGGAAGGCGATAAGCTCACCGTATGGGAGCCGAGCCAGTGGCTGGACGGGATGGCGCGCACCTATGCCGAATGGTTCGGCGTGCCGTTCGAGAATGTGCGGCTGGTCTCGCCCTATATTGGCGGTGGCTTCGGCTCCAAGGCGCTGGCGCTCAGCCATGGCGCGGTGGCCGCATGTGCCGCCAGAATGCTCGGCCGGCCGGTGCGCCTGGTGATGACGCGGCCGCAGACCTTTACCGGCTATGGTGGCCGCGCGGCGACGCGCCAGACGGTGACGATTGGCGCCGACGCGCAAGGAAAAATCCAGTCGATCGTGCATCGTGGCATCAACGAGACGTCGATGGACGGCATGTGGGTCGAGCCGCTCGGATCGGTCATCTCGATCATGTACGCGACGCCGAATTTCTCCTCCAGGCAGAATGTCGTGCGGGTGAATTCGGTAGTGCCGGGCGCCATGCGCGCGCCGGGCGAAAACCCTTCGGCCTTCGGCATCGAAAGCGCCATCGACGAACTCGCCTACGAGGTCGGCATCGACCCCCTGGAGATTCGGCTGAGAAATTATGCCGAACAGGACCCGCATGCCAAGAAAGCCTGGTCGACCAGACAGTTGCGCGAGGCTTTTGCCGCAGGCGCGGAGCGCTTCGGCTGGGCCAGGCGCTCGCCCGAACCGCGCTCGATCCGCGACGGCAACCAGCTGATCGGCTGGGGAGTCGCAGCCGGCACCTATCCGGTTCGGCGCGCCTATGGCGAGGCGATCGTGCGTATCCTGGCCGACGGCTCGGTCGAGGTCGAAAGCTCGTCGATCGACATGGGTCAAGGAACCTACACCATCCTGGCGCAGACCGCCGCCGAAACGGTCGGCGTGCGAGCCGACGACGTGGTGGTGAAGCTCGGCGACTCCCGTTTCCCCCGCGCCGGCGTCACCGGCGGTTCGCGGCTTGCCGGCGTCATGACGGGTGCGGTCTACAAGGCGGCGACCTCGGCGCTCGACCAGCTGATCGGCCTCGCCATCAGCGATCCGCGCTCGCCCTTTTATGCGCTGCAGGCCAACACCTTGGTCGTCGCCAACGGCCGCATCGCCTCGCCGCGCGGCGACGGTCCCGATGTCTCGATCGCCGAACTGCTCAAAAGCGTCGGCCGCGACCACATCGAAGCCACCGGCGACACCATGCCGGCCAATTCGACGCCAGAGGATCGCTACAAGAACTACACCACCATCGCCATGTCGGTGCCGCACACCGAGGGCGACTATTCCCGCCACTCCTGGTGCGCGCATTTCATCGAGGTGCGGGTCGACGAGGATTTCGGCACGGTGCGCGTGTCACGCGTGGTGTCGGCACTGGATTCGGGCCGGCTCTACAATCCCAAGCTGGCCGAAAGCCAGTGGAAGGGTGGCATCATCATGGGCATCGGCCAGGCACTGCTGGAAGAGGGCATCGTCGACCGCCGCCACGGCCGCGTCGTCAACAACAACCTCGCCGACTATCTCGTGCCAACCAACGCCGACATTCCCGACATCGAGGTGATCTCGGTCGGCATCCCCGACCCGCATTCCTCCGTGCTCGGCGGCAAAGGCGTCGGCGAACTGGCCATTGTCGGCGTGGCGCCGGCGATTGCCAACGCGGTGTTCCATGCGACGGGAAAGAGGATCAGGGATCTGCCGATCACACTGGAGAAGCTAATCTGAGGGCGGTGGCTGATCTCCCACTCGAGGGAGATGTCGCCAGAGGCAACAGAGGGGGGTCGCCGCGTGTAGTGCGCCGACCCCGTCTGCGGCAGCAGGCCGAGCCCCGCCGCCCCTGGCCTGCCGGCCATCTCCCGAGGGAGATTTGTAGCACCAGCAATCAGAACTTGTAGCTGAGCCCGACCCGGATATCCTGCGTCTGGAGGTCGACATGGGTTTCCGTGGGCAGGCCGGCGGCTACCGAGAGGTCCTGGCTGCCGAAATCCGAGTAGCGATATTCGGCTCGAGCGATCCACTTGTCGGTGAAGGCGTGCTCGATGCCGGCGCCAACGGTCCAGCCGACATGGCTGTCGCTGTGGAGCGTTACTTCGGCGGCAGGGCCACCGGCGCTGACCGCAATAAGCTCATACTTGGCCGCGGCGACGCCGGCAGTGATGTAGGGCAAGGTCCGATCGAAAGCATAGCCGGCCCGCAACCGCGCCGACCCCGACCATTTGAGTTCGCTCTTGAGCAAGGTGGTGACACCGCCGCCGCCGGCGTCGAGGGCCGTCAGCCCATCTATATTGCTGTACACAATGTCGGCCTCGGCGCCGATCACGAAGCTGTTCTCCATCTGGTAATTGGCGCCTATATGGACACCGCCGATAAATCCGTTCGGATCGGTGGAGACATTGAGATCGGTGGCCCCGCCCAGTCCGCCGCCGGCGATGAACAGATTGGATTTTCCGGCCGCGTAGCCGATGTCGACGCCGGCATAGAGTCCGGACCAGTCGTAGCCGGATGCAACAGGCGAAACCTCATTGATATCAGCCGCACACGCCATACCGAGCGGCGCGAGAATCAAGGCCGTTGCGAGAAGAAGAGTTTTCATTGTTGTCTACCGCCCCAAGAATGTTGTGGTCCCCGCCGCGAATGCCTCGCGGAGATCCGGTGTTGTCGCCGCCCCGATGTCGCATTGTCCGTCGGACGTGTCTTGGGCTGGGCCGCACGCGAATTGTCCTGAAATGCAATGCCACGCTTTTTCGGCCGGTGTGGCCATTCAGCCTCAGTCGAATGACACCAGCTGGCACTGCCCAGCGCGGAGCCTGACGGCAACCATTCCCGCTACGGCTGGCGCGCGTTCATCGAGGTGCGCGTCGACGAGGATGTTGGGTCCCCGGCGATCGGCGCCCTTCACTGAGCTGCCAGCGGCGTGCCTATCTCCGAAACGAGTTTGACGAGATCGGCTTGGCGTCTCGTGCCGGTTTTGGCGAAGATGCGGTTGAGGTGGGTCTTCAAAGTGTTTTCGCCGACACCGAGCGCCAGCGCGCTCTTGGACGCGGACAATCCGCTGCCGATGCGCAGCAGGACCCGCGCCTCCGCGGGCGTAAGGTCGAACAGAGTGGCGAGAACGGCTTCCGGGAGTGGAGAAGAAGACGTCGTGGTCGAAACGAAGACGGCGGCACATGCGGGCCGGAAAGCAGCGCGAGCGGTTCCTTCGGTCAACGGCAATATATAGGCGACGGCGGGCGGCTGACCTGGGGCCGAAATGGGCAGGCCTATACCGCGGGAGCCAAGCGAGGCATCCGCGCTCGCGGCACTGGCGATTGCATCCAGCAGGGCGCGGGCCACCGCCAAATTCTGCACCTGGAGCAGACCGTTCCTGGAAAAAATGGGCCCTTGCAGCGAAAACATCCGTTCGGCAGCCCCATTCGCATGGAGGATTGCTCCGTTGGCGCCGGTAAGCACGACAGGCACGGCGAGATGATCGAGCGCCTGGCGGTAAAGGTCGGCGGTAACGCGGGCCTGATCGAGCAGATCTCCAATCAGCGACGCACGGCGCAGGTGCGGCGAGAGCAATGCCAGGAAGCGCTGTTCTTCAGCTGATATGATTCCCCTGTCGGCCCGCGTAGTGCAGCCCATGAGCCCGATCCGGTCCGGCGTATGGACGAATTTGGTGATGCAGGCTTCGCGCAATCCCTGCGGTTTGGCCCAATTCTGGAAAAATGGCGTCTGCTGGAGTTCGGCTTCGCTCATATGCGACAGCGTCGCAACGGGTGTGTCGATGTCGCCGACAACCGCGGCCTTCAGTCCGGGAATTGCGTCAAAGTCATAGTCCTCCTGGAGCACGCGCATTTGCACGGGATCCCAGGGCGATTGGGCCGCGAAGCGGCCATGATTGCCGGCAGTACTGGCAAGCGCGACGGTGGTATAGGCTGCGTCTACAGCCTCCGTGATCCGGATCATTACCCCGGCCCAGCCTTCCGGATTCAAAACGCAATCGTAGATATCGCCGATGATCGACGAAAGGACCTCGCTGCTCAGTCTCTCCACCACGCCCCCAGTTTCCTGACGTGCCCACCTCCCCGGATGGGCGGGCCGCCGTTCGTTGTAAAAGAGGCAATCTCACCTCGGAGGATTTGCCGCGTCATACTTTCGGGTGACGCCATGCGTGATCATGCTGGATTATATATCTAATTCGATCAGTTGAACGCCAAACGATCAATGTTCCAGGATCAGGAAACATTTCGTTTCGATATTCTCTGAAGCTGTGGGTATCGGGGTGTTCCATTGTCACGAAAGACGGTGTTTTCATCGGCTCAACTGCCGTCGCATCTCAATGATCGCGATCGATTTTCCCTCTGGCAAGACATCCATGTCGCGCAGATATGGTCGGTCGAATACGGCATGTCGGACAACCTGCCTTTCGAAACTGCGATCGAAGCCACAGCTGTCGGATCACTGGTTCTTGGCCAGATGTCCGGAACGATCAAGCATGCGACGAGGAACGCGAGCAATATCGCCGATGACGGCAACGGCGGTTATCTCCTGCTGATCAACAAATCCGACACACTGTTGACCGGCGTCCAGGCCGGCCGCGACTATGATGTCGGGCAGGGAGAAGCGGTGCTGGTCACAGCATCGGAAGCGCTGAAAATGGCCGGCGCCGACAGCAATGTGTGGACAAACGTGGTGGTCCCGCGCAGCGTCCTCGCACGGGCCTTCCCGCAGATCGACGACAGGCTGGCGTTGAAGATCGGCGCCGAGAACGAAGCTCTCGATCTTCTCAAGCGTTATTGCCAACTTCTTGAAACCGGCCGCCCTCTCATCTCGCCCGATCTTATTGCGCACGCGACGGAAACGATCGTCGATCTGATCGGTCTGGTGACAGGTGCCAAGGGTGAGGTTGCCGAACTGGCCGGCTTGCGCGGTCTGCGGGCAGCCAGGTTGCAAGCGGTCCTGGTGAAGATCGCGGACAATTTCGCCAAGCCCGGCATCTCGGCGCAAGGCGTCGCACAGGAACTCGGCCTGTCGGCGCGCTATGTTCACAATCTTTTGCAGAAGTCGGGTATCAGCTTCTCCGAGCGCGTTCTCGAACTGCGCCTGCAGACGGCCCACAAAATGCTTTCGCAGAGACAGAATGGCGAGATGCGCGTCAGCGAAATTGCCATGACCAGTGGCTTCAGCGATGTGTCGTACTTCAATCGCTGCTTTCGCCGCCGCTTCGGCTACACGCCGACGAGCGCCAGATAGAACCGGAGACCCGGAAACCTACACACGACTCGATTCCGATTACCTCTCCGTCAAAAGCCGAGATCCGGCGGCGATCAATGGCGCCTCCGAATGCGATGGCCGATCGACGGCTTCAGCGAAACGGGCGGATCTGCGGCGCTGACCAGCGCGAATTCAACCACCGACGCCACCTTCATCACGCTCAGCCTGCGTGCTTCCACCGATTTGGGCCTCGGCGAATCAAGGCGACGGCGCGCGGCATGCTCGGCTGACGCCATGCCTTCGGTGATGTCACGCCGACCTCGACGTTCGCTTTTGCCGGCGGCGATCTCTTCACCATCGCCGGCGAATGTCCTGCCAAGCGCGAAGCGCGCGCGATAATCCAGATGCGACGGCAAATCCGCCGATGAGAAGACGTTCTTTTGCAAGGGACGACCGGCCTTTTCCAGAATCGCAGTCTTCATTTCGACACGCACCGTATTGGACCAGATCACGATCTGTCCAGAGCCGGAAATACTTGTGCGCCAGGTGACAACTTCAGTGCCGCCCTGGACAAGGGTTGACTTAAGTTTTTTAGATTTGGCCGGTTGATTCCAGAAATAAAACACCGCCCTCGCAACTGAACCACTCCCGTACGACGTTCAGCGATTCGAAATCGAAATTTGAGAAGCTCACAGTGACGTCTGCACGATAGCGTTGCTAGTTGTTCCTCGAAGAAGAGTTTGGAATGGAACGTTTTGTATTTGGTATTTTCTCAGGTACTCAGTTGACATAACTCCAAGCATCACATTAGAGATTTCTATCAGGCAAGTCAGCCCCGGACTGATCCGGGGTCGCATGAATTGGCTGCGAGGGGCAAATCATGGGGCGTGTTCAAGATTCCGCCGGTCTTAGGCCTTCGGACCTAAGCCAGACCCCCTCGAATTCAGCCCGACAGAGCAACCTGCGTTCACAGGCGAGCCAGCTTGCGCTGCGATCCGCCATCGGGATTGCTGCGGCCGCGGGCGTGAGTCTGCTGGCGTCCGGCCAAGCCTGGGCGGATTGTCTCGTCGGTGCCGTCACTGTCCAATGCGACACGACCTCCACCACCGACACGACATTTCCCGCTGACGCACCCAACGACCGCAACTATCAGAACTTGTTGCCCACACCAGTCATCGTCACCGTCGATCCGGGAACGACGGTGAGCGGTTATGGCCTTGCGGTTTCCAACGCCGACACCGGCGGCGTCACCGTCACCAACAATGGCACGATCAGCGTCGATGCCGGCAACACGCCGACCGCGGGCGGCACGGCGGCCCTGTCGGTCTCGGCGGCTGGCGGCGCCATCACCTACACGGGTGGAAACATCATCAACCATGGCGCGGCAACGCGTTCGATGCGACGCAGACCGGCGGTGTCGGCTCGATAGACATTAACGTCTCCGGCAATATCTTTTCGGCGGCAGGCGAAGGTATTACTGTCCGCGACGTCGCGACCAGCACCGGCATTTCGGTGACCACGGGCGCTGTCACCGCACTGACCGCGGGCAAGGATGCCATCGACGTCCAGACCCAGTCGACGACCGCCGATATCACGGAGGTCGCCAACGGCAACCTCCAGGCGGGCAATGCCGGCATGGTGGCCGCGATCCTCAACGCTTCGGGGACCGGCAACATCGACGTGACCGCCAACGGCTCCATCGACGCCCGGTTCGGCATCGACGCCGAGAACTTCGGATCGGGCTCGACCACGGTGACCACGGTCGGTCCGGTCACCGCGACCAGCGGGAACGGCATCTATGCGCAGTCGGCCGGCGCCGCCGTCACCATAACGGCGGGCGACGTGGCGTCCACCGGCAACACGGCCATCATCGCCCGGCAGACCAAGGCAGCGGGCTCGGGTGCGGTCAACGTGACCGCGGGCGATGTCTCGGGGACGACCGGCATCGAGGCAACCAACTACGGCACCGGCGCGATCGGCATCACCGCCAATGGCACGGTGACCGGCACACTTGCCGAGGGCATCAAGGCGACCGGCAACGGCGCGGTGAGCGTGAGCGTCGCCGACACGGTGACCGGCGCCACGATCGGCCTGTCGCTGACCGGCGGCACCGGCGGTGCGGGCGACATCAGCGTCACCGGCGCCGGCGGGTTCGTCGGCGGGACCGGCAACGCTGCGACCATCCAGAACAACGGCTCGGGCACGGTCACGGTCGACATCTCCGGCGCGAGCAGCTCCACCGGCGGCGAAGGCTTCGTCGTGCGCGATACGGCGGCCGGCGGCGACATCAGCGTCACCACGGGCGCGGTGACCGCACTCACCGCGGGCAAGGACGCCATCGACGTCCAGACCCAGTCGACGACCGCCGATATCACGGAGGTCGCCAACGGCAACCTCCAGGCGGGCAATGCCGGCATGGTGGCCGCGATCCTCAACGCTTCGGGGACCGGCAACATCGACGTGACCGCCAACGGCTCCATCGACGCCCGGTTCGGCATCGACGCCGAGAACTTCGGATCGGGCTCGACCACGGTGACCACGGTCGGTCCGGTCACCGCGACCAGCGGGAACGGCATCTATGCGCAGTCGGCCGGCGCCGCCGTCACCATAACGGCGGGCGACGTGGCGTCCACCGGCAACACGGCCATCATCGCCCGGCAGACCAAGGCAGCGGGCTCGGGTGCGGTCAACGTGACCGCGGGCGATGTCTCGGGGACCACCGGCATCCGCACCCTCAACAACGGCACGGGCGCGATCGGCATCATCACCAACGGCACGGTCGAAGGCGATATCGCCGCGATTTCGGCGCAATCGAACAGCGGCAATGCGATCGGCATCACCCTTTCCGGCGCGACGCACAACACCGCCCTGACGGCCGCGGCGCTGGCCATCACTACCTCTGATGGTGCCACGACAATTCTCAATGGCGGTGCACTGACCGGCCGGGTGGAGCTTGGCGGTTATGCCGACCTCCTGACCAACCACGCTACCTGGACAACCGGCGGCACCAGCCTGTTCGGCGCCGGCATCGACACCGTGACGAATACAGCCGCAGCCTCTCTCAGAACCGCCAGCAATGGCGCAACGCAGGAGACCACCACCTTCAGCGGGCTCGAGTTGCTGTCCAATGCCGGACGTCTCACCATGCAGGATGGCGGCGCCGGCGACCGCACGGAGCTTGCCGCCACTGTGGCTCTGGCGGCCGGTTCGACCTACGCCGTCGACATCAACGCCGCACTTCAGTCGGATCTCCTTCACACCACCGGCACTGCCACCATCACCGGCTCGACCCTGGCGGTGACGGCGCAAGGCATCACCGCCGGCCGCTACACCGTGCTGACCGCCGATCTGGGACTCACCGGCGAGTTCGCCTCTGTGACGGGGATCACCAGCACCGCGTTCCTGTCGGTGACGGATGCCTATGACTTGAACAATGCCTATCTCGATGTGCTGGTGTACGGCTTCACCGATATCGGGCTGACACCCAACCAAATCGCCACCGGCGGCGGCGCTGAAAGCCTTGAGGCCGGCAATCCTATCCATGACGCCCTTCTGGCGCTGCCGACAGCAGCTTCTGCACGCGCTGCTTTCGACCAGCTGTCTGGCGAAATCCACGCCTCGGCCAAGGGCATGCTGGTCGAGGACAGCCGCTTCGTTCGCGACGCAGTCACCAATCGTATCATGTCCGCTTTCGGCGATGTTGGCGCGGCCGCATTGCCGGTCATGGCTTATGGCGAAGGTGGCCCCGAAATGGTCGCGGCCGACACCGACCGTTTCGCCGTCTGGGGCCAGGCCTTTGGGTCGTGGGGCAATACCGACAGCGACGGCAACGCCGCCGCCTTCGATCGTTCGACCGGCGGCCTGCTGGCCGGCGCCGACACGCTGGTGGGCGGCTGGCGCGTCGGCCTGCTCGGCGGCTACAGCCATTCGAGCTTCGACGCCGACGATCGCAACTCTTCGGGCAAGAGCGACAGCTATCATCTCGGCCTCTATGGTGGCACCAACTGGGGCGCCATCGCTTTCCGTACCGGTGCTGCCTACAGCTGGAGCAGCCTTTCGACCAAACGCTCGGTTGCTTTCAACGGCTTCACGGATGGGTTGTCGGCCGACTATGATGCCGGCACCGCGCAAATGTTCGGCGAACTCGCCTACCGGGCCGATGCCGGACAATTCAAGTTCGAGCCCTTCGCCAATCTGGCCTATGTCAGCGTCCATACCGATGGCTTCACCGAAGACGGTGGCGATGCGGCACTGGCCAGCGCCGGCTCGAACGATGATGCGACCTTCACCACGCTGGGCCTGCGCGGTTCGACCGATTTCGCGCTCGGCGGCATGAACGCCACGGCGCGCGGCATGCTCGGCTGGCGCCACGCGTTCGGCGACGTCACGCCGACCTCCAGCTTCGCCTTCGCCGGCGGCGATCAATTCAGCATCGCCGGCGTGCCGATCGCCAGGGACAGCGCCGTCATCGAGGCCGGTCTCGACTTCAACATGTCGGCCAACGCGACGCTCGGTGTGTCCTATTCCGGCCAGTTCGGTGGCGGCACGGTCGATCAGGGCGCCAAGGTCGATCTCGGCATCAAGTTCTGAACAGCAACGAAGCGCGCCGGCCGGACAAAGGCAACGCCCGAACGGCGGTCGGCGACGGGACCGGCTTTACGGCACGATTCCGCATATCCCTCCCACCCTACTCCGCCCCACCCTACTCCGGCGATGGAACCGGCGGCCGTGATGTCAGCGCCGTGCCGAAGGCGGCGACAACGACGGCTGCGATCCCGGCCAGTTGCGTTGCGGTCAGGCTTTCATGCAGGAACAGGAAGCCGGCCAGTGCGCCCAGCCCCGGCTCCAGGCAGGTCAGCGTGCCGTAGATGCGCGCCGGCATGCGGGTCAGCGCCACCATCTCAAGGAAGAATGGCAACGCGCTGGAAAACAGGCCGACCAGCAGCGCGCTGACCAGGATCGACGGCGCCAGCAGCGCGGTTCCCGCCTGTGCCACGCCGAAGGGCAGCACCAGCACGGCGGCGATCGCCATGCCGTAGGCGGTGGTGCGAGTGCCAAGCTCCGCGCCGGCCTTCTGGGCCAGCACGATGTAGAGCGCCCAAAACCCGCCGGCCGCCAGCGCCAGCATCACCCCGATCGGATCAAGCGGCGCGAGGGAATGAACGAAGGGCGACAACAGCAGGATGCCGGCCACCGCCAGCGCGATCCAGGCAAAGTCGCTGGCGCGCCGCGAGCTCAAGGTCGCCACCAGAAGCGGGCCGGTAAACTCCAGCGCCACCGCGATGCCGAGCGGAATCCTGGCCAGCGCTGCGTAGAACAGGAGATTGAGCGCGGCGAGCGTCACCCCATAGGCGACCAGCCACGGCATGGTGGCACGCGAGGGCCGCATCTGCCAGGGCCGCAGCACCGCGATCAGCATCAGCGCACCGATGACCAGCCTGAGCGTCGTCGTGCCTTGCGCGCCGATCTGCGGGAACAGGCCCTTGGCGAAGGTGGCGCCGATCTGGATCGACACCATGGCGCCCATCAGTGCCGCGACCGGCAAGGGCGCTGCTTCGCGACTGGCAATCGGCGTCGATGTCACGTGATCCCATCCTCCATACCGCCGGGTCCAAACCCGACCGGCGGCATGGAGATAGGGCGAACCGGCCGACCTGTCGTGAGGCAGCCGCAACTGGCTGCTGGGGCAAGGACTGCAGGCACGCTATGAGCCTCCCGGGCCGCGAAGCGTTCATTGCCGCGGCGGACAAGGAATAGCTGGAGATGATCCTGTAGGTGTGAGAGCGCAACGACAACGCTTTAGGCGGTGGCAGCCGAGCGCTTGAAGACGATGGTGACCCGCGTACCCTCGGCAGCGCTCGACTTCACGTCGAACTCCGCCCTGGCATTCTCGGTTAGCGAGCGGGCGATCAGCGCGCCGAGCTTGCCGCTCTTGGGCCAGGTCTCGCCGTCCGGCAGGCCGATGCCGTCATCGGCGATCACGATGCGGCAGCCATCACCGTCGACGATGCTGTGCAGCGTGATCGTGCCGCCGTCTCGCCCCTGGAAGGCATGTTTGAGCGCATTGGTCAAAAGTTCGTTCACCACCAGTCCGGTCGGCATGGCGACATTGATCGACACCGGATAGGTGTCGACCTTCATGTCGAGGCGGATGCCCTCGACCGCATGCGAGTTCATCACCGCCGACGCGATCTGGCTGAGATAGACGCCGAGATCGACCTCATCCTTGCCATCGTCCCCCGACAGCGTCTGGTAGAGGATCGCCAGCGCGTCGACGCGCCCTGCCAGCCTCTCGAAACGCTTCTGGTCCGGCTCGGCCGCGTTTCGCGTCTCCATCCGGATCAGTGCGGTGATCATCTGCAGATTGTTCTTCACCCGGTGCTGCAGTTCGCGCAGCAGCGTGTCCTTCTCGCGGATGCGCTCATCGATCGATCGCGCATCTTCGGTTTCGCCATGGGCAGAGACGTCGACCAGCGCCACCAGCCGGAAGCAGGCCTTGCCATTGTCGTCCTCGATGACATTGGAATAGACGTCGACGATCGCCTGTTGGTCTTCCTTCCGCTCCAGCCGGAACGTGCCGATGAAATCGGTGTCCTCGACCACGGCCTCGAACAGCGGCCGGCCCTTCTGCTTGTGCAGGCCGGTGCCGGAAAGCGCCGCCCAGTGTTGCCGAGCGAGCGTCGCCGCCTTGAGGCCGGACAGTTTCTCGAATTCCGGATTGGCATAGACGACACGCTCCTTCGCACCGAGGTCGGAGACGGCAATGGCGATCGGCACCTGGTCGAGGAACTTCTTGAACTGTTCGCTTTCCAGCGCGCTGGCAAGGTCCGGCGTTTCGAGCAGCTGCCCGACCGCTTCGGCCTTCTGTGTATCGGATGTCATCTGCGACGCCTGTGCTGTGTGATCACCATCAATAACAGCGATGCGATCTCCCCGCCATCGCCAAAGCACGAGCCGGCATTTCACGCGCCGCCACGAGCGGTGTGTCGCACAATCTCGAAATCTGCGTAGCCGCGTCGAAATACTTGACCGAGGCCCGCTCAGGAGGCCGGCTTCGACGCCAGCCTTGGCGCGGTCCTGACGTCGACGATCTCAGGCTTGGCACTGTCCACCGCGCCGTCCCAACCGCCGCCGAACGCCTTGTTGAGGGCGATGTAGTTGGTCGCCAGCAGGACGCGGCTTTGCAGCAGCGAGTCCTCGGCCGAGTAGAGAGAGCGCTGGGCGTCGAGCACATCGAGAAGGCTTGTCTCGCCGGCCTTGTAGAGCGTGCCTTCGAGACTTGCCGCCTCGCCATAGGACCTCGCCGACGAGGCGAGCTTGCCGATCCGGATGCGCTCCTGCGACAACAGCACCAGCGCATTCTCGACATCCTCGAGCGCCGTCAGCACCGAAGACCGATATGCGATGAAATATTGATCGCGCTGCGCCTTGGCGACCTCGACGGCGGCCTGCAATTGGCCGGCATTGAACACCGGCACGCTGAGCGTCGGCCCGAACGACCAGCCAATCGACGAATTCTTGCCGAGATCGCCAAGCTTCAGCGCCGCCGTGCTGATGTCTCCCGTCAGGCTGACCGAGGGATAGCGGGCGGCCTCTGCCTGGCCGATCTTGGCGGTGTATTGCGCATATTGGCGCTCCGCCATGCGCAAATCGGGCCGCGAAAGCAGGAGGTCGGCGGGAATTCCGGTGGGCATCGGCAGGCGTGGTGCAGGGATCGGGGCGACCCGCTTCAGCCGCTCGCTGAGCGAGGCAGGCGGCCGGCCGGCCAGCACCGCGAGACGATGCACGGCCTGGGCATAGCTTGCCTCCAGCGTCGGCACCGCGGCTTCGGTGCTCGCTGCCTGCCCCATCGCCTTGGCGACATCGGCGGCGGTCGCCGTGCCCGCCTGCGCCATGGTGCGGGTAAGTTCGGCGGTCTGCCTTTGCGACGCGGCCGAGCGCCGGGCGAGCGCGATGCGGGCCTGGTAGCCGCGCGCCTGGGCATAATAGGAAGCGACATCGCCGACCAGGGTGAGAAGCGTCGAGCGCAGTTCCTCCTGCGAGGCGTCCAGCCCGTAGCGCGCGGCCTCGACGCCCCTGCGGTTGGCGCCGAACAGGTCGAGTTCCCAGCTGGCGTCAAAGCCGGCCTGATACTCGCTGTAGGTGGCATCAGAGCCAGACGTGGCTTCTGACGACTTGTTGCGGGAGACCGAGCCGGAGCCCTCGGCCGACGGCAGCAACGTGCCTGCACTCTGGCGATAGCTGGCGCGCGCCTCGCGGATCCTGGCCTTGGCGGTGGCGACATCGAGATTGCCGGCAACCGCTTCCTCGACAAGCGTGTTCAACTCGGGATCGCGCAGCCGCTGCCACCATTTCGACAGTTGCGCCGGCTGGGCAGGCTTTGTCGGCTTCTGGCCGCTCCAGCTTGCAGGCATCGCCAATATCGGCGTCTGATAATCCGGACCGACGACGCATCCCGCGAGCAGGACAGTGGTAAGCATAGGCGCAAGGAGCCGCCTCGCGGCCACCGAGCCACGTTCCAAGCCTGTCATGTGAAGTTTTCCTTATTGCTGGTTGGCCGTCACCGGCGTCTCGCCCGTATCTGGTTTGACCGCCCTGCCCTTGAAGATGCGCCGCACGGTGACGAACAACAGCGGCACCAGGAAGACGCCGATCACGGTCGCCGCGATCATGCCGCCCATGACGCCGATGCCGACGGAGTTCTGCGCGCCGGAGCCCGCACCGCTGGCGATCGCCAGCGGCAGCACGCCGAGGATGAAGGCCAGCGACGTCATAAGGATCGGCCGCAATCGTTGTCGCGCCGCCTCAAGCGTCGCCTCGACGAGACCCATCCCGGCGGTCTGCCGCTCGATGGCGAACTCGACGATGAGGATGGCGTTCTTGGCGGCAAGGCCGATCGTGGTCAGCAGGCCGACCTTGAAATAGACGTCGTTGGACTGGCCGAACAGGCTCGCCGCCAGCAGCGCGCCGAAGATGCCGATCGGCACCGACAGCATGACCGCGAACGGGATCGACCAGCTCTCGTAAAGTGCTGCCAGGCACAGGAACACGACCAGTGCCGAGATCGCATAGAGCGACAGTGCCTGGTTGCCGGAAAGCTTCTCCTGGTGCGACAGCCCTGTCCATTCGTGGGAATAGCCGGCGGGCAGTTGCGCGACAAGCTTGTCGATCTCGTCCATGGCGGCACCCGAGCTGATGCCCGTGGCCGCCGCGCCCTGGATCTCGACCGCCGCCGACCCATTGTAGCGCTCCAGCCTGGGCGAACCGAATGTCCAATGGCTGGAAGCAAAGGCCGAGAACGGCACCATTGCCCCGCTGGCATTGCGGACCTGCCATTTGTCCAAATCTTCCGGCTGCATGCGGAAGTTCGGGTCCGACTGCAGATAGACCGGTTTCACCCGCCCGCGATCGATGAAGTCGTTGACGTAGTCGCTGCCCCAGGCGGTGGAAAGCGTGTTGTTGATGTCGGCCAGGCTGACGCCCAGCGCGCTGGCTTTTTCCTGGTCGATGTCGACCGAGAATTGCGGCTGGTCTTCCTGCCCGTTGGGCCTTGTGTTGGCGAGCACCTTGCTCTGCCCGGCCAGGGCCAGAAGCTGGTTGCGCGTCTGGATCAGCGCGTCATGGCCGGCGCCGTTGACGTCCTGCAGGTAGAAGTCGAAGCCGTTGGTGTTGCCGAACCCCTGGATGGCGGGAGGCGCAAGCGCAAAGACCTGAGCATCCCTGATCTTCGAAAACGCGCCCATCGCCCGGCCGGCGATTGCCTGCGCGGCCGAAGCCGGCGATTTGCGCAGGTCGAAATCCTTCAGCCGCACGAAAGCGATGCCGACATTCTGCCCTGCGCCGCCGAAGCCGAAGCCGGAGGCGGTGAACACCCCGTCGACGACGTCCTTCTCCTGATTGAGATAATGATCGGTCACCTCTCCCAGCACGCGCTCCGTGCGATCCTGCGTCGCGCCGACCGGCAGCTGTACGCTGGTGATCAGGATGCCCTGGTCCTCTTCCGGCAGGAACGAACTCGGCAGCCGGGCAAACATCCAGCCCACGGCAACGACGATGGCCAGGAACACGACGAGGAAGCGCCAGGACCGGTTGATGATGCCGTGCGAGCCGTCGCGATAGGCAAGCGTGCCGCGATCGAAGACGCGGTTGAACCAGCCGAACGGACCGGTCTGCGTCGCATGGTCCTTGGGCGGCCGCAGGATCGTGGCGCAAAGTGCGGGCGTCAGCACCAGTGCGACCAGCACGGACAGCACCATCGCCGAGACGATGGTCACCGAGAATTGCCGGTAGATGATGCCGGTCGAACCGCCGAAGAAAGCCATCGGCACGAACACGGCCGAAAGCACGGTGGCGATGCCGATCAGCGCGCCGGTGATTTCGTGCATCGACTTGCGCGTCGCCTCTTTCGGCGGCAGGCCCTCTTCCTGCATCACGCGTTCGACATTCTCGACCACGACGATGGCGTCGTCGACCAGCAGGCCGATCGCCAGCACCATGGCGAACATGGTCAGCGTGTTGACGGAATAGCCGAACAGCGACAGCACGCCGAACGTGCCGAGCAGCACCACCGGCACGGCAATCGTCGGGATGATGGTGGCGCGCAAATTCTGCAGGAAGATGAACATCACCAGAAACACCAGCACGATCGCTTCGGCCAGCGTCTTGACCACCTCCTCGATCGACAGCCGCACGAAAGGCGAAGTGTCGTAGGGATAGACGACCTCGACGCCTTGCGGGAAGGTCGAGCTCAGCCGGGCGATCGTCGAACGCACCGCCTCGGCGGTGTTGATGGCATTGGCGCCGGTCGCCAAATTGACGGCGACGCCCGCCGCCGGCTTGCCGTTGTAATTGGCCTGCGTCGTATAGCTTTCGGCGCCGAGCTCGACGGTGGCGACGTCGTTGAGGCGTACCAGCGAGCCGTCCGTCTGGCTCTTCAGGATGATGTTGCGGAACTGTTCGGCGGTCTGCAGCCGGCTCTTGGCCGTCACCGTGGCATTGAGCTGCTGGCCCTTGCGCGCCGGCAGGCCGCCGAGCTGGCCGGCCGAAACCTGCGTGTTCTGCGCCTCGATCGCCGAGGCAACGTCGCTCGGCATCAGGGCGTATTTGGCGAGCTTGTCGGGGTCGAGCCAGATGCGCATGGCATAGCCGGAGCCGAACAGCTGCGTCGAGCCGACACCCTCGACGCGCTTCAGCGTGTCGTTGACGGTGGCATCGACATAGTCGGCGAGATCGGTCGAGTTCATCTTGCCGTCGGTCGACACGAAGCCGATGACCATCAGGAAGCCGGTCGAGGATTTGGAGACGGTGATGCCGTTGCTCTGCACCACCTGCGGCAGCTGCGACTGCACCAGCTGAAGCTTGTTCTGCGTCTGCACCTGGGCGGTATCGGGATCGGCTGATGTGGTGAAGGTCAGCGTGATCGAGGCCGAACCGGTCGAGGTCGACGTCGCCGTCATGTAGTCGAGATTGTCGATGCCGGTCATGCCCTGCTCGATGACCTTGGTCACCGAGTTCTCGACGGTCTGCGCGTCGGCGCCCGGATAGGTTGCGCTGATATTGACCGTGGTCGGCGCGATCTGCGGATATTGCGAGATCGGCAGCGAGGTGAGCGCCAGAAGCCCGCCCAGCATGATCACGATGGCGATCACCCAGGCGAAGATCGGCCGGTTGATGAAGAATACGGACATCGCTCAGTTCCCGGCCGCGGCGGCAGGCGCCGGTTTGGCAGCGTTGGACGCGGCGGGCGCGGCGGAAGTGCCCTGCCCGCGGTCCTTGACCTCGCCTGTCGTCTCGTCGATCGTCACTTCGACGCCCGTCGCGTCGCCGCCGGGGCGCACCAGCTGCATGCCCTCGACGATGACGCGGTCGCCGTCGCCGACACCCGAATCCACCAGCCAGTTGTTGCCGACGCTGTTGCGCACTGCGAGCACGCGCGTCTCGACCTTGCCCTGCGCATTGATGACCATGGCGGTGGCCTCGCCCTTGGTGTTGCGGCTGACGGCGCGCTGCGGCACCAGGAAACTATTCTGCGCGACGCCCTCCTCGACCAGCGCCCGCACATACATGCCGGGCAAAAGCAGGCGGTCTGGATTGGGGAATTCGGCCCTGAGCGCGAAGGTGCCGGTGGTCTGGTCGACATTGGCGCCGGCGAATTCCAGCTTGCCGGTCTGTGTGTAGATGGTGCCGTTCTCGAGCTTCAGCTTGACGCTGACATTGGGGCCGCTGAACTTCAGCCGCCCTTCCGAGATCGCCTGGCGCAGGTTGAGCAGGTTGGTGCTCGACTGTGTGACGTCGACATTGATCGGATCGAGGGCACGGATGGTCGTCAGCACAGTGTCCTGGTTGGCGGTCACCAGCGCACCCGGCGTCAGCGTGGACTTGTCGATGCGCCCGGCGATCGGCGCGGTGATCGAGGTCCGGTCGAGGCTGATGCGCGCGGTCTCGGCACTGGCCTTGGCCGAGGCGACATCGGCTTGCGCCTGTGCCAGCGTGGCGGCGGCATCGTCATAATCCTGTTTGGAAACAACGTTCTGCTTCAACAGACCGGCATAACGGTCGAACTTGGCCTGTGCGGTGGGCACCGCCGCTTGCGCCTTCTGCTGTGCGGCGACCGCGCTGTCATACGACGCCTTGTAGCTCGCCGGATCGATGAGGTAGAGCGGTTGTCCAGCCGCCACCTCGCTGCCCTCCTTGAACAGGCGCTGCTGGATGATGCCGTTCACTTGCGGGCGCACCTCGGCAACCAGCGAGGCCGCCGTGCGTCCCGACAGCTCGGCGGTGATCGCCACCGATTGCGGATGCAAGGTGACGACACCGACTTCCGGTTTGCCGGGCGCGCCCATGCCGGCGGGGGCGCTGCCCTCCTGCGAGCAGGACGCCAGCAGAAGAGTGGCGGCGAACATCGCGGCCCAGGGCGCCAGACGGCGCGCCGAAAAACGAGGCTGGCTAGACTTTGAAATCATGGCCTGGATCTTTCCCTGGAGTTGCGTACGCGCTGGCAATGGACCGCTTGGTCGAGGGCATGCCGATCCATATGATGATAGGCCGCACCCGTCGGCGGGCGGCGACGAGCAATGCTTCGAAGCGGCTCATGTCGCGTTCCTTCTCGTCGGCCGGAGCTGCTCGAAGGTCGAGTAGCTGGCCGCGATGCCCACCAACATCATTATGCCGATCAGCGAGGACATGCCAAGCGCCTTGCCGGAGTTCACGCGATCTTGCGGTCATGATGTCCATGGTTGTCGAGCGGCTGCGAGAGCGGAAGCGACAGCCGCCAGGCGGCGAAGCGCAGGCGGATCGCGCCCTTCAGCGTGTCGGCCGGCAGAGCCAGTGGCAGGCCGCGTCCGGACAGCGGAAGACCGCGTCCGGACAGCGGAAGACCGCGTCCGGACAGCGGAAGACCGCGTCCGGCATGGTCGAGTGACAATCTCGGGCTGGCGGACGCGAGCAGCCGCAGCAGTATCATGGCTTCCCACATTGTCGTGCTTCCGTTGATTTGAACTGGGCATGATTTGAAAAACAGGGATGGCGAAGATACGCCCGCCATCCCTGAAAGAGACCGGCCGGCCCGAGAACGGGTTGGGTACCGGGCCGGCCGGCGCAGCCGGTCAGAGTTCTCAGCCGTTCCCGGGCTGGGGCGGCGGACTGCCATCGTTGGGCAGACCTCGGGGGCCGGCTGCATCATCCGGCGGACCGCCCCAGGGACCGGGGGGTGGTCCGTGGGGACGTTCCGCCGAAGCGAGGATTTCGAGCTGTTCGGGCGTCAGCTTGGCGCGCAGTGCCGCGATCGCGTCTTTCAGCTTGCCGGCCGAAACCGCGCGGGCCGTGACGTCGTCGGCCAGTTTTTCCTGGAAGGCGAAGGGATCGCGCTTGCCGTCAGGGCCGGCTGAGTCGGAGCCCTTCGCTTCAGGACCGCCGGAGCCATCAGGACCACCGGGCCGCCCATGATCGGGCCGTGGCGGCGCCAGCACGGCCTGCAGCGCGCTGGTGTAGTCGCGCCAGGCGTCGAGCTGTTCGGAGCGGATGCCGACGCGGGTCTCGAGCGCGGCCAGCCGGGCGGCCAGCATGAATTCCGGCGGCGGACCCATGCGGCGGGGGCCAAAGCCTTCCGGTCCAAAACCTCGCGGGCCAAAACCCTGCGGACCATGCCGCATCGGCCCGTGCGGGCCGGGTCCGGCCATCGGGCCATGATCGGGTCCATCCTGCATTGCCCCACTCTGCTGGGCCATGACCGGTGGCGGCTCGCCGGGGGCGGCACCCGGATCGCGCTGTGCCGCCAGCACGGGGTGAATTGCGGCGACGGAAAACAGGCCGAGCGCAAGAAGTCTGCTTCGCATGACGGTGTTCCTTTCTCTCATGCTTCGGACAAATGAGAGGATAGGAAGCGTGTTTGTCCGCTTCGCGTCGGCGTATTGCCGAAGATTTCCGCAAGAGGGCAATTTGTAACTGAATGTTTCCCACGGCCTGCCGGAAACATTCAGTTGCAATTTTCCGTGCCGCTTGGATGCGGCTCTCCCTATAATCGCGGCCAAGGCAAGGGCACGGTCATGCAGTCACAACCCCATATCCTCGTCGTCGACGACGACCGCGAGATCAGGACGCTTCTCCAGCGCTATCTCGACAGCCAGGGCTTTCGTGTCACAGCTGCGGCGGACCGGCGCGAATGCGAGCAGAGGCTGGGCGCGGGCCAGTTCGACCTGATCGTGCTCGACGTCATGCTGCCGGACGGCTCGGGGCTCGATATCTGCCGGGTCTTGCGTGACCGCAAGCCGCATATCCCGGTCATCCTGCTGACGGCGCTGAAAGAAGACGTCGACCGCATCATCGGCCTGGAACTCGGCGCCGACGACTATCTCGGCAAGCCGTTCAACCCGCGTGAGCTCATTGCCCGCATCCGCGCCGTGCTCCGGCGCTCGACGCCCGAGGAGACGCCCACCTCGCCCCGCGCGCGAATCTACCGCTTCGCCAGCTACAGGCTGGAGCCGGACACCCGCAAGGTGACGGATGCACAAGGCGTGGCCGTCGACCTTACGGGCGCCGAGTTCGACCTCTTGCAGGTGTTTCTCGACCGCCCCGGCCGGCTTTTATCGCGCGACCAGCTTCTCGACCTGACGCAAGGCCGCGAGCGCGACCCGCTGGAGCGTTCGGTCGATGTGCTGGTGAGCCGGCTGCGCCGGAAATTTTCCGACACCGGCGACGGGCCGCTGTTCAAGACCGTGCGCAATGGCGGCTACCAACTCACCGCGCGCGTCGAGACCGTGGAGAGCCACGCGTGAACTCGCTGCGCCGCCGTCTCATCCTGCTGCTGGTCGCCTCGATCGTCGGCGTCGTCGGCCTGGCGACGGCCGCCGTCATCAGCGTGCGCGGCGGCGGACCGCCGCCGGAACTGACCGTGCCCTGGATTGCCCAACAGATGGAACTGGTGGTGCGGCTTTTGCCGGGGCCGATCCCCGACGTCCTGCGGGTGCAATTCGCCGACCATCCGGCGGGCGGCAAGGTGGCTCGTGCGGAAACGGCGATGCTCAACGACATCCTGCACCGCCGTGGCCTCGACTTTCCGGCGGTCGTCAACGAGAAGACGGACGAACCCGGCCAGATCGCATCGATGCACCTGCCTGACCGCCGCTGGGCGATCATGGAGGTGCCGCATCTCAAGCCCCCAAGGCGCGAATGGCTGGTCTTGGCCGGCTGGATCTCGCTGATCGTCGCCGGCGCCACGGCGGTGTCGGTCTATTTCACCTCGGTGCTGATCCGCCCGCTCGAGATGCTGGAGGCCGCCGTCTCCAAGATCGGATCGGATGGCGTCCTGGCGGCGGTGCCGGAAGTGGGCTCGGCCGAGGTCAAGGCCACCGCGCATGCGCTGAACCAGCTCTCGTCGCGGCTGCGGACCGCCATGGAAAGCCGAATGCGGCTGGTCGCCGCCGCCGGCCATGATCTGCGAACGCCGATGACGCGCATGCGGCTGCGCGCCGAATTCCTCGACGACGAACGCGACAAATGGCTTCACGACCTCGACGAACTCGACCGCATCGCCGATAGCGCCATCCGCTTGGTGCGCGAAGAAGTGAACCAGGACGCCGTCGAACCGGTCGACCTGGCAAAGACGGTGCGCGATATCGAAGCCGAGATGGTATCGCTCGGCCATGCCGTCTCGATCGGGCACCTGGACAAGGTTTGCGTGCGGGCCGGCGCGCTTGGCCTGCGCCGCGCCTTGCGCAACCTGATCGTCAACGCCGCCACCCATGGCAAGGCGTGCCGCATCGACTTGGCCGCAGCCGACAATCGCGCCGTGCTGACCATATCTGACCATGGCCCGGGCATACCCACGGAACTCCTGAACAAGGCGTTCGAGCCCTTCTTCCGCGTCGACCCCGGCCGCCTGCAATCCGTTCCCGGAGCCGGTCTTGGCCTCGCCATCGCCAAGGAAATCATCGAGCGCTACGGCGGCATCGTGACGCTGCAAAACCGCCGGGGCGGCGGACTGGAGCAGACGGTGGTGTTCGAGGCAGTGTGAGGGGCGTTACGTGCGAGTTCCCGTTGGACGGAAGGCCTGCCTCGGGAGCAGTGAGCCTTGCGGCAAGAAAAAGACGGCGACGATGCTGCACCGCGCAAAGCCAATGGTTCCAGCCCATTTCTCGGCGCAACCAGAGCCAATCCACTCGGCAAAAAATACAGACTCCGAAATTTCGCCTGGTTTAACAAATGATTAGGCCTATCTTATTGCGTCAGCCTACGACGTCCTCCCAATCAGCCGAAGCAGGAATCTTTAGCGCTTGCTCACATAAGTATTTCATCCCGGTAGATTTTTTGTGTTGCGCCGCACAATAGGGTGGCCGAACCATTCCTTTGGGGTTCGTTGCGACTGGACATACGCTGTGGAGGATTCCGGCACGTTGACCAACTTGTGCTGTTCGTCCGTCGATTTCGAGCCCGGCCCGATCGGACTCGCCGCGATCGGACCCGCAAAGCGAAGGTTTGACGGTGCCGGTGCCCTGGCGGATCTCGTCCGCCTGGTGCCCGAAACGACCGGCTGGCGGATACGTCGCGGACATCAATGCCGCGGAAGCCGCTGATGGGAAGCGCCCGTGACATCCAACTTGATGCGTTGAGAGCCATCGCCGTAACGATGGTGTTGTATTCCCATTTCTTCGCGGAGGGACCTTCGTTCTGGGGCCATATCGGCGTGCGGCTGTTTTTCGTGCTGAGCGGCTTCCTGATCACGCGCCTGCTGCTGGAGGCGCGTTCGGCCACCGAATTCGAAACCGGCCCCGCGCTGCGCTCCTTCTACATCAGGCGGATGTTGCGGATATTCCCGCCCTATTTTGCCGTCCTGGGTTTCGTCTGGCTGGTTGACCTGGATCAATCCAGAGGATCGCTGGTCTGGCATGCGCTTTATCTGTCGAACTTCTGGTATGCGCAGCACAATAACTGGAACCCTTGGGTGCTGGGCCATTTCTGGAGCCTGAGCATCGAGGAGCAGTTCTATCTTGCCTGGCCGCTGGTCGTCCTGCTGGCCCCACGCCGCCGCTTCGAGGCCATCTGCATCGCCGTCATCGCACTGTCGCTGGCCTATCGCTTCTATTGGCCGATCACTGCCACGCCGGCGCTGTCGCGCGACCTGCTGCCGCCGGCATCCATGGACGCGCTGGCTTCGGGCGCGCTGCTTGCCTGCTGGCATTTTAGGGGCGCCGGCCTGCCGCACTGGATGCGGCTGGGCTGGCCTGCCTTCGCCGCCGCATTCCTGGCGATTGAGTGGTTAGTCCCAGAGCCCGCCGATCCGACATTGGAATGGGCCCGCTGGGTGCTGCGAGAAGTCCTGCCCCTGGTGCCACTGATGGTCATCGTAGCCGCCTGTTCGCGCGGCCTTGGCGGCATCCTGGGCAGGCTTGCCGAACTGCCGCCGCTGCTTGGCCTCGGCCGCATCAGCTACGGCGTCTATCTCTATCATCCGATATTGCTGTCGCTCGCCGTCAAGGCGCAGCCCTGGATTCCGCTCAACGTCTCGGAGCAAGGGCCAGGGCGATTCCTGGTCGCGGGCGCCGCCACGATTGTCGCGGCCTGGATTTCCTGGGTGGTTTTCGAGAGGCCGCTCAACAGCCTCAAGCGCCACTTCCCCTATGTCGCGCGCACCCGCCCCGCACAGGGCAGCCATGGCGGCTGGCTCGCGACGGCGGCCGTCGGACCGCCGGATGACCGCACACCGGCGCTCGAACTCCAGCGCACGGATACAAGACGATGACCGCCGCGCCGCTCGTCTCCGTCCTGTTGCCGGTCTACAATGCCGGCCCCTATCTCGCCGCCGCGCTGGGAAGCATCCTGCGGCAGGATTACGGCCGCCTGGAGATCATCGCGATCGATGACGGTTCGACCGACAATTCGCTCGAGATACTCGAGCGCTGCCAAAAGGCCGACAGCCGCATTTCGATCGTCTCGCGTGAAAACCGCGGCCTTGTCGCGACGCTCAACGAAGGGCTGGCGCTCGCCCGGGGCGAACTGGTCGCGCGGATGGACGCCGACGACGTCGCCTATCCCTGGCGTTTGTCGCGCCAGGTGGCGCTGTTCGAGCGGCGGCCCGAACTGGGCTTCTGCGGCGCCGGCGTCGACATGTTGATCCGCGGCCGCATCGCCATCGGCAGGCCGGATCCGGTGTTCCAGTTCGGCCGCATCCCTGTATTGGCGATGTTCTTCACGATCTTCATGCACCCGACGGTCGTCTACAACAGGAAGGTCATCGACGACGGCGTTCTCCACTACGACCAGACCTACAGGCACGCCGAGGACTTCGATCTTTTCAGGCGGCTGGCCAGCCGCTACCCGGCAGCCATGATGCCCGAAAACCTGGTCGTCTACCGCGTCCATGAGGCAAGCGTGACCAGCCGGCACGTCAAGGAGATGCGCAGGACGCATTTGCGCATCGTGGCCGAGAACCTCGAGCGCGAGGGCCTGGCGCAGGCCACGCGGGACCTGCGCGACATCGGCGATGCGGTCAGCCACGACACGGTCGCCCGTGCGGCCAGCTTCATCGTCGCGCTGGAGGAGGAAATCCGCTCGCTGCCGGCGGCGACGCGGCCGAGCTTCGAGGCTGGCGCGCTGAACCTGTTCTATTTCCTCTACCAGCTCGTCGCCGACAAAAAGCAGCCGGCGTTGACGCATGAATTGCTGACGCGGACCGCGAAATGGAACGTCATCCGGCGCCGCGAGCAATATGCGCTGCGGCCCGGCGCCTGGGCGCCCTGGCTCAGCCTCGCCTCGCTGTCGGCCGCCAGACAAGCCGATGCCATGGCGTACTTCTTCAAATCCGCGCCCGCCGCGGCGGTTCTGGCGTCTCATCGGTTGAGTTAAAGGCATGATCGTCAAAGCCAACCAACCTCTGCAGCGCGATCGTTCGACGGCGCTTGGCCCTGCCCCGGCCGGTCCCCGCCCGGAACGATCGGCGCCGGAAGTCAGCTTCATCATCTGCACGCGCAACCGCGTCGCCGTGCTCGATGCCTGTATCAAGTCGGTGCAAGCCGCGTGCCGCGCACATGCCGGCTTCGCCGCCGAACTCGTGGTCGTCGACAACGGTTCGAGCGACCGCACGGCCGAACGCCTGGCCAGCATCGCCGCTGCGTCGGACATTCCGTTCACGCCGGTCTGCGAGCCGCGCCCCGGGCTGGCGGCCGCGCGCAACGCCGGGCTGAGGCGCGCGCGCGGCCGTGTGCTGGTCTTCGTCGACGATGACTGCGCGGTCCATCGCGATTACCTGCGCGATCTGGAGCGACACTATGCGTCCGGGGAACAATGGCTCATCCGGGGCGGACGTGTCGAGCTTGGCGATGCCAGGGATTTGCCGTTCACCATCAAGCGGTCGTGGGCGCGCGAGCGGCTGACGCCAGATGTTCATCCCGGCGGCTTCGTGCTGGGCTGCAACATGACGATGCACCGCGATGTCGCGGCCCGCATCGGCTATTTCGACGAACGCTTCGGCGCCGGCGGACCATTGCGGTCGGCCGAGGATACCGATTATCTCGTGCGCGCGATGCTGCTCGGCATCGCAGTCGAGTATGTGCCTGATATGACGATATTCCATCATCATGGCCGGCGGGATCGCAAAGCCATCGAGAAGCTGCACCGCGACTACAGCCTGGGCAATGGCGGACTCTGCCTGAAGCATGTTCGCCACGCGCCCTGGCTGCTTCGCCATTTCTACTGGGCCGCAAGAGGGGCTATCAGGGAATTGGCGGGAGGACCCGCCTTCGATCGTGAACTCAACCTGCCGCACTGGCCGATCGTCGCCATGAATTTGCTCGGCGCGGCCAGGTTCGCGGTTCTCCTGCTGGCCAGACGGCCGCGGGCCGAGCCAGTGCGGCAAGATCAGCAAGCCAATGCCCAGGCGAGGTGAAACGCAATAATGCCAATGCTGCCGCCAAACCTGCCGATGCTGTTCCGGGCGTTCGGAAAGCGGCAACTGCGCCTGCTTCCGGCGGTGGTGGTACTCGGCCTGCTCAGCGCCGTCCTCGAAGGGTTCGGCATCGGCCTGATCATCCCATTGCTGGGCATCATCATGGGACATGGGGATGCGGCCGGAATGGGCGGCTTCTCCGCTGTCCTCCAGCATGTCGGATCGGGCTTGAGCGAGCGCGACCGGCTGATCGTCATTTCGGTCGCCATCCTCGGCTCGATCATCCTGAAGAACGTCTTCGCCTTCGCCAACACGCTGCTGACGACCTTCATCTCCGGCAAGGCAAGCCATTCCATCCGTGGCGCCCTGTCGGAGCAGCTGTTGCGGGTCGGCTACCCATTCTTCCTGCGGCAAAGCCCCGGACGCCTGCTCAACATCATCTCCAACGAGTCCTGGCGGGCCTCCGATGCGATCCAGATCATGCTGTCGGCCATCGTCAGCGCATCGGCCGCCATCATCCTGTTGGCTTTCCTGTTGCTGCTTTCGTGGCGCATGACGCTGCTGGTCACGCTCGGACTGGCGCTCGTCCAGATCGCGCACGCCATCCTCTCTGCCAATCTGAAGGAGCCCAGCCGCAGCGTCGCTTCGCGCAACGGCCACCTCGCCTCGCAGATGCTTCACCTTGTGCATGCCGGACGGCTGATCCGCATCTTCGGACAGGAGAACCGGGAAAGGGCGATATTCGACACGGCGTCGGATGCGGTTCGCCGCGCCTCCTTCGCGCTGCTCGTGCGCCAGGGAGCGCTGCCGCCGCTGACGGAGGTTCTCCACGCCATGCTGTTCCTGGCGGTGGTGATCGGCGCCTGGCTGGCGCAGGTGAGTTTCCCGCTGATCATCGCCTTCGTCATCCTGCTCTACAGGCTGCAGCCGCATATGCGGGCCCTGCAGGGGTCGTGGAGCCAGCTGCAGGGCCTGAGCGGATCGCTCGAAGAGGTGACATGGCTGCTGGATCCCGCCGGCAAGCCGCAACCGCCGCAAGGCGACGAGCCGTTCCACGGCCTGCGCCAGGGCATCAAGTTCGACGATGTGACATTCACCTATTCCGGTACGGACCGGCGCGAGGTCGTGCTGCATGCGGCGACATTCGAAATCCGCGGCGGCCGCTCGACGGCGCTGATCGGCCGCTCGGGCGCCGGCAAAACGACGATCGTCAATCTCCTGTGCCGCTTCGTCGAACCGGACACTGGCAGCATCCTCGTCGATGGATCGCCGCTCGACGGGATCGACGCCAGCCAGTGGCGACGGCACATCGCCCTGGCCAGTCAGGAACTGGAATTGGTCGATGGCAGCATTTTTGAAAACATAACCTACGGGCAGGATACGGCGACAGCCGGCGACGCCGAGGCCGCCGCAAGACTGGCCGAAGCGCACGAGTTCATCGAAAGGCTGCCTCAGGGCTACGAGACGCTGGTCGGCTACAGGGGCGTCAATCTGTCGGCGGGACAGAGGCAGCGGATCGCCTTGGCGAGAGCCCTGGTCCGCGATCCCGATCTCCTCATCCTGGACGAAGCCACCAATGCGGTGGACGGGCTGTCGGAAGCGGCCATCGTCGAGACCCTGAAGTCGAGAGCCGGCCGCCGCACGACCATCGTCATCAGCCACCACCACAGCACCATCTCGTTCTGCGACGACGTGGTCATCCTGAGCGGCGGCCGCGTGAAAAAGCAGGCCCCTTTCGGCGCCCTGGCCTCGCTCAGCATGGACGAGCTTTATCAGCACGAGCCGCTCGACTGAGGAGGCACCGGGCCGGCCGCGATCGTTTCCCGGCGTGTTTGCAGCCTCCGGCCGGCGGGTCGTCGCAAAGGTTCGAATCAGAAGCTTCGGGAAGTGCCGCTGGCACCTTCCGTGATCGCACCAATGCCGTGCAGGACCGAGGCGCGCTACCTTGTCTGTGCGGCGGACCTGTCGATCCGCCTGGCCGGTGCCCCATTGGGCTTACTCTCCGGGTGAGGTGCCGGCCTCCCATGCACAAAAACAAAGACCTGAAGCGGGTCGCCTGAAGCCCTTCAGCGCCACACTTCAGCTAGCGGCGCCAACATTCCTGCGCATGCGCCGCCTGCCCGTCGTCCGTGCTTTCTTCGCCATCGCCCCGGCTATCTCGACCACGCCGTCCTCGCGCGGCCTGCCATTGGTGGCCTTGTGGAGCCGCTCGTAGGGCAGCAGTTCCTTGATGCGGGCATTGAGCGATGCGATTTCAGCTTTGAGGTCCTCGCATTCCTGCCTCTGCACGTCGAACTGTATCTGTTCGGACGCCTGTTGCAGCGTCAGCTGAGAAAGGTTGGCGTTCACCTTGGAAAGACTCATCTTGTCGCTTTCGCTCTCCTGGGTCAGCGCGGACAATCTTTCATCGGCGATCTTCTTTTCGGCCAAGGCATCGTTCAGTTCGCTCTTGAGCCTGGCGATCTCGCCTGCGGCTTCGCTGTTTTCGGTCGAGGTTTGCTCCAGCCGCGATTGCAGGTTCTGGATCTCCGAGCTCAACCCGCGCATTTCCGCCTGGCTGCGAGCCAGCTCGGCTTCCTTGTCGCCTTCCATCATGCGTGCTGCTTCGTTCGTTTCCGACAGCTTCGCCTGTGCGGCCTCGAGCGACTTCTGGAGCCGCATCTCCTCTTTGTCGCTCTTGCCGAGCGCGGCCAGCAGCTCCGCCAGCCGCGCTGCTTCGCTGGCATGGATCGTCGAGAGCTCGTCGAGCCTGTGGCGCGCCTGCGATTCCCGCTTCAGCGCCTTGTCGAGTTCGATCGAGAGGTTGACGTGCTTTTCGCGCAGCATCTTGCTTTCGCGCAAGCGCCTGTTGGCCTCGACCGTCCTGGCGGTCAGCCGCTTGGCGATGTCGCCGAACTCCGCTTCACGTTTGGCGCTCGCATTGGCTGTCTCCACCAGTTCCAGCCTTACCGCGGCAAGTGCCGCACGAAGCGTCTCCCGGTCCTGAACCAGGCTTGTCTCGCGCTGCTGCAGCGCTTCGAAAGCGCCGTCACGCTCGCGCAATTTTCTCGTCGCATCGTGCAGCTTCTCCGACAGCGCCCTCTGTTCGGCGGCCAGAGCGGCATTGGCAACCTCCAGCTCGTTGGCGCGCAGGATGTCGCTGTGCAGGATGTTGAGGAATTCACGCGTCAGATGGTGTGAGGTGCCGATCTCCGACAGCTTGTCGTTGATCTCCTCCAGATAGTCCCTGGCGTCATGGAAGAGACCTTCGAAGGCGCTCAATGCAGCCAGCCGGGTCTGTGTATGGGCCGTCAGTCGTGGCGCGGTTTCGGAACTGTCCGCATCGCCCGCAGCGTCGGCCTTCCTGGCGTTGTCGTCATTTGCCGCGTCGGCCTGGGGTGGCCCGTCATCAGCTGCCGCCTGGGCATCCGGCACATCGTCGCTCTCCGACGGCACCAGGTCGTTGGCGTCGAGACTTGCATCCAGCGCGTCCGCCAAATCGATCTGCAGGTCCTGGATCGCTTTATCCACGTCTTCAGCACGCTTGATCAGGCCTCTGAAGTTCATCACCAAACTCCCCTTACGCATACCTCGCTTCGAACTTAACAAATTGCTAATATATCCTTACATCCGCTGCTTGCGCAGGGGAAGCCCCGTCGGCACAAAGGTAAATTTGGGACATTTGGGGGTTGAAATAGCCCGAACAACCAATGCCGCAGCCGAAAAGAGCCGGATCCTCTGACAGTGTGGAGGTCTGAAGGACGGCAAGACCGCGGCCGCTCAGGAAGAGCCCGCGCGCGAGACCTCGAGGGCAGAGAGAACTTGCCTGATCCCTCTTGGCAGGCGCAGGATGACTATCGCGGGCCGGGCCGAGTCTCTACCCCAAACGGTTTCAGCTGCTTTTCGGGGCTGGTACCAACTGGATCGGAGGTCGCTCGCCGGACGCGTTGCCCAGCGCGATGGCGACGCGGTCGCGCCCACTACCCTTGGCCTCGTAGAGCGCGTGATCCGCGGCGTTGGTCAATTCGGCCCAGCCCACGCCATGCTCGGGGTAGGCGGCGACACCGAACGAGGCTGTGACGGTGCCCAGCGTTCGGCCGCGATGCGTCAAATGAAGCTTCCTGATTGCCTGGCGCAGCGCTTCCGCCCGCTCGGCACCTTCCTGGACCGAGCTTCCCGGCATGACCAGGGCAAACTCCTCGCCGCCGTAGCGCGACACGACATCGCTATCCCTGGCGTGCTCGATCAAGGTGGCGGCGACCTGCTTCAGGACGAGATCGCCGGCTTCGTGGCCGAACGTATCGTTGAACTGCTTGAAATGGTCGACATCGAGCATGATGATCACCAGCGGCTGGCCCGAGCGCTCCATCCGGCGCAGTTCGCGGCTGCTCGTCTCCTCGAGATATCGCCGGTTGAACAGACTGGTGTTCGGATCGCGGATCGACTGCTGCCGCAGCGTCTCGCGCAGGCGCAGATTGGCCAGGGCGAGCGCCAGCGTGTCGACGACACCGCGCAGGATCTGCTGTCTTTCAGTCAGCCATTGTGGCTTCTCGGCCGCATTCGGCTCGCACAGATGAAGGATGCCCAGCGTCTCGCCTTGGGCCGCCAGAGGCATGCAGACATAGCCCTTCTTGCCGTTCTCGGTGATATGCGCGCAGCGCGGCGTGAGCATGCCGGGGCCAGCGACATGTTCCTGGCCGCGCCTGAGCGCCCAGCAGTCTTCCGGCGCGAATTGCGTGGCGCTCGAGCGGACGTCGCCCCAATGCGCCATCTCTTCCACCAGGTTGCGCGACGCGCTGGTCAAGTGGACGGTTCCGCTCAAGCCACCGAGGAACTCGGCCATGGCCGTGCCGACCACCGAGAACGCTTCCGGGAAGGTGACGCAGGCCTGCAGCAGTTCGCCAAGCTTCACCAGACGGGTCGTGGTCTCGGACTTGTCGTGCAGCTCGCGGTTGAGGAGCGCCAGCTGATCGGCACGCTCGTTGACCACTCCTTCCGCGCGGCGCAGCTCGCTGATGTCGTTGAGCGTGAGGACCAGGCCGCCTTCGGACCTGCTGAGCGGACTGCAACTGGCGATGACCGGCAGATGCGAGCCGTCGGATCTGGTCAGGCGCACTTCGCCCTGGTGTTGCCGGCCCGTGGCTAACGCCATTTCGATGGGAGAAGCGCCAGCGGCGAACGCACCGCCTCTGGGGTCGCGAACCGTCAGCACCGAATCCCATTGCTGCCCGACGATCTTGTCGGCGCGCCGCCCGATCATCGTTGCCGCCGCTGGATTGGCGCTGGCGACGCGGCCGTCGCCGTTCAGAACCGCGATGCCTTCGGCAGCCGTCTCGACGATGTCCTCGACATGCGCACGCGCCGATGCAAGCTGGTCCGCCATCGTGTTGAAACCATCGGCCAGCTGCCCGAATTCATCGTTGCGGGCGTGGCTGATGCGCGTCATGGCGTTGCCTTTCGCCAGCGCTTCCATGCCGCGCATCATGTCCCCGAGGCCAGAGCTGAAACGACGGAGCAGCAGCCATGCAAAGCCGACCGCGACCAGCACGGCGGCCGTCGCGCTGAGGCCAACCAGCCAGAGCAGGCTGTTGGTGCTTTGTTCGGCGGCCTGCAGAACGGGGTCATATTCCAGCAGCACGGCGCCGATGATCGTATCCTCGGGATTTTCGATCGGAACGGCCAGTATGGCGTTCACTTCCTCCGGGTCGACAAATCTGCGCGGAATGCCGTCCGCCAAGGTCTGGCCTATTTCGTTGCCGGGGTCGTGACCGAATTTGTCGCCGACCTGGTGCTCTTCGTCGGCGGCATGGGCAAGGATGGTCTTGTTGTTGTCGAGGACCAGGAAATCCCGGTGCAGGCGGCGGTGCTGGTGCTCCATTAATTGCTTGAGCGCCTCGGGCCGCTCGAGCAGCGAAGGCGTCCCATCGGATGATTTGAAAACGATGGTGTCGGCCAATTCCCGCGCGACGTTGGTCGCTTCGGTCAACCCCAACGATTTGGTCGCCGCTATCTGCGTAAAGATCGCAACGCCGCCGACCAGCCCGATCAGGGCCGCGGCGGCCACCATGGAGAGAATGATCTGGCTCTTGATACGCATGTCATGGCTCCGCCGAGAACGACAGCATTGCGCATGTCAAATCGAGCCAGCATCTCATTTCCGGCTTTTTATTACCAAATGCTTATCAACGTCCTAACGATGGCAGGCGAAGCCGCTCCACACGCGGAGGGAGCGGACTGGGCTCCCCACCTCGCCCTTGTGGGGAGGTCGGACCGCAGGTCCGGGTGGGGGTGCTGGCGCCAACCCCCACCCCGATCCGCTTTGCGGATCGACTTGCCGGGGCGAGCCACCGGTCTCGCCCGTCCTTCGGACCCCCACAAGGGGGAGGTAAAGTCACCCCGCCATGGCCAGCGGCACGGCGCTCTTGTTGGGGATCTGGATGTCGATTTCCAGCGTCGACATGGTCTCGCCGCGGTCCATCGAGACCTGCAGATAATCCTGGTCGATCTGCACATGCTTGGCGATGACGGCCATGATCTCCTCGCGCAGGATGGAGACGAGGTCTGGCTGGCTGCGGTTGCGGCGCTCGTAAGCGAGCAGCACTTGCAGCCGCTCGCGCGCCACCGGGGCGCTGGAGCGCCGCTTGAAGATGTCGAGCAGGTTCATGCCGCCCTCCTTCCCAAAAGACGATCGAGGAAGCCCTTGCGCTCGAAGGGCACGATGACGGGCAATTCCTCGCCCTCCAGCCGCCTGGCAGCGTCGATATAGGCCTTGGCGGCCGCATTGAGCGGCTCTGACAGTGTCACCGGCGAACCGAGGTTGGAGGCGCGCAGCACGTCCTGGCTTTCCGGAATGATGCCGAGCAGCGGCACCGACAGGATTTCCAGCACGTCATCGATGGACAGCATTTCGCCACGCGAGGCGCGCGCTGCATCGTAGCGCGTGACCAGCACATGCTTGGCGATCTGCTCGCCCTGCTCGGCCCGCAAGGTGCGGGCGTCGAGCAGGCCGATGATGCGGTCGGAATCGCGCACCGACGACACTTCCGGGTTGGTGACGATGACCGCCTCGTCGGCAAAGCGCATGGCGAGCTGCGCGCCGCGCTCGATGCCGGCCGGGCTGTCGCAGAACACGTAGTCGAACACCGAGCGCAGCTTGTCGATGACTTCGCCGACGCCCTCCTCGGTCAGCGCATCCTTGTCGCGCGTCTGCGAGGCCGGCAGCAGGAACAGCGTCTCGACCCGCTTGTCGCGGATCAGCGCCTGCGAGAGTTTCGCCTGGCCCTGGATGACGTTGACGAGGTCGAACACCACGCGCCGCTCGGCGCCCATGATCAGGTCGAGGTTGCGCAGGCCGACGTCAAAGTCGACCAAGGCCACCCTCTTGCCGGTCTTGGCCACGGCCGCCCCAAGGGCCGCCGTCGAGGTCGTCTTGCCGACGCCCCCCTTGCCCGAGGTGACCACCACTACCTTGCCCATTGAAAAGCCTCCGTTGTTGTTCATTTGTTTTTGGTCGAGCGACCATCGGCCGCCCCAATATCGAAACGAATGTCAGCTCAGCGTCGAAACCCGCAAGGCGTCGCCGTCGAGAAACGCCTGCACCGGCTTGCCGCGCGAAACGCCTTCCATCTCCTCGGCGGTGACGTACCAGCCGTCGACCGCCAGAAGTTCCGCCTCGTTCTTGCGGCAGAAGATGCGCGCGCCCCTGTTGCCCAGCGCACCCGCCGAAGCGCGCCCGCGCAGCGTGCCGTAGACATGGATCGAGCCCGCCGCGATGATCTCCGACCCGGAAGCGACCGAACCGAGCACGATGACATCGCCATGCGGATGCACGATCGCCTGGCCCGAGCGGATCGGCGCCTTGATCATCAGCGTGCCCGAAGCTTCAACCTGCGGCTCGCTATCGCCCGCCTTGCTTGCGTCAACCTTGCCGACGCCGGCCTTGCCCGCGCTGCCCGCATCGGCGTGCTGTTCAGGCGCCTTGCCCTCGGCCTTGTCGAAACCCTCCGCCCGCGCCTCGCGGGGCAGCAACCCATCCGTCGTCGCCTCCTTGGCACCGACCAAAACCGGCGGCAGGTTGGGCGCGAGTGCGGCGTGGCCGTCGAGCTCGATGGCATAGACACGAATGCCGCGATGGCCAAGCACGTCGACCAGCGATTCGATCGCGGCGACATCGGGCTTCAAGGTGTTGAGATCAAGCACCACCGGCCGCCCGGCAAAATAGCCGGGCGAGTTGCCGATCCAGTGATCGAGCCCCTCAAGCCACACGTCCAAAGGCGCTTCGGGCGTCAGCGTGAAAGCGACGAAAGAACGGGCACGAAAGCGAATGGATTTGGCCTCGAGGGGGGCGGCAAAGGTCACGGCTGGCGAATCCTTACTGAGAGGTAAACGCTAGCGAGGGAATGGTTAATGAAAGGTTAATGGGAGGGGGATGAGGGCCAATTTGCGAGAAGTTGGAAGGTCAGCCAACGCCAAGGCAGTGACAGTCGATCCGTTTCCTTCACTCAATGCGCTGCGGGTTTTTGAGGCAGCAGCGCGCCACGAAAGCTTTGCGCGCGGGACCCCATTTGCCAATGCGCAATCTTGGGGGTCAGATGCGATGACGAAGCGCGTCGACGATCATCGCCATCGCAGGCGAGAGCTGTCGCCTGCTCGGGTAGTACAGGTGATAGCCAGCAAATGGCGGACTCCAATCGTCAAGCACGAGCCTAAGGCATCCCGTGGCGATATGGTGGCTGACGAGGTTTTCCGGGACATAGGCGATCCCGAAACCGCTTATCGCAGCCTCGATCATGGGGATGGACGAATTGAAGGTGAGCTGGCCTTCCACCCGCACACGAAGGTCGCGGCCTTGCTTGGCGAATTCCCAGGCATATAATCCGCCGAACGTCGCCTGCCGCATATTGATGCAGTCATGATCGACCAGGTCCTGGGGCGCGGTCGGAACCGGATGGCGGGAAAAGTACTCCGGCGAAGCCACGGCCACGAGCCTCCAATCCGGCCCGATCCTAACCGCGATCATATCCCTGTCGATGCTCTCACCTAGCCGCACGCCCGCGTCGAAGCGCTCCTCCACAATGTTCTTCATGCCGTTGTCGCTGTAGAGTTCGACGCACACGTCAGGATAGTCGCTGAGCAAGGGCTGCAGCTTCGGCCAGACGGTCGTCTGGAGCGCATGGTCGGACAGCGTGATACGGACCGTTCCGGAGGGCTTGTCGCGAAAGGCCACCAGACTTGCAAGGTCGGCTTCGATTTCCTCGAAGCGGGGAACAAGAGACTGGAAAAGTCGCTCGCCGGCCTCGGTTGGTGCGACGCTCCGCGTCGTACGTGTCAGCAGACGGACGCCAAGACGAGCTTCAAGCTCCTTGATTGTCGAACTCAGGGTCGACTGCGAGGTTCCGAGCTTGGCCGCCGCCTTGGTGAAGCTGCGCTCCCGCGCGACCGCCACGAACCATAGCAGATCCTTCATGCCATCGCGCTGCATAGGGCACCTCCCGTTGGGCATTTATATCACGAACAGATAAGTCCATGCGGATTACTTAGCCTAATAAAATGGGTTCCTCTGCAATATCTTCTGGCATCGCGACAGGGATTGGCGGCTGATCCACCCGGTCGCCTTGCAAGGATGCCGATTGTGGAAACGACGTACGACACAAGGCTTGTTGAAGACCGCGCCGCATGGGGCGCGGTGTTGTCGATGGCGCTGTGTGTTTTCGTGCTCATCGCGTCTGAATTCATGCCGGTCAGCCTGCTGTCGCCGCTAGCGTCCGATCTCGGCATCACCGAGGGCCACGCGGGACAGGCGATCTCGATTTCGGGCGTTTTCGCTGTCGTGACCAGCCTGCTGGTCGCCGGTCTCACGCGCCGCATCGACCGCCGACTGGTCGTGACTGGCTTCACCCTCCTCCTCATCGTGTCCGGTTTGGCTGTGACCTTCGCGCCGAACTACGCGTTCCTCATGGTCGGCCGGGCACTGCTCGGCATCGCGATCGGCGGGTTCTGGTCGATGTCGACCGCGATCGTCATGCGCCTCGTGCCGCAAGACATGGTTCCGAAGGGTCTCGCCATGCTAAACGCGGGCAATGCCATTGCGGCCACCATCGCGGCGCCGCTGGGCAGCTTTCTTGGCGCCTATGTCGGCTGGCGCGGCGCTTTCTTCCTCGTCGTGCCGTTTGGGCTCCTGGCGCTGGCCTGGCAGTGGACCAGCCTGCCGGCGCTGCCCCCGCGCCGGAGGAAGCGTCCTGGCAATCCGCTGGCGCTGCTCGGTCGTCTTTCAGTCGCCATCGGCATGGCGTCGATCATGATGCTGTTCATGGGCCAGTTCGCGCTCTTCACCTATCTTCGGCCCTTCCTCGAGAGCGTCACCCGGCTCGACATCGCTGCCCTCTCGGCGGTCCTGCTGGCGATGGGGCTGGCGGGGGTGCTCGGCACATGGTGCGTCGGCCGGCTTTTGCGCACGCGCCTGTTCAGCATCCTCATCGCTATCCCGCTGGTCATGGCCGCGCTGGCCGCTGCACTCATCGCTTTCGGTGCACTCCCGGGTCCCACAACACTGCTGCTGGTTGCCTGGGGCTTCTTCGGCACGGCCGCGCCCGTTGGCTGGGGCACGTGGCTCAGCCGAACGCTGCCGGACGACGCAGAGGCCGGCGGCGGGTTGCAGGTAGCCGTCATCCAGCTCGCCATCACCGGCGGCGCCGCAATCGGCGGCACGCTCTTCGATACAGTCGGCTGGTGGGGAGCGTTCACTCTAGGCGCAGTGCTGCTCTGCGGATCGGCGCTCGCCGCCCTTGCCGCATCGCATATGACCCGGAAGTCTTTGCCATGACCATCGAGCGTGCGCCGCTCAGCCGCCGGACATTGCTCGGCGCCGCGCTCGCGGTCGCGGCCCTGCCTCGCGCAGCCGCCAGCCAAGAAGGCAAAGCCTCGATCAGCCAGGAGCCAACCGACATGAAGATCAGGATGGCCTTCAACGGCCGCATCATGACCGCCACGCTCTACGACAATCCCTCAGCGCGCGACTTCTTCTCCATGCTGCCGCTCGACCTCAAGATCGAGGACTACGCGCATAACGAGAAGATCGCCTATCTGCCGCGCAAGCTGACTGAGGAGGGAAGTGGCCCGTTCGCCAACGAGCAGCCCTACGACCTGTGCTATTTCATGCCCTGGGGCAATCTGGCCATGTTCCACGCCGACTATCGCCATCCCGGGCTGATCAGGATCGGCCGCTTCGATGAGGGCGAGCAGGCCCTGCACATTCGCGGCGAGTTCCCGCTTCGCATCGAACGCATTTGAGGACGCAAAGGAGATCACCATGGACATTCTTCGCGCTGGCACGAGGCCTTCCGGCAAGGGACCACCTGACTGGTTCACCGGAAAGGTGCGGATCGATCCACTCTTCAATCCCTTCGATGCCGGGCGAGTCCAAGGCGCACAGGTGACCTTCGAGCCTGGCGCCCGCACCGCCTGGCACACGCATCCGCTCGGCCAGACGCTGATCGTCGTCTCCGGCCTTGGCCGCGTGCAGCGCGAGGGCGGTCCGGTCGAGGAAATCCGTGCCGGCGACGTCGTCTGGTTCGCGCCCGGCGAGAAGCACTGGCACGGCGCGTCGCCTCTGACCGCCATGACCCACATTGCCCTCCAGGAGGTCAAGGACGGCAAGGTCGTGGACTGGCTGGAACATGTCAGCGACGCCGACTACGGCGCTTGATTCTCTCCACTCGAAAGGAACCAAAATGATCGCAACCATTCTTCACAAACCGGGCGACATCCGCTGCGAGGAAATCGCCGATCCGAAAATCATGCGGCCGACGGACGCAATCATCAAGCTCTCGGCAAGCTGCATCTGCGGCTCGGACCTGTGGCCCTATCGCGGGCTGCAGCCGGTCGACGGCCCGATGCACATGGGCCACGAATATTGTGGTATCGTCGTCGAGGTCGGCGCAGAGGTGCGCACGGTCCGTCCCGGCCAGTTCGTCGTCGGGTCGTTCTGCCTTTCCGACAATACCTGCCCGCATTGCCGCTTCGGCTTCCAGTCGTCTTGTGTGCAGCGCGAGTTCATGTCGGGCGCGCAGGCGCCTTACGCTCGCGTGCCGTTGGCGGATGGCACACTGGTCGCCACCGCCGAGGTGCCGCCGGCCGAACTCATCCCTGACTTGCTGGCTGTGTCCGATGTGCTCGGCACCGGCTGGTATGCGGCCGACGCGGCCGAGGTCCGAGAAGGATCGACGGTGGTGGTGGTCGGCGACGGTGCGGTCGGCCTGATGGGCGTGCTTGCGGCCAAGGAGATGGGCGCCGAGCGCATCATCGCCATGAGCCGGCACGCCAGCCGCCAAAAGCTCGCCCGCGAGTTTGGCGCCACCGACATTGTGGCCGAGCGTGGCGAGGAAGGCGTCACGCGCATCAAGGAACTCACCAAGGGCGTCGGCGCGGACTCCGTGCTGGAATGCGTCGGCACGGGAGAATCCTTCGACCAGGCGCTGGCCTGCTCTCGTCCCGGCGGCACCATCGGCTATGTCGGCGTGCCGCATGGCGTGAGCTTCGACGGCCAAAAACTATTCTTCGGCCAAAAGCGCATGATGGGCGGCCCAGCGCCAGTGCGCCGCTTCCTGCCCGACCTGATGGACCGTGTACTGCGAGGCAGGATCAAGCCCGGCAAGGTCTTCGACCTCAAGCTGCCGTTGGCAGAGGTCGCTGAAGGCTACCGCGCCATGGACGAGCGGCGTGCCATCAAGGTCATGCTTTCCGTGTGAGCGAAGATTGGGCGGACGGCCTGTCCGCCCCCCGCCAAATCAGAAAAGGAACAACGACATATGACTATGAGATCGAAGATCGCCGCCCTTGCGCTTGCGCTTTCCGTTGCCACGCCGGCGTTCTCGCAAGAGTCCCCGATCATTGGCGCATGGCGCATGAGGTCGCTCGAGGCCGGTGCCGAGGGAAACCTCAAGCCAGTGCCGTATTCCGGCCAGGTCATCTTCACCGAGGCCGGCTCCCTCTCGGTGCAGGCCCAGAACCCCGACGCCAAGGCGCCGGACACGCCTTACACAGCGAATGGCTACGAAGCCTATTACGGGCCCGTCGCCATCAACGACCAGGACAAGACCTTCGTCATCACGATCGAGTCCTCCCTAGTCCGCAACCTTGTCGGGAAGAGCATGAAACGCAAATTCGAAGTCTCGGACAACAAACTGGTCCTCACGCCGGACAATCCGGCCGAAGGCTGGCGTGTGACCTACGAACGCTACTGATCTGAACTGTTGGGTTCAAGGTGTTGCCGATGGCCAAAGTGGCGGGGACTTCAGACCGAAATGGAGCGATGGCGGAACTGGTGCCAATCATGGCGGCTGTCTTCGCCGGCTTCCTTCTGATCGGCTTGGCGCTACCCGTCCTGCCGCTGCATCTTCATCAGCAACTCGGCTTCGGCCCCTTCGCGGTCGGACTGGTGACGGGCAGCCAGTTCGTCGCCTCGATGTTGTCGCGCATTGGGGCCGGAAACTATGCCGATGGGCGCGGCGGCAAGCGGGCCGTCGTCGTCGGCCTCATTGCCGCTGCCCTGGCGGGATTATTTTACCTCGGCTCACTGGCATTGCTCGACCGGCCGGTAGCGTCCGCATCGGCGCTCTTCGCCGGCCGGGCGGTATTGGGCGCGTCGGAGAGCTTCATCATCACCGGCGGCGTCGCCTGGGGCCTCTCCCTTGCGGGCGGACAGAACTCCGGAAAAGTCATAGCCTGGGTGGGCACGGCGATGTTTGCGGCGCTCGCGCTTGGAGCGCCGGTCGGATCTGCGCTTTATGCGGCGAGCGGTTTCACCGCGATCGCACTCGCGACCATCGTCCTGCCGCTTGCGACGCTGCTTGCCATCCTGCCGATGCGTGGCACCAGCACCGCCGCGAGCAGCGTGCCGCAGTCATGGACGAGCGTGGCTCAAGCGGTCTGGCTTCCCGGAGTGGGAGCAGCTTTCAGCAGCCTCGGCTATGGCGCGATCCTGGCCTTTGCCGCGTTGCTCTTTGCCGAACGGGGATGGCAGCCGATCTGGCTTCCCTTCACGGCTTATGCCGCGGCGCTGATCGTGGCAAGGCTGTGCTTCGGCCACCTGCCCGACAGGCTTGGGGGCGCACGCGTCGCTGTGATCTTCGTCGCCGTCGAGGCCGCAGGGCTGATGCTGATCTGGCTTGCGACCGGGCCTGTTGTCGCCGCAATTGGAGCGGGTCTCACTGGCCTTGGCTACTCGCTGGTCTATCCCGGTCTCGGTGCCGAGGCAGTAAGCCATCTTCCGTCGCGCAGCCGCGGCCTGGCCATGGGACTCTACACCGTCTTCCTCGACGTGGCGCTCGGCTTCGGCAGTCCAGCGCTCGGCTTGGTCGCCGCGTCGGCCGGGCTGCAATTCGTCTTCTTCGCCGTCGCGGTGGCGACGCTTCCGGCGTTGGGCATCGCTCTGCTGCTGGGTCGCCGTAACGCTCTACGCTAGTGCCGGGTATTCTGTGCTCGCGATGTTGCGCAACTACGATCACCTCGCGCTGGCAACATTGAAAATTGGCGCAGCGCCAGCCAAAACGCAAAAAACCCACCTGTGCGGCGGGTCACTGGCGCAAATCAGCACCATAGATAGAAATGTAGCATAACTGCCCTCACGGGTCAAGAATAAATTCCTATCGTCACTGGCGCAAGCTGCCCGCCGGACGCATGCATTCCCAGGCCAGCGGCGCAATCGCAGTCAAGGCCGACATTTGAACGAAAGTAGATCCAGCTTGACGGAACATTAGTCATAGCTAATTGTTGATGTGTGCGGCAGGTGGTGCCCTCCACCGCCTGCCGAAGATCGGCCGTCCGATCGGCCCGCGTCCTCCGCCAGAGGCGCGGGCTTTCGCTTTCGCGGTCCAGCGCAAGTGATGACCGACCAGCCCGTCGCAACCTGAGCGTTTCGAGAAGCCGCGTTGGCGGGCCGTGCTCACGACCAGTCCAAGGCTCTGGCCATGGCGAAAAAGATTGGCGACAGAGCCGAAGATGATGAGGCGTCGCCGTTTTCGCCCTTCTTGAGTGAATGGAGCCGGTATTTCCGTCCTTCAGCTTTCGATCATTTGGCCAGTCCCTCATCGGGGTTTCGCCGCCTTTTGGCCTTGAGGCTGCGGGCGGCTTGCTCCACCGCGGCGCGGTCGTTGCCGAGGCGGTCGAGCAGTTCCTGTGCCTCGTCGCCCGATATGCCGGTGCGCACCGCCAGCGCCTCGACCTCCAGCACGTCGGTGCTGGCGACCTCGCCAGTCTCAGGCAGCGCATCGTCCGCCGTCAGCGGCAGGGCCGCCTCGCGGTCGATCTCCGCCTCGGCCTGGTGCCAGTGCCGTTCGGGGTCGCCCTGCATGCGGCCTTCCCGTTCCCAGATCTGGTAGGCGCGCTCACGAATTCTGTCGTCCCGGTCGTCGCTCATGGTCAGTCCTCCTTAGGTCAGGGTTGAACGTCGCGCCAATGCGAACGCTCCGGAAAATCCGCGCGATCGGATCGCCTGCCTGCGGCGCGCGGGCTCTATTGGCATTGCCGTCTCGGCCCGCCGGAGTATGGCTGGTAGGAGTTGTCTTCCGGGCGATAGGAGCGGTAGCGGCTGAAGCAGTAATCGACATGGTCGGCCGAAAGTGCGGCGCCGCCATCGTCGGCAACATAGACGCCCAGGCCGGCGCCGTTTTCGTCGCCATCGTCGGCAGTGGGCTGGACGAGCTGGCCGGCGGCTTCGAGATAGGGCGAGATGCAGGGGCGCAGCTGCCCGCTGTAGGAGAGATAGCTGTTGTCGTCCGGGTGGTAGGAGCGATAGCGGCTGGCGCACCAGGCGAGATGCGGAGGCGGCAATTCGGTCGTCTTGGGCGCGATGGCGCCGGTGACGGTGGGGTCGGGCGGTGTTTCCTGCGGTTTGGCGGGGATGTCGGGCGGCGCGGACTGTTTGGCCGGCAGGCGTTGGAGGCCCTGCCCGGCTTTGTTCACCGGCCGCGCCTTCTTGGTCCACAGCTCCGCCACGCTGACGGTGGCCGTTGCCTGGCGCGGCGGCTTCGCGGCAAGCAGCCAAGCGGCGAAGCCCAGTCCGCTGCCAAAGACCGCAAGGGTCAGCACGAAGCCGCAGACCAGTCCCAAAACCGCTTTCACGACACGCTCCTTAAGTCCCTGCTCATAGAATGCGGGGCCTCAAGGCTGGTTCCAGAAAAACGCCGGGTGCACGCCCTCGCGTGCCGCCGAGCGCGCCCGGCGAGAGCCGCCAAGGGAGGCTCAAAAGAGCGCCCAGACACAGTTCAGAAACAATATTCAACAGTTCGGAAAAACTGCCGAAAAGATCGGATGGCATAAGCTCCCACAACAACTGGAAAAATGGCCGTGCCGGGCGATGCCCGGCCTGGACGGGAAAGTATGGAAATGGATCACGGTGTCGATATCGCCGAACTGGACGCGGAACGATCGGGGCTGGAAAGCGGCCTGGCAGGTGTCGATGCGCTGGTAAGAACGGCCCCCGCGACAGCCAGGCGCGGGCAGATCCTGACGGGCGCCGACTTTGCCCGGCACGGCCTGCCCGGCGAGCGGCTCGACACCGTCTTCGAGCAGCTCGCCGAAATGTTCGCAGCGCTGCCGGCGGTGATCTCCGACGGGCGTGTCTGGACCTATCGGGAACTGGACAGCCGGGCCAACCAGTTCGCCCGCCTGCTGGTCAAGCGCGGCGTGCGGCCGGGCCACCGCGTCGGGCTCATCCTCGACCGCTCGGCGGAGACCTATGTCGCGCTGCTCGCCGTGATGAAGGCAGGCGCTGCCTTCGTGCCGCTGGCCACCGCTTTTCCCGAGGAGCGGATGGCGCTCATCATCGAAGACGCCGGCGTCAGCCTGATCGTCACCATCGCCGCCTATGCGTCGCGCGCCGGTCAGCTGCCGGTTCCGCATCTGCTGATCGACAGCGCGGCCGCCGAGATCTCCAAAGAGTCCGGCGCGCCGCTGAAGCCGAATGCGAAGGCCGCTTCATCAGACGACACCTGCTACATCCTCTACACCTCGGGCACCACAGGCAAGCCCAAGGGCGTCGTCATCAAGCACCAGAGTTTCGTCAATTTCATCCGCGTCGCCGCCGCCTCCTACGGCTACCGGCCGGGCGATCGCGTCTACCAGGGCATGACCATCGCCTTCGACTTTTCCTCCGAAGAGATCTGGGTGCCGTTCGTCGCCGGCGCCACGGTGGTGCCGGCACCGGGCCAGATGCCGCTGGTGGGCGAGGAGCTGGCCGATTTCCTGCGGCTCCATGACATCACCTGCATCGCCTGCAGCCCGACGCTGCTGTCGTCGATGACATCGGATGTGCCCAGCCTGCGCACGCTGCTGGTCGGCGGCGAGGCCTGCCCGCACAATCTGGTGGTGCGCTGGTCGAAGCCGGGGCGGCAGATCCTGAACACCTATGGGCCGACCGAGGCGACCGTCACCGCTACAATGGGCGCGCTGACGCCGGACAGTCCCGTCACCATCGGCGCGCCGCTGCCGACCTACTCCATCGTCATCCTCGACGCTTCGCTGCCGCAGCTCGCCGAGCCGGGCGAACTGGGCGAGATCGGCATTGCCGGCATCGGGCTCGCGGTCGGCTATCTCAACAGGCCGGACCTGACCGGACAGAAATTCATCGCCGATTTCGTCGGCCTGCCGAACAACCCGTCGAAGCGCATCTACCGGACCGGCGACCTTGGCCGCATCAACGACCAGGGCGAGATCGAATATAACGGCCGCATCGACACCCAGGTCAAGATCCGCGGCTACCGCATCGAGCTCGGCGAGATCGAGGCGGTGCTGCTCGACCAGCCCGAAATCGCGCAGGCCGCGGTCACCACCTGGGAGATCGAGCCCGGCCGCGTCGAACTCGTCGCCTATTTCGCAGCGAAGGCCGGCCAGAAGGCGATTTCGCGCGCGGACCTCGCCAGGACCATGAAGCGGCGCCTGCCCGATTACATGGTGCCCTCCTATCTGGAGGAACTGCCGGCCATCCCGATGACGGTTTCCAACAAGGTGGATTTGCGCCAGCTGCCGAAGCCGACAAGCGTGCGGCTTTCGGGCGATCGCGCCATGGTCGCGCCCGGCAATGACGACGAGCGTTTCCTGGCCGACGCGCTGGCCGCCGTATTGAAATTCGAAGAAGTGTCCGTCGAGGACAATTTCTTCGACGATCTCGGCGCCAACTCGCTGCTGATGGCGCATTTCTGCGCCCGCCTGCGCACCAGGAAGGAATGGGCGACGGCGTCGATGCGCGACATCTATCTCCACCCGACCGTGGCGCGGCTGGCGCTGCATCTGGGCGTGGCGGACGAGATGACGACGGCCACCAACGAGCCCGTCCTCACCCGCCGGGCCTCGAATTTCGCCTACTGGACCTGCGGCGCCGCACAGCTGCTGTTCTACGCGCTCTACAGCTATGGCGCCCTGTGGGCGGTCAATGACGGCCTCAACTGGATGTATGACGCGCTCGACGATCCGCTGCAGCTGTACATCAGGTGCGTGGCGCTTTCGGCCGCCGTGTTCTTCGGCATGTCGGGCTTTGCCGTCATCGCCAAATGGGTGCTCGTCGGCCGCTGGAAGGCGGAGGCGTTTCCCATCTGGGGCGTGCGTTACTTCCGCTTCTGGGTGGTCAAGACATTGATCCGCACCGCGCCCGTCGTGCTGTTCCGCGGCAGCCCGCTCTACAGCATCTATCTGCAGCTTCTCGGCACCAAGCTTGGCAAGAACGCCGTCATCGAATCGAAATCCGTGCCCGTCTGCACGGATCTCATTTCGATCGGCGCCAACACTATCCTGCGCAAGGAATCGATGATTCTCGGCTTCCGGGCGCAGTCCGGCTATATCCACACCGGGCCGCTGACCATCGGCCGCGACGCCTTTGTCGGCGTCGGCTCCACGCTCGACATCGACACCCGGATCGGCAACGGCGCCCAGCTCGGCCATTCGTCCTCGCTGCACCGCGGCCAAAGCATCCCCGACGGCGAACGCTGGCATGGGTCGCCGGCCGTGCCGACCACGGCCGACTATTGCAAGGTGCGCAATGTCGATCCGTCCAACATCCGGCGCTTCCTGTTCGAAGCGGTTCAGCTGATCGGGCTGTTTGCCATCGTCACCCCCTTGCCGCTCTTGTTCCACAGCTATTGGGAAAATGTCGGCGACGACTACCAGGAAACCATCGGCGTCGTCGCGATCGGCACCACGGTTACGCTGTTCGGCTACATGGCCGCATCCTTTCTGGCGGCGACGCTGGTGCCGCGCCTAGTCAGCCTGCTGTTGAAGCCCGGCCGCACCTACACGCTGTACGGCTTCCGCTACTGGCTGCAGACTGTCGCCGAATTCTCGAGCAACTCCCGCGTGCTCGGCCTGCTGGCCGGCGACAGCTCGGCGATCGTGCACTACATGCGAGCCATCGGCTGGAACCTCAACAAGGTGGTGCAGACCGGCTCCAATTTCGGTTCCAACCAGCAGCACGAAAACCCGCTTCTGTGCGAGATCGGCACCGAGACCATGGTGTCGGACGGGCTGTTCATGATCAACATGCACAAATCCGCCTCCGCCTTCCGGCTCGAGCCGACGAGGATCGGCGAGCGCAACTATCTCGGCAACAACATCTACTATCCGCCGGACGGACGCACCGGCGACAACGTCCTGCTCGGCACCAAGGTGATGATCCCCATCGACGGGCCGCTGCGCGAGAATGTCGGGCTTCTGGGTTCGCCTGCCTTTGAAATCCCGCGCATGGTGAACCGCGACAAGGAACTCATCGCCGGCATCGACGAGGACGACCGGCGCCGGCGCATCCCGCACAAGAACCGCCACAATCTGGTGACGATCCTGCTGTTCGTGGCAACGCAATGGATCATGTTGTTCGCCACGCTAGCGATCTGGGACCGGGCGCTGAACTACTATACCGAATGGGCTGAAGTCGCACTGTTCGTCGCCGTGCTCCTGACCTCGGCGATCACCATTCCGTTCTACATCTTCGTGGAACGGGCGAGCCTTGGTTTCGGCCGGCTGAAGCCGCAGATGACGACGATCTACGACGTCACGTTCTGGCGCCACGAACGCCACTGGAAGCTGGCGGATTCGCCGATCGTGCGCCTGTTCGCCGGCACGCCGTTCCGCCCGATGATCCTGCGCATGCTGGGCGTCAAGATCGGCAGCCGTGTCTATGACGGCGGCAGCAATCTGACCGAACGCTCGCTGGTGGAGATCGGCGACGACGCCACCCTCAACGAGGGCTGCGTCATCCAGGCCCATTCGCTGGAGGAAGGCGCGTTCAAGTCCGACTTCATCCGCATCGGCAAGGGCTGCACGCTCGGACCTTCAGCCTTTGTCCATTACGGCGTGGTGATGGGCGAAGGCTCGGTGGTCGATATCGACTCCTTCGTCATGAAGGGCGAAGAGCTGGAGCCCAACTCCATATGGCGTGGCAACCCGGCCAAGCTGCATCGCTTCGTCGAACCGATCACCGACGATGGCTCCAAGGCATAGGCCAGGGCATCGGCTTGAAAAAGGGTATCGGCTTGAACACCGGAGACATCCGTCTGGTTGCCGTGACCGAGGCCAACCGTGCCCTGGTCACGGCCCTGGAACTGGCTCCGGAGCAGAGGGATTTCGTCGCCGGCAATGCGGAGTCGCTGGAAGAAGCCGAAACCGACAAAGACGCGCGGCCACGCGTCGTCATGGCCGGGACCCGTGTCGTCGGTTTCCTCATGTACGAGGCGCCCGAGGATGACGACGAGGCGCGCATCTACCGCTTCATGATCGACCGCGCCTCTCAAGGCAAAGGTTACGGCAAGGCCGCGCTGCGCGAAGTGCTGGACGAAATCCAGGGGCTCGGCCACATCAGCCACGTCTCGATCTGCTACGAACCGGACAATGAGGCCGCGCGAAACCTCTATCGCAGCGCCGGTTTCATCGAAGAAGGGCTCGACGAGGACGGAGAGATGATCGCCGATCTCGCTTTGCCGGCAGGGATGCAAGGGCCGTGACGCGGCTGCTCGAGGAAATCGCCTTGGCCGAAGCGATCGCCGCCATCGCACCATCGGGAGTCCGGATCGGATGCCGGATGATCCGCGACGGCGACGACGCCCATCTGCTGCCTGGGGAAGCGCATTCCATCCCCGCGCGTCAGCCTGGCATGCGGCGCGCCAGCGGCGCGGCCCGGTGGATCGCGCACGGACTGCTGGCGGAGCTTGGCGTTGGCGACGTCGCCATCCTGCGCTCGCCAACCGGCGCGCCGGTCTGGCCTGACGGAATAACCGGTTCGCTCGCGCACGACGACGACATGGCCGTGGCGGCGGTTGCCCCGATTGGCGATATCGCCTCGCTCGGCATCGACGTCGAGCCCGCGCAGCCTCTCCCGGATGACATTTTGGCGCTCGTGACAACGCCCGCGGACCGCACGGACGCAGCCGACCGGCATCTTGCCGGCCGCATCCTCTTTGCCGCCAAGGAAGCCGTCTACAAGGCCGTCTATCCGCTCGATCGCAAGGTGCTGGGCTATGAGGACATCACCATCGACCTGAACGCAGGCTGCGCGACGACGAAGACGGGCCGCAAGGCCAGCCTCGCCTACTGCGTTGCCCCGCGCGTGGTGGTGCTGGCATTTGTCGAGAAAAACGCACGGTAGCGCGCAGCCCTATTGGCCAACGACCTCCGTATACGCCCTCACCTCGCCATCGAGCCCGCGCAGCCGCCAGTTCTCGCCGTCCCGTCCCTCGACATGGCAAGGCCCGATCGGCACCTTGCCGCCCCCTTCCGGCAGGTCGAGCACATAGACGGGGTTGCAGATGCCCGACAGCCGCGCGCGCAGCGCTTCAGTCAGCGCCTGTCCCTGCGCAATCGTCGTGCGCCGGTGCGCCATGCCGCGCGCGAGGTCGCCATGGTGCAGGTAGTAGGGTTTGACGCCGAGGCGGTACATCAGCTCGCGGCAGAGCTCCTCCAGCACCTCGACCGTGTCGTTGACGCCTTTGAGCAGAACGCTCTGGTTGAGCAGCACGAAGCCGGCATGGCGCAGCGTGCGGCAGGCTATCTCGGTCGCGGGCGTGATCTCCCGCGCGTGGTTGAAATGGGTGACGACGGTGACCATCAGCCGGCCCTGCAACGCATCGACCAGCCCCGGCGTGATGCGCGACGGGAGTGCCACCGGAACGCGCGTATGGATGCGCAACAGCTGCACATGCGGGATCGCCTCGATGCGCGCGAAGATTTCGGCCAGTGCCTTGTCGGGCAAGGAGAGCGGATCGCCACCGGTCAGGATCACCTCGCGGATTTCGGGGTGGTCGGCGATATAGGCCAGCGCCGGCTCCAGCGCCTCACGCGTATAGCCCCGGCCGATCGAGGTTAGCGATTCCTTGCGGAAGCAGAACCGGCAATAGACCGCGCATTGATAGGTCGGAAACAACAGCACCCGGTCGGCATGGCGATGCGTGAGCCTGGGCACCGGGCTGAAGTCATGGTCGGCGATCGGATCGTCGAGCTCGCCTTCCACCTCCTCCAGTTCGCCCGGTGATGGGATGACCTGCGCCCGGATCGGATCGGCGGGGTCGTTCCAGTCGATCAGGTCGAGATAGGCTTTGGGCGCGCGCACCTTGTGGTTCGCGGCCGCCGCTTGCGCCGCCGCGCGCTCAGCTGGCGACAACGGCAGGGAGGCAAGATCGCGCACGTGGCGCACGCCGGCGCGAATTTCGGCCTGCCAGGCGGTGTCGGGGTGGAATTTGGTGTCTGTGGTCATCGGAGTTTCTCGGGCGGGTATATTTGGGCCGGACCTATCCGCTGGATGACTGATTAGGTCAACCACGCAGATTGTCAGCGCTGTGATCCTTCACACCCCCCTCTGTCCTGCCGGACATCTCCCCCGCAAGGGGGGCGATTGGATGTCGTTGTGGCGGGGCGGGGGGCGCCGACGCGGGGGGGGGGGCGGGGG
>NZ_JAMYRE010000012.1:0-245546 GCF_040321265.1 Mesorhizobium sp. M0491
CCCCTCCATCACCACACCGCCCCGCGCGGGGCCCCCCAACACAACCCCCCCGACCCGGCCCCCCCCCCCCGGGGGGGTGCTCCCCCCCCCACCTCTCCCCCGATCGACGGGGTAGAGGAAGGGAGCGAAACCGTCCCGCCGGGCTCCTTTCTTTCTCTCCCAGCAGGCTCTAATCCGGCCCAAAGCCCGAACTTGTCGCACTCCCATCATCCAGCTTCGACAGCCACTCGACCAACGCCGGACGATAGCGCGTCAGGCCCTTGTAGTTGGCGAGTTCGTCGGGCAGGTCGCGGATGACGCGGTGCAGGCGCCGTGCCCATTTCGGCTGCGTCACCAATTCGTCCATCTTGATCAGATAGCAGCGGATCGGGAAGACGATGCCGTTGGAGCGCGGCAGGCGCCAGAAACTCTGCAACTCGACACGCAGATGCACCTTGTCGCCGACATTCTCCGGCGTCACCGTCGCCCGGTCCGGCCCCCATTTGTGGTAATTCTCCGGGCTGGTGTCGAGGCGCGGGTTGATGGTCATCGTCCAGTTCAGGCGCCGCGCCGGCTTGCCCTGCTGGATGTTGGTGAGGAATTTCAGCGCCCTGACGAAAATCCCCTTCTCATGCGCCAGCGGCACCGGCGCATGCCATTCGAAGAAGTTCATGCCGATGTCGAAATCGAGCGACCAGTCGGCCTGGGTGGTGACCATGCCGGCATCCATCCACAGATTGCCGTCGCGCTGGTCGAGGATGCAGAAATCACCCTGGCTCTGCCGGGTGATGTATTCCATCGGGCCGTAAGGCAACGTCGAGGTGTCGCCGAAAGTGAAGGTGTCGTCGATACCGAGCGGCCGGTTGATCCAGCGCCAGCGATCGCCGTCGCGGGTCAGCGTGAAATGCTCGGGATAGCCCAGCGCCTGCTGCTCCATTAGCAATTCGAGCAGGTCCCAGCCGGCCAGCGTCATGTGCGGCAGCGACTGGCAGCGCAGCGGATCCTCAGCCAGGACCAGCGCGCGGTCCTGCATCTCGGCGACATAGTGCTCGTCGACGTCGATCAGGTTTTCCAGCACGCTGCCCCTGGGTCCGACGACATGCGGCTCGATGTTGACCGCATACATGTAGGCGTCTTCGTGGAACGGGAACGGAAACCGCCTTATGTGCTCGGGGCTGTTCTTGAAGGTGAAGTCGTCGCGGAACGTTTCCTTGCGAAAGGTAATGCCCATGATTTTCTCCTACCGTTCCAGGACCAGCGACCGGCCTTCGAAGCGCGACACGCACGGCATGATCTTCTTGCCCGAACGGTGCTCTTCCTCGCTTAGCCAGTGGTCGTTGTGGATGAACTTGCCGTCGCAAGAGATGACGTTGGTTTCGCACTGGCCGCAGACGCCGCCGCGGCAGAGGTAAGGCGGATCGACGCCGGCCGCCTCGATCGCTTCCAAGAGGCTCTGCTGTTCGTCGACGCGGATCGCCTTGCCGCTGACGGCAAGCGTCACGTCGAACGGCAGCCCGGGCTGGGGTGCCGCGAAATGCTCGAAATGCACGGTCTCCGGCGGCCAGCCCAAGGCAGCAGCCCGATCGCGCACCCAGTTGATCATGCCGGCCGGGCCGCAGACATAGAGATGCGTGCCGAGCGGCTGCGTCGACAGCAACCGGTCGAGTCCGATGCGCTCGTCGAGGTCATCATGATAGAGCCTGACCCTGCGGTCGTAGCGCGCGCGCAGCACATCCGCATAGGTGCCGAGCGATGCGGTGCGGACGGTGTAATGCAGTTCGAAATTGCCGCCCTCCGCCGCCAGCTGCGCGGTCTGCGCCATGAACGGCGTGATGCCGATGCCGCCGGCCAGCATCAGATGCTTTTTGGCGCGCAGGTCGAGCGAGAACAGGTTGACCGGATAGCTGACCACCATCTCCATGCCGGGCTTGACGCTCCGGTGCATGAACAGCGAGCCGCCGCGCCCGACATCGTCACGGCGCACCGAGATCGTGTATTCGCGCGTATCGAGTGGCGAGCCCATCAGCGAATAGGGATTGAGCCGGGTCCGTTCGCCATCGCGCATTTCAACGACAACGTGCGCGCCGCCGGAAAATGTCGGCAACAGGTTGCCGTCGCGCCGGCGGAAATGGAAGCGGCTGACCAGGTCGTTGACCGGGACGACATCGCTGACAACGACGTCTAGCTTAGTGGTGCCGGTGCTCATCGGAAAATCTCCTCCATCGGAGGAATTTCGCTGCGATCTTCCGCATTGATGCAGACGCCCTGGAAGGCTGCGATGCGCCTGGAATAATGGTCGCGCACCAGAAGCAGCAGGCCGCAATGCGCGCAGGTCGCCGGCTGCGTCGTGACATTCTCGGTGATGCCCTTGCAGTGGACGCATTGCATGCGCCGCGCCAGCGAGCCGCGGTGCTCGGTCTGGATCGAGGTGTGGTCGATGCCGGCTTCAAGCGCCACCTGCATCGCCTGGCCGATCAGGCCCTCGGTGCCCGAGAGATAGAGGCGCAGGCCCATATGCGCGTTGGCCAGTGTCTGCCGGAGCCGTGGCAACAGGCTGGCAAAGGACGGCGCCTGGTGGAACTGTGCCAGCTTCAACGCTTCGAGCGCGACGGTGTGTTTGCCGTCCGGCCCAGGAATGAAGACGACTTCGGCGTCGTCGAAAAACCTGGGGGGCGCCCTCCCGGCCATCTCCGCTATTGCCAGCGCCCCTTCCGCGTCCGCGATGAAAAGATGATGCTTGCCGGGTTGCGGAGACAAAGTTCCGTAAACCGGCCGGCTGATGATGCTTTTGGCTGCCATTTATGCCTTCGTGCCTCGAACCCCTCGCCGTTGACTATGCCTCAACCTTTCGCGGTGCGCTTGGTCTTCTTGGGATCGTCGAATGGCAGTGGCTGCGCCGTCGCCTTGATGGCACCGCTCTTGTTGCGGATTTCGAGCTTGGTGTCCTTGACCGCGCAGTCGACGTCGAGTCGGGCGATGCCCATCGATTTCTCGACCAGCGGCGAATACATGGCGCAGGTCACCACGCCGACCTTTTTGCCGTCGCGATAGACCGGCGCGCCTTCATCGGCCGGCTCCTTACCGTCGAGCAGGACGCCATAGATCTTGAAGCGCTCCTTGCCCTTCAGACGATAGTGCTCCTCGGCACCGCGAAAGCCGGTCTTGCCAGGGCTGACGGTGAAGTCGAGGCCGAGTTCCCAAAGCGTGTCGCCTGGGCCTTCGTTCTCAAACGGATATTTTTGGGAGTTGTCATAGGGGTAGAAGAGCAGATAACTTTCGACGCGCAGCATGTCGAGCGTGGTGAAGCGGCACGGAATGATGCCGGCGCTCTTGCCCTCGTCGAGGATCCTGTCCCAGATCGTGCCGGCATCCTGGCCGCGGCAGAAGATCTCGTAGCCGCGCTCGCCGGTATAGCCGGTGCGCGAGATCATCACCGGAAGACCGAACAGCTGCGTCTGCATGTGATGGAAATAGTTGAGGTCGCGAATACCCGGCACGTGCTTGGCCAGATAGTCGACCGCTGTCGGACCCTGCAGCGACAGATCGTGCAGATTGTCGTCGAAGCGCAGCGAGACGTCGCGTCCTACCGAAGCACGCTGCAACTCCTCATGGCCGGTGCCCGAACCATGCACGACCATCCATGCATTGGGGCCGGTGCGGTAGAGGATGCAATCGTCGGTGAATTTCCCCGCCTCGTTCAGCATGCAGGCATAGGCCGACTTGCCGGGATAGATCTTTTCGACATCGCGCGTCGTCGCCAGGTCGATCAGGTGTGAGGCATGCGGCCCGGTGATATGGACTTTCTTGAGGCCGGAGACATCCATCAGACCAGCCTTGGTGCGGATGGCGATGTACTCCTCGTCGGCATCCTTGTCGTAGGTCCAGGCGGTTCCCATGCCGCTCCAGTCTTCGAGCTTCGAACCGAGCGCGCGATGGCGATCCGCCAGGGTCGAAAATCTCCAGGATGCCGTCATCCGCTCGTCCTCCGTTTCGATAATGCTCTGCTGTTCCCTGCCCCCTGCGCAGCGGCGGGAGCTTTGGCCGAATATTGATCGCAAACCTCCGGGCGCCGCAATACCCATAAGCAATTAATTTCATTCTCAGGCAAAATCCGTTGCGCCAAGCAAACGGTTAACCCCGCGTAAATCGCGCTTGACAATTGCGGGATTCAGACAGAACTTATGAAAAAAATTTCACTCTGCTGAAAGAGGACGGCGGACGGGAGATTCGGAACCGGACGGCGGAAAAGGGGAGAAACCGATGTCAGACATGCAGCAGCGCATCGAAGCGCTGTACCGTTCCGACCTGCGCGGAGCCGCGCTCCTGATCGTCTGCCTGTGGGCGACGATCCTCTTCGTCCTCCTCATGACATGGCCCTACATCCCGCACAGCGGCATCAAGGCCGTCGTCGCGATCGCCGCCGCCGCCGTGCTGATCTTCAACACCGCGGCCATCCTGGCGATGGTCAAGCACTACAAGGAAGACAAGGAATTCATTTACGGGCTCGACATCAAGAACGCCGACGCGTTCAGCAACCGCAAGTCCTGAGGGGTAGAAGAGATGTCCCGCTACACGCCGCCGGAGCAAAGCAAGGCCGGGCAGGTTTTCGACATCGCCGTCGTCGTCGTCGCCATTTTCGTGGCACTGTGGCTACCGCTCAAGCTGGGCCTCGCCGGCGCGGCGAAATCCATCGACGCGCTCGACGCCAAGACCTGGGAAGCGCTAGGCCAGAACCCGACCATGGCGTCTATCTGGGAAAAGCTCGGCTATACGCCCGAGACCGCGCACGACATCATCCAGAACCGCTTCCACTATGTCATCGACTGGCCGACGCTGATCATCATGGCGGCGGTGCTGATCGGTTATTTCATCTTCCTGTTTCGTGCATCAGACCGCGAATACCGCGACGTCATCAACGAAAAATTCGACGACAAGTAAGAGTTCTTAGGACGATCTAATTCGGGGGACACGATCATGTGGGTGGCACTCTCTTACGCATGCTGGGGCATCTCGATCGTGCTCGCTTTGTGGATGCTCTACGACTGGTTCAAGGTCGACACGACCTTCTCCGAAGAGGTGCTGACCTCCTCGCGCGAAGGCGAACTGGAAGCCACTTCCGAAAAACACCGGATCTGAGTGAGGATTGAACAATGACGATCGCACTTGAACCGGCTGCCCCGGCTGCCCAAGGGGACAGAGTTTCACTCCTGCGCGTGCTCGGACCGGCCCATGTCTGGGCGCTCGGCGTCGGCATCGTCCTGGTCGGCGAATTCACCGGCTGGAATTTCTCGGCCGACAAGGGTGGCGCACTGGCCGCGCTGATCGTCTGCTGGGTCGTGGGATTGCTCTACACCTCGGTCGCCATGATCGATTCCGAGGTGACATCGACCGTGGCCGCCGCCGGCGGCCAGTATGCGCAGGCAAAGCACATCGTCGGACCGCTGATGGCGTTCAACGTCGCGCTGTTCCTGGTCTTTGCCTACACCATGCTCGAAGTGTCCGACGCCATCCTGCTCGGCGACACCATCGTCGCCAAGGCCGGCGTCGAAGGGCTCACCCACAATTCCTTCATCGCCGCGACCATCGTCGTGCTGGCGTGGCTGAACTATCGCGGCGTGCTGATGACGCTCAACGTCAACTTCGTCATCACAGCAGTCGCCTATATCTCGATTGTCATCCTGTTCTTTTCGGTCAGCCCGTGGACGCAAGGCGCCGTGCTGAAGCTGAACGAGTTGGTCACTCCCGGCAATGCGCTCCCCTATGGCTGGATCGGCGTCATCGCCGCCTTCCAGTTCGGCATCTGGTACTATCTCGGCATCGAGGGCACCACACAGGCCGCCGAGGAAGTGCGCTCGCCGGCCCGCTCGCTGCCTTACGGCACCATGGCCGGCATGATCACGCTTTTGATCGCAGCCGCCATGACCTGGTATGTCTGCGCCTCGATGATGCCATGGGAATATCTCGGCATCACCTATTATCCGCTGTGGGACGCCGGCAAACTGACTGGCAGCCCGCTGCTCGAGAACCTGTTGTTCGTCGCCACGCTGCTTGCTGCAATGGCCTCCGCCAATGGCTGCATCAACGATGCGGCGCGCGCCTGGTTCTCGCTCGGCCGCGACCGCTATCTGCCGACATGGTTCTCGGCCGTGCATCCGAGATATCGCACGCCCTATCGTTCGATCCTGTTCCTGCTGCCGATCGCGCTGGCCTTCGCCTTCATCGCCGACCTCAACCAGGCGATCACCTTCTCGATCCTGTCGGGCGTGCTGCAATATACCTTCATGAGCATCAACATCATCATGTTCCGCAAGAAGTGGCCGCTGGGCTCGATCCGGCGCGGCTACACGCACCCCTTCCACCCGATCCCGGCCATCGTGCTGTTTTGCCTGTGCGTGGTGACCTTCTTCGCCATCTTCCTCGGCTTCGGCTCGCAGCTGATCGCCATGGTCGCCTTCTATTTCCTGATCTCGCTGTGGTTCCATTTCTATCGCTACAAATTCGTGCGGCGCGGCGACCAATTCACCATGCCGTGGCCAAAGCCGCAGGGTTATTGATGGGAGTAGGCCCGTCCGGATCCCGGGCGGGCCTGGCATGAGAAAATGTCCGAGGTGACATCAGCACTGCTGGCCGGGGCCATTGTCCTGGCTGTCGTCCTCCACCTTGCCTGGCAGGCGCGTGCCAGCCACAGCAGGGCGTCGATGGCGCTCGCCGTCGAGCAGGGCCGCATCCGCACAGTCATCGCCGACGCTGCCAATGTTTCGGATGGCACCGCCGGCGTCATCACCTGGGAAGGATCCTGGAACGGCAAACGTGTCCAGGTGCGCACCATCGTCGATACGCTGGCGACGCGAAAACTGCCGGCGCGCTGGCTCAGTGTTTCGATCACCGAAGAGGTCGCGGTGCCGGCGACGTTCGACATGATGATGCGGCCGGGATCGCCGACGACCTTCTCCAATTTCGATCATCTCGAGCACACGCTGCCGAAGAGCTCAGCATTTCCGGCTGAGGCCGTGTTGCGGACCGATCGCAGGGGCGTCCACTTCCCACTGGAGACCATCGCCGGCCACCTCGGGATTTTTTCCGAAGGGCGCGCCAAGGAACTGCTGATCACCCCGAAAGGGGTACGCATCGTGTGGCTGCTGGCCGAAGCCGAACGGGCGCGTTATGGCGTCTTTCGGCAGGCCGAATTCGGCGACGCCACACTCGATCCCGCGCTGATCGAAAGACTGCTGGTGTCGGTGTCGGCGCTTCGCGACGCCATCAACAAAAGCGAACGGCAGGCCGCATGACCATTCCCACCACTGCACCCACCAACCCCTATCTGGTTCTCGGCGCCGCAATCGTGTTGCCGGGAAGCGGGCATGTCATTCTCGGCGTGCCGGTGCGCGGCCTGCAGTTCCTTTTCTTCATGGTGATCCTGGCATGGGTGACGGCCAAGATCGCACCGTCGGATGCCAGCTTTGTCGGCCGTCACGCCGGCGGCTTCCTGATCTATGCCTTGTCGATTCTCGACGCCTACAAGATCGCTCGCATCCGCACCGCGAAATGGGTTCACACTGCCCGGCGAGACGGCGACAGTGCGCAGAGCGGCATTGAGCCGCATAGGTAACTAGAGGAATATTTTTTTCATATGATTGAATTAGTGCAGCTCATTCGATACATCGTCTCTTAGCTACAAACGATCTCTTAGCTACAAACATCGGAGGCTGACATGTGTGGAATTGTCGGACTGTTTTTGAAGGACAAGTCGCTGGAGCCCCAGCTTGGCGCGATGCTGTCGCAGATGCTGATCTCGCTCAGCGATCGCGGTCCCGACAGCGCCGGCATTGCCATCTATGGCGCGCCTTCCAAAAATGAGGCCAAGATCACCATCCAGTCGGCCAAGCCGGACCGCGATTTCCGCGGCCTCGAGGCGGAGCTCGCCAAGGCCATCGGCACGCCGGTGACGATCGCGGTGAAATCCACCCATGCGGTCGTCAGGACCACGCCCGCCAAGATCGATGAAGCGCGCGAAACCATCCAGACGCTGCGCCCCGACATCCGCATCATGGGCGCCGGCGACGTTGTCGAGATCTACAAGGAAGTCGGCCTGCCCGAGGCGGTCGTCGATCGCTTCGATGTCCGCAAGATGACCGGCACGCATGGCATTGGTCATACCCGGATGGCGACGGAATCGGCTGTGACGACAATGGGCGCGCATCCGTTCTCGACCGGCGCCGACCAGTGCCTTGTGCACAATGGCTCGCTGTCGAACCACAACAATGTCCGCCGCGAGTTGATCCGCGAAGGCATGAAATTCGAAACCGAGAACGACACTGAAGTGGCCGCCGCCTATCTCTCGTCGCAGATGGCGCATGGCAAGAATCTCGGTGAGGCGCTGGAAGGCACGCTCTCCGACCTCGACGGCTTCTTCACCTTTGTCGTCGGCACCAAGAACGGTTTTGGCGTGGTGCGCGACCCGATCGCCTGCAAGCCCGCCGTGATGGCGGAAACCGACCAGTATGTCGCCTTCGGCTCGGAATATCGCGCGCTGACCAAACTGCCTGGCATAGACAATGCGAGGGTCTGGGAACCCGAACCCGCAACCGTCTATTTCTGGGAGCATTGAATTCATGCCGGCAACCACGCTTTCAAAGACGGCAGCACACGACCCTCGGGTCTTCGATCTCGACCAATTGTCGCTGCGTGAACTCAACCAGGCGCTGCACAATCTGGCTCCCGGCTCGAACGAAACGGCATGGGAAGTGCTGAACCCGAAAGGCAGCCATTCGGTCGCCGTCGGCGTCGACCAGCCTGTTGCCATCGATGTGCGCGGCAGCGTCGGCTATTATTGCGGCGGCATGAATTCCGGCAGCACCATCACCGTGCACGGCTCGGCGGGTCCCGGCGTCGGCGAGAACATGATGTCGGGCTCGATCACCATCAAAGGCGACGCCAGCCAGTATGCCGGCGCCACCGGCAAGGGCGGCCTGCTGGTCATCGAAGGCAATGCGTCGTCGCGCTGCGGCATTTCGATGAAGGGCATCGACATCGTCGTGCACGGCAATATCGGCCACATGTCGGCCTTCATGGCGCAGTCGGGCAATCTGGTGGTGCTGGGCGATGCCGGCGACGCGCTGGGCGATTCCATCTACGAGGCGCGTCTCTTCGTGCGCGGCAAGGTCGACAGCCTGGGTGCCGACTGTATCGCCAAGGAGATGCGGGCCGAGCATCTGGAATTGCTGCAAGGCCTGCTCGACCGTGCCGGCGTCACCGGCGTCAAGCCGGCGGAGTTCAAGCGCTACGGCTCGGCGCGTACCCTCTACAATTTCAATATCGACAACGCCGACGCGTATTGAGGCAGCATGACCTATCGCAACCCGCCGACGACGCCGCGCAAATCCGCGACCTTCGACGACTACACGCTTTCCGAGATCCGCCGCGCCGCGGCGACCGGCATCTATGATATCCGTGGCGCCGGCGCCAAGCGCAAGCTGCCGCATTTCGACGACCTCCTGTTCCTCGGCGCCTCGATCTCGCGCTATCCGCTCGAAGGCTACCGCGAGCGCTGCGACACATCAGTCGTGCTCGGTTCACGCCATGCCAAGAAGCCGATCGAGCTGAAGATCCCGATCACCATCGCCGGCATGAGCTTCGGCTCGCTGTCGGGGCCCGCCAAGGAAGCGCTCGGGCGCGGCGCCACACTGTCGGGCACCTCGACCACCACCGGCGATGGCGGCATGACCGAGGAAGAGCGCGGCCATTCCAAGCAGCTGGTCTATCAATACCTGCCGTCGCGCTATGGCATGAACCTGCGCGATCTGCGCCGTGCCGATGCGATCGAAGTCGTCGTCGGCCAGGGCGCCAAGCCGGGTGGCGGCGGCATGCTGCTTGGCCAGAAGATTTCCGACCGCGTCGCCGAAATGCGCACGCTGCCGAAGGGCATCGACCAGCGCTCGGCCTCGCGCCATCCGGACTGGACGGGTCCCGACGATCTCGAGATCAAGATCCTCGAATTGCGCGAAATCACAGACTGGGAAAAGCCGATCTACGTCAAGGTCGGCGGTGCCCGGCCCTATTACGATACCGCGCTTGCGGTGAAGGCCGGCGCCGATGTCGTCGTCGTCGACGGCATGCAGGGCGGCACCGCAGCCACCCAGGAAGTGTTCATCGAAAATGTCGGCATGCCGACGCTTGCCTGCATCAGGCCGGCGGTGCAGGCGCTGCAGGATCTCGGCATGCACCGCAAGGTGCAGCTGATCGTCTCCGGCGGCATCCGCAACGGCGCCGATGTCGCCAAGGCGCTGGCGCTCGGCGTCGACGCGGTCTCGATCGGCACGGCCGCCCTTGTCGCGCTCGGCGACAACGATCCCCGCTGGGAGGCGGAGTATAACGAGCTCGGCACCACGGCCGGCGCCTATGACGACTGGCACGAGGGGCGCGACCCCGCAGGCATCACCACGCAGGACCCCGAACTGATGAAGCGGGTCGACCCGGTGGCCGCCGGACGCCGGCTGGCGAACTACCTCAAGGTGATGACGCTGGAAGCGCAGACCATCGCCCGTGCCTGCGGCAAGAACAGCCTGCACAATCTGGAACCCGAGGACCTCGTCGCGCTGACGATCGAGGCAGCCGCCATGGCCGGCGTACCGCTGGCCGGCACCAACTGGATACCGGGGAAGAACGGCTTCTAATCAATGAAGGGCCGAAGCCCACACGCTCTGGGGCCACAATCGACAAAAAAATGGGGAACTTCCGTGACAGTTGATCTTGCTGAATTCGCAAGGGCGAAAAACGTCAAATATTTCATGATTTCCTACACTGACCTGTTCAGTGGCCAGCGTGCCAAGCTGGTGCCGGCGCAAGCCATCGCCGACATGCAGAAGGATGGCGCCGGCTTTGCCGGTTTCGCCACCTGGCTTGATCTGACGCCGGCGCATCCCGACATGCTGGCGGTGCCGGACCCGGACTCGGTGATCCAGCTGCCGTGGAAGCCGGAGGTCGCCTGGGTCGCCGCCAACTGCATCATGGACGACAAGGAGGTCGACCAGGCGCCGCGCAACACGCTGAATCGGCTGATCGCGGAAGCCGCCAGCGACGGCATGCACGTCAAGACCGGCGTCGAGGCCGAGTTCTTCCTGATCTCGCCGGACGGCAAGACGATTTCCGACGAATACGACACGGCCTCAAAGCCCTGCTACGACCAGCAAGCGGTGATGCGCCGCTACGACGTCATCGCCGAGATCTGCGACCACATGCTGGCGCTCGGCTGGGGCGCCTACCAGAACGACCACGAGGATGCCAACGGCCAATTCGAGATGAACTGGGCCTTCGACGACGCGCTGGCGACCGCCGACAAGCACTCGTTCTTCAAATTCATGGTCAAGTCGATCGCCGAGAAGCACGGCCTGCGCGCGACGTTCATGCCCAAACCCTTCCAGGGCCTGACCGGCAATGGCTGCCATGCCCATATCTCGGTCTGGGACAAATCGGGCAAGACCAACGTCTTCGCCGACAATGCGATGGAGCTTGGCCTGTCGGCCAAGGGCCGGAATTTCCTCGGCGGCATCATGAAGCATGCTTCCGCGCTTGCCGCGATCACCAACCCGACGGTCAATTCCTACAAGCGCATCAATGCGCCGCGCACCATTTCGGGCGCCACCTGGGCGCCGAACACGGTGACCTGGACCGGCAACAACCGCACCCACATGGTGCGCGTGCCCGGCCCCGGCCGCTTCGAACTGCGGCTGCCGGATGGTGCTGCCAACCCTTATCTGCTGCAGGCGGTTATCATCGCCGCCGGCCTCGACGGCATCCGCTCGAAGGCAGATCCCGGCAAGCGCTACGACATCGACATGTACCAGCATGGGCACACGGTGAAGGGCGCGCCAAAACTGCCGCTCAATCTGCTCGACGCGCTGCGCGAGTTCGACAAGGACAAATCGCTCAAGGCGGCGCTGGGTGAGGAATTCTCGTCGGCCTACCTAAAGCTGAAGCACCAGGAATGGAATTCCTATGCTTCGCACTTCACGCAATGGGAGCGCGACCACACGCTGGATATCTGACCACCAGCGCGGTGCGAGCGACCTCGGAATGAACTGATGAAATATTCGATCTTCTCGCTCGCCCGTGCTGCCCTCTCCGGCCACAAGAACTGGCAACGCACCTGGCGCGACGCCACGCCGAAGGATCGCTACGATGTGGTGATCATCGGCGGTGGCGGCCATGGCCTTGCCACCGCCTGGTTTCTCGCCAGCGAGTACGGCATCAAGAATGTTGCCGTGCTCGAAAAAGGCTGGATCGGCTCCGGCAATGCCGGCCGCAACACCACCATCATCCGCTCCAATTACGGCCTGCCAGGCAATACCGGCTTTTACGAATTGTCGATGAAGCTGTGGGAGCGGATGGAGCAGGACCTCAACTACAATGCAATGGTCAGCCAGCGCGGCGTCATCAACCTCTACCACTCCGACGCGCAACGCGACGCTTATGCGCGGCGCGGCAACACCATGCGCATCAACGGCATCGACGCCGAACTGCTCGACCTCGCTGCCGTCAAGAAGATGATACCGTTCCTGAACTTCGACAATGCGCGCTTTCCCGTGCAAGGCGGGCTGTTGCAGCGACGCGGCGGCACGGCGCGGCACGATGCTGTTGTCTGGGGCTATGCGCATGCGGCGAGCGAACTCGGCGTCGACATCATCCAGAATTGCGAAGTCACCGGCTTCGTCAGGGACGCCAATGGCAAGGTGACCGGCGTCGAGACGTCGCGCGGCAAGATCGGCGCCGGCAAGGTCGGTATGGCTGTTGCCGGAAGTTCATCGCGCGTCGCGGCGATGGCCGGCCTGCGCCTGCCGATCGAAAGCCATGTGCTGCAGGCCTTCGTCTCCGAGGCGATCAAGCCGCTCATCCCTGGTGTCATGACCTTCGGCGCCGGCCATTTCTACGTCAGCCAGTCCGACAAGGGCGGGCTGGTGTTCGGCGGCGACATAGACGGCTACAATTCCTATGCCCAGCGCGGCAACATGCCTGTCATGGAGGACGTCTGCGAGGGCGGCATGGCGCTGATGCCGATGATCGGCCGCGTGCGTCTGCTGCGCCAGTGGGGCGGCATTATGGACATGTCGATGGACGGTTCGCCGATCATCGACAAGACGCCGGTCGACGGGCTCTATCTCAACGCCGGCTGGTGCTATGGCGGCTTCAAGGCGACACCAGGCTCCGGCTTTGTCTTTGCCCACCTTCTGGCCCGCGATGAATCGCACGAAGAGGCCGCACGGTTCCGCCTCGACCGGTTCCGGACTGGCGCCATGATCGACGAAAAGGGCCAGGGCGCCCAACCGAACCTGCATTGAAGGCGGTTTAGAAGAAAATGCGCATTGTCTGTCCCTTCTGCGGCGAACGCGAACTCGGCGAGTTCACCTATCTCGGCGACGCCAAGCCTGTGCGGCCCGAAGCCGGCGCCTCGGAAGACGAGGTCTTCGACTATGTCTATCTGCGCGACAATGTCGCCGGACAGACCAGCGAACACTGGTACCATGGCGGCGGCTGCCGGGCCTGGCTGAAGGTCACCCGCAACTCGCTGACGCACGAGATTTCGTCGGTCGAACCGGCGGCGGGTGCCGGCGCCGCGAAAGTCGGTGCGTGATGGCCGGCGCGCAGACACACCGGCTCGGCAATCGCGGTCTCATCGACCGCTCGGCGCCGCTGAACTTCCGTTTCGACGGCAAGGCTTTCTCCGGCTTCCAGGGCGATACGCTCGCCTCGGCGCTGATCGCCAATGGCGTCAAGCTGGTCGGCCGCTCGTTCAAATACCATCGCCCGCGCGGCATTCTCACCGCCGGTTCGGAAGAACCCAACGCGCTGGTCGAGCTGCGCACCGGCGCACGGCGCGAGCCGAACACCAAGGCGACGACAGCCGAACTCTATGAAGGGCTGGAAGCCGCCAGCCAGAACCGCTGGCCATCGCTGCGCCACGATGTGATGTCGGTGAACCAGCTGTTCGCGCCGATCTTCGTTGCCGGCTTCTACTACAAGACCTTCATGTGGCCGGCGAAATTCTGGGAAGCGATCTACGAGCCGGCGATCCGTCGCGCCGCCGGCCTTGGCCGCGCCGCAGGCGTCGCCGATCCGGACCACTACGACAAGGCATGGGCGCATTGCGATGTGCTGATCGCCGGCTCCGGCCCGGCCGGTCTGGCCGCGGCATTGGCAGCCGGCCGCGCTGGTGCCCGCGTCATCCTGTGCGAAGAGGATTTTGTCCCCGGCGGCCGCCTGCTGTCGGATGGCGGCACGATCGATGGTGTGCCGGCAGCCGAATGGCTGTCGCGGACGCTGACTGAACTGGCTGATATGCCGGATGTCCGCATCATGACCCGCACGGCACTATTCGGCGTCTACGATGGCGGTACCTATGGCGCGATCGAGCGGGTCAACGACCACCTGCCCTCGCCGCCTCAGCATCAGGTGCGCCAGCGGCTGTGGCGGATCGTGGCCAAGCGTTGCGTTGTCGCGGCCGGCGCCATCGAACGGCCGATCGTGTTTGCCGGCAACGACACGCCCGGTGTGATGATGGCGTCCGCCATGCGCACCTATGTCGCGCGCTATGCGGCGACACCGGCGAAGCGCCTCGCGCTGTTCACCAACAATGAGGATGGCTGGCGCACTGTCGAGACGGCACTCGGTGCCGGTCTGCAGATCGCGGCGGTCATCGATGCACGGTCCGAAGTATCGCCGGCGCATCGTTCGCTGGCCTCCAAGGGCGGCTTCCCGGTGCTGCACGGTTCCGTCAGTGGCGTCGATGGCGGCAAGGATGGGGTCAGGAAAATCGCGGTGTCGCTGACCGGCGGCGCGCGCGCCGAAGTCGAAGCCGACGGGCTCGCCGTCTCGGGCGGCTGGAACCCGGCGGTTGGGCTGACCTCCTATCATCGCGGCCGGCCGAAATGGCGTGACGACATTGCCGCCTTCGTGCCCGACGGCGCGCCCTCCGGCATGGTCGCCGCCGGCGCCGCCAATGGCGATTTCGGGCTCGGCGCCTGCCTGAGCCAGGGATTTGCCGCCGGCGCGGCAGCGGCGCGTGACACGGGACATGGCGGCACAGTGGGTACCGCGCCTTCCGCCGACGACGAGGCATTCTCGCTGACGCCGCTCTGGCACGTCGCCGGCAAGGGCAAGGCTTTTGTCGATTACCAGCACGACGTCACCGCCTCTGACATCGAACTGGCGCAACGCGAAGGCTTTGAATCCGTCGAACACCTGAAGCGCTACACGACGCTCGGCATGGCCACCGACCAGGGCAAGACCTCTAATGTCGCCGGCCTTGCCATCATGGCCGCGGTCAGCGGCCGTTCGATCCCCGAGACCGGCACGACGATCTACCGGCCGCCTTACGTGCCGGTCGCCATCGGCGCCTTCGCCGGCCATCACCGCGACGAGACGTTCCATGCGACGCGGCTGACGCCGTCGCACCACTGGGCCGTGGAACAAGGTGCTGTCTTCGTCGACACCGGCCTGTGGAAGCGGGCACAGTGGTACCCCCGCGCGGGCGAGAAGGACTGGCTGGAATCGGTGACCCGCGAGGTCAAGGCGGTGCGCGGTGGCGTCGGCTTCTGCGATGTCTCGACGCTCGGCAAGATCGACGTGCACGGCCCCGATGCCGGCGCCTTCCTGGATCGCGTCTACATCAACACCTTCTCCAGCCTCGCAGTTGGCAAGGCGCGCTATGGGCTGATGCTGCGCGAGGACGGCATCGTCTATGACGACGGCACGACGTCGCGGCTGGCCGAGGACCATTATTTCCTGACCACCACCACGGCCAAGGCCGGGCTGGTGATGCAGCATCTCGAATTCTGCCGCCAGGTGCTGTTCCCGGAGCTCGACGTGCAGCTCACTTCCGTCTCCGACCAGTGGGCGCAATTCTCGATCGCCGGGCCGAAGACACGCGACCTGCTGAGGGAAATCGTCGATCCGACCGAGGACCTTTCCAACGAAGGCTTTCCATTCATGGGCGCGCGCGAAGTAGCACTTCGCGGGGGCCTGAGGGCAAGGCTGTTCCGCATCTCGTTCTCAGGCGAGATGGCTTTCGAGATTTCGGTGCCGGCGCGCTTTGGCGATGCCATGGCGCGCAATTTGATGCTGGCCGGAGCGCCATTCGGCGTGACGCCTTACGGCACCGAGGCGCTCGGTGTCATGCGCGTTGAAAAGGGTCACGTCGCCGGACCGGAACTGAGCGGCACGACGACAGCCGCCGATCTTGGCGTCGGCAAAATGATGTCGACCAAGAAGGATTTCATCGGCCGCGTGATGGCCGGACGCGAGGCACTGATCGCCCCGGATCGCCAGGTCGTGGTCGGCATCAAGCCGACCGACAAGGGCCGCCGCTTGCGCTCTGGCGCGCACATCATCCCGAAGGGTCAGACGCCCGGCCCCGGCAACGACCAGGGCTATGTCACCTCGGTCTGCTTCTCGCCGACGTTGGATCAGTGGATCGGGCTCGCGCTTGTCGAACGCGGCCGCGAGCGCATCGGCGAGATCGTCCACGCGCATGATCCATTGCGCGGCGAAGACTACGATGTCGAACTCTGCAATCCCGTCTTCTACGATCCGGATGGAGGGCGTCAGCGTGGTTGATTTTTCCTGGACTCCCCGCAGTCCGCTTGAAAAAGCGCTTGTCACCGGTGCGCATGGTGCACGCGGTATCGAGGCTGGCGTCTCGCTGACCGAGGTTCGCAATTTTGATCCGATCCAGGTGATGGCGCGGCGCGGCAAAGGAGCCGAACTGGCAAAGGCGACTAGGACCCGCTTCGGCATCGCGGCACCGGATGCGCCGAAGGCGGTACAAACTCCGGATGCCACGCTGATCTGGTCGGGGCCGGATCAGTTCTTGATCCTGTCGAAAAGTGGCAAGCACACGATGTGGACGCTGGCGCCGGCATTCACCGGTCCCGCTTCGCTATCGGACCAGTCGCATGCACGCGCGTTGATCAGCGTTTCCGGAATCCAGGCGCGCGCCATGCTCGCCAAGCTGTCGTCGATCGACCTGCATGCCGCCTCGTTTCCGATTGGTGCCGCTGCTGCGACGTCGATGGACCACACCAGCGTCACGCTCTGGCGCGGGAATGATCGGCCGGATGGCCTGGCGGTGTTCAACCTCCTGGTGTTCGCGACCTTTGCCGAAAGCCTTTGGCATACGATGCTCGACTCGGCTGCGGAGTACGGCGTTACGGTCAGCCATTCCGAGGATTTCGAATAGCGTTTGCGCGCGCCCCACCTTCTCCCTTGGGGGAGAAGGGAAGAAGTGCGCTTCGCCTTGCCAAACGCACGCGCACTGCTATTCTTACCGCTAAAATAATTTCACACACAGGCAAACTTGTTTCTCGAACCGCAAGGCTGAGATGAGCCAGTCGCCCTACCCCGCAATTGCCGCCGGACCGCCGCGGCCGAGCCTCATCCTGAGGCCCGGCCAGATCGCGCTGCCGCCGGGCATGGAGCGTTATACGATCCATGGCAATGGCGCGGTGCTCATCGATATCATGGCCGGCGACACGATCACCGTGCGCAATGTCGAGGGTGGCCAGGCCTGCGAGTTGCTGGCCTGGGACAGGACCGGCGCGACCGATCCCGGCATTTTCGGTGAAGCATCGGACAGCAACGCTGCCGGCATCAAGGCGCTGCTCATAGAGGACGACGACAGCCTCGCATCGCTACGGAGCGGGCTCGCGCGCCGGCAGGTGCAGCTTGACCATGCCAAGGCGGTGCGGGTGTTCGGCGCCACTACGCCTGCCGGTACAGAACAAACATTCACGGTCACGCGTGACGGCTCGATGCTGATTGCGGCCCCCGGCGGGCCGATGCTGGTCGACGGTCACGACACGGCGACGCCGCTGACCGCCATCGTTCGCCGCGCCACGATCCGCCCGGCGGCGAAATCGCTGTTGGCGGACCCGCTGGCCGACCCGGTGCTCGATTTGCGTGTCCATTCGGCGACGGCGGAGGCCTATTTCGTCAAGGCCGGTGACTATCTGCAGATCATCGATGTCGACGGCCGCCAGTGCACCGACTTCCAGTGCTTTTCGGCGCGCAAGCTGGACAGGGGACTGGATCATCCGCTCGACGTGACGACAACGCGCACGCTGATGGGTGCGAGCTACCCGATGCCCGGCCTGCATTCCAAATACTATGACCAGGACATGGAGCCGCTGGTCGAGGTGGTGCAGGACACATGCGGTCGGCACGACGCCTTCGCGCTCGCCTGCGCCGCCAAATATTACGACGACATCGGCTATCCCGGCCACACCAACTGCTCTGAGAACTTTAATCGCGCGTTGTTGGACAAAGGCGTCACGCCCCGCGCCGGCTGGATGGCGATCAACTTCTTCTTCAACACCGCGATCGACGCGCATGGCGTCATGGTGTCCGACGAGCCGTGGTCGCGGGCGGGCGACTACGTGCTGCTGCGGGCGCTCACCGACATCGTCTGCGTTTCCTCCGCCTGCCCCGACGACACGACGCCGGCCAATGGCTGGAACCCGACCGACATCCATGTGCGGACCTATTCCGGCCAGCACAAATTCTCGCGAGCGATCGCCAGACGCATGACGCCCGATTCGGAACCGAAAATGACCCGCGAGACAGCTTTTCATTCGAGCTTTGCCAAGCACACCCGCAACTTCGGCGAGTACAGGGGCTATTGGCTGGCCAATTCCTTCGCCAAGGACGGGCCGATCGCCGAATACTGGGCCTGCCGGCAGGACGCGGTGATCATGGACCTGTCGCCGCTGCGCAAGTTCGAGGTTACCGGTCCGGATTCCGAAGCGCTGCTGCAATACACGCTGACCCGCGAGGTCAAGAAGCTGGGCGTCGGCCAGGTGGTCTACTCGGCGATGTGCTACGAGCATGGCGGCATGGTCGACGACGGCACCCTGCTGCGGCTCGGCAAGGACAATTTCCGCTGGGTCGGCGGCGACGATCTGTCCGGCGAATGGCTGCGCGAGACGGCCGCCAAGCTGGGTCTCAACGTGCTGGTGCGCTCGTCGACCGACCAGATGCACAATGTCGCCGTGCAGGGTCCGAAGAGCCGCGACATCCTGCGAGAAGTGATCTGGACTTCGCCATTGCAGCCATCGATCGACGAACTCGAATGGTTCCGCTTCGCCGTCGCCCGCATTGGTGGCGGCAACGGCATTCCGGTCGTGGTCTCGCGCACCGGCTATACCGGCGAGCTCGGCTACGAGATCTGGTGCCATCCGCGCGACGCCGAAAAAGTGTTCGACGCCATCTGGGAAGCCGGCCAGTCGCATGGACTGAAGCCGATGGGGCTGCAGGCGCTGGACATGGTGCGCATCGAGGCCGGGCTGATCTTCGCCGGCTACGAATTCTCCGACCAGACCGACCCGTTCGAGGCCGGCATCGGCTTCACCGTGCCGCTGAAGAGCAAGACCGACGATTTCATCGGCCGCGAAGCGCTGATCCGCCGCAAGGAGCACCCGCAGACGAAGCTGGTCGGCCTCGACATCGAGGCCAATGTCGACGTCGGCCATGGCGATTGCGTGCATGTCGGCCGCGCCCAGATCGGCGTGGTCACGTCGGGCATGCGTTCTCCGATGCTGAACAAGACCATCGCGCTGGCCAGGCTCGACGTCACCCATTCAGCTGTCGGTACCGAGGTCGAGATCGGCAAGCTCGACGGCCATGCCAAGCGGCTGCCGGCGCGCGTCGTCGCCTTCGCCCACTACGATCCGCAAAAGACCAAACCACGCTCCTGACGGCCTTCCTCCCAAGACAGTGAGGCCGTGCTGGCAGTTCGTGATAGGAATTTTTTCTTGACCTGCTGAGGGCAGCTATGCTACATATTCGTCCATGGTGCTGATTTGCGCCGCGACCCGCCTCCGGCGGGTTTTTCGTTTCCAGACCCCTGGTCCTTTTCCGAACAATCCTGCCCGCCAGTGTGAAGCTGACATGTTTCGCAAGCGGGATGTGCACGGCGCGACAATTCGCTTGACCTGAAAGCGCACCGGATCAATCTTCACTGTTAAGAAAAAAATACGACTGAGTGGAAACACCGGCAGTCGAACAATGCATGCGTCGATGGTGAAGCCTCGCGAAGCCGCGGCGGTCACGAACGGGGAACATCAAAATGGGGAACAAAGACATATGAGCACGATAGTGACTGTCCTGGAGCCGCTTGCCGAAGGCAAGTTGCACCGAAATATCGACTGGCGCGGCGCCTTCTGGGTGGCGAGCGGTGTGCCTGCCCTCGTCCTGTTCTCGATCGGCGGCATTGCCGGCACGACCGGCACGCTGGCCTTCGCGATCTGGATCTTCTCCATGATCATGGGCTTCCTGCAATCCTTCACCTATGCCGAAATCGCCGGCCTGTTTCCGAACAAGTCGGGCGGCGCGTCGATCTACGGCGCCACCGCATGGCTGCGCTATTCCAAGTTCATCGCGCCGCTGTCGGTGTGGTGCAACTGGTTCGCCTGGTCGCCGGTGCTATCGCTCGGCTGCTCGATCGCCGCCGCCTATATCCTCAACGCGTTGGCGCCGGTGCCGCTGTTCACCGATGCCTCGCCCGAAGTCGTCGCCTATATCGCCGCGCATGCCGGGACGAGTGCCGCCGACGCCATCACGGCGGTGACCGCCGCGGCAACGCCGGTGATCCGCAACTGGACGCTCTACAGCCACACGCTGGGGCCGGTCTCGTTCACCCTCAACGCGACCTTCTTCATCGGTGCGGTGCTGATGCTGATCATCTTCGCCATCCAGCATCGCGGCATCCTCGGCACTGCCAACGTGCAGAAATATATCGGCCTGCTGGTCATCATCCCGATGCTGATCGTCGGCGTGGTGCCGATCGTCACCGGCCAGATCAACTGGGCGAATTTTTCGCCGCTGGTGCCGCTGGCGGCCGCCTATGCGCCCGAACCCGGCGCCTGGAACATTGCCGGCTGGACGCTGGTGCTTGGCGGCATGTTCATCGCCGCCTGGTCGACCTACGGTTTCGAGACCGCCGTCTGCTACACCTCGGAGTTCAAGAACCCGGGCACCGACACGTTCAAGGCGATCTTCTATTCCGGCCTTTTGTGCATGCTGCTGTTCATCCTGGTGCCGTTCACCTTCCAGGGCGTGCTTGGCCTCAACGGCATGCTGGCGACACCGATCGTCGACGGCTCCGGTGTCGCCGACGCGCTGGCCGGCATGGTCGGCGGCGGCGCACTGATCCACAGCCTCTTGGTGATGCTGATGATCCTGGCTCTGGTTCTGTGCATCATGACCGCCATGGCAGGCTCTTCGCGCACGCTCTACCAGGGCTCGGTCGATGGCTGGCTGCCGCGCTATCTCAGCCATGTCAACGAACATGGCGCGCCGACGCGGGCAATGTGGACCGATCTCGTCTTCAACCTGATCGTGCTGGCCATCGCCTCTGCCGACGCGACGAGCTTCTTCTTCATCCTCGCCGTGTCGAACTGCGGCTATATCATCTTCAACTTCCTCAACCTCAACGCCGGCTGGATCCACCGCATCGACAACGGCCATATCGCCCGGCCCTGGAAAGCACCGAGCTGGTTGCTCGGCGTCGGCGCGATCTTCGCCTATGTCAACATGATCTTCATGGGCGCCGGCGCCAAGGTGTGGAACCCGATGGCGCTGTGGGCCGGCCTGATCACCGCGGCCCTGATCATCCCGGTGTTCTGCTTCCGCCACTATATCCAGGACAAGGGCAAGTTCCCCGACCACATGCTGGCCGATCTCGGCATGACGGGGGCCGACCTCTCGGTCAAAAAGGCGGGGATGCTGCCTTATCTGACGCTGGTCGCCGGCGTGGTGGTGATGCTGCTCGCCAACTGGTTCTTCGTCATCTGACCTCGTAAAAGTGAAAAGGACCGGGCGCGCTTCGGCGCGTCCGATCCTTTTCGACTGGCGTGATCGATCTATTCGGCGGCCAGCGCCAGTTGCGGCTTTTCGGCTTCCTGGCTCAGTTCCAGATCGTCCGTCCGCCCCTCCGCCCCGCGCTTCTTCGGCTCCTGGCCGAAGAACAGGGCGTAACCGGCCGGCAGGACCAGGATGGTCAGCACCGTGGCAACGAGGATGCCGCCCATCATGGCGTAGGCGAGCGGACCCCAGAAGACGCCGCGCGAGATCGGGATCAGCGCCAGCACCGCCGTCAGCGCCGTCAGCGTGATCGGCCGGAAACGGCGAACGGCCGAACCGATGATCGCCTCGTAGCGGTCCATGCCCGCAGCGATGTCCTGGTCGATCTGGTCGACCAGGATGATCGAGTTGCGCATGATGATGCCGAGCAGCGCGATGACGCCGAGAATGGCGACGAAGCCGAACGGCGCGCCGCTGATCAAGAGTGCCGCGGCAGCACCGATAATGCCAAGCGGACCGGTCGCCAGCACCAGCATCGCCTTGCCGAAGTTCTGCAGCTGGATCATCAAAAGCACGACGATGACGGCCAGCATGATCGGCGCCTTGGCGGCGATCGAAGCCTGGCTTTCCGCCGAATCCTCCGCACCGCCCTGGATCTCGACCTTGTAGCCGGGCGCCAATCCGTCACGCAGGCCCTGCATATCCTTGTACAGTTTGGTGACGACGTCATTGGACTGCACGCCGTCGGGCAGCGTTGCCCGCACACTGATGGTCGGCAGACGGTCGCGGCGCCACTCGATGCCTTGCTCCAGTACAGGCACCACCTTGGCAACCTGCGACAGCGGCACGAAGCCACCGAAGTCGGTCGGGATATAGACCGAGTCGACGGAGGACAGGAGGCTGCGGCTGGCATCCGGCTCGCGGGCGACGATGGACACCGTCTCCTCGCCGTCGCGGAAGTCGTCGAGCGGCGCGCCGGACATCGCCGCCTGCAGCATCTGGCGGATGCGCTGCGAGGTGACGCCGAGTGCGCGGGCACGATCCTGGTCGATGACCAGCTTCATCGCCGGAACCGGCTCCAGCCAGTCATCATGCACGGCGCCAAGCAGCGGATCCTCACGGAACTTCGCCTTCACCTGGTCGGCGATGCGGCGCACCTCCTGGCGATCCGGCCCCATGACGCGCATCTGCACCGGCCAGCCGGTCGGCGGGCCGAGGAACAGACGATCGACTTTGGCACGGATGGATGGGAAGTCTTGCGCCAGGACGGTGCGCAACTTGACGATCAGCCGTTCGCGGGCCGGTTCGTCATTGGCCATGACGAGCAGCTGGGCGAAGTTGGGATTGCTCAGTTGCTGGTCGAGCGGCAGGAAGAAGCGCGGCGCGCCTTCGCCGATATAGGTGGCGATGAAACGCTTGTCCTTGTCGTCCATCATCTTGGTTTCGAGCGCCTTGGCCTGCGCCTCGACTTCCTTGATGCTGGTGCCTTCCGGCAGCCAAAGGTCGACAAGGATTTCCGGCCGCGACGATTGCGGGAAGAAGTTCTGCGGAATGAACTGGAAAGCCCACAGGCTGGTGCCGAAGGTGACCAGCGTCATCACCAGGACGATGATGCGATGGCGCACGGCCCAGCTGACGGTAGCACGAAGCCGGCGGTAGAAACGTGTGTCGAAGACATCGTGATGGCTGCCGGCATGCTTGCGCTGCTTGAGGATCATGTTGCCGAGCCATGGCGTGAAATAGACCGCGACGAACCAGGAGACGATCAGCGCGATGCCGACGACATAGAACAGGGTGCGGACATATTCGCCGGCGGTCGAGGCCGCGAAGCCGACCGGAATGAAGCCGGCTGTGGTGATCAGCGTGCCGGTCAGCATCGGGAAGGCGGTCGAGGAATAGGCGAAGCTCGCCGCCTCGACCTTGACCATCCCCTCCTCCAGTTTGCGCTCCATCATCTCGACGACGATCATCGCGTCGTCGACCAGAAGACCGAGCGCGATGATCAGCGCGCCGAGCGAGATGCGCTGCAGGTCGATGCCGAGTTCGTACATGATGGCGAAGGTCGCAGCCAGCACCAGCGGGATGGCGATGGCGATGACCAGGCCGGAACGCCAGCCTATCGACAGGAACGAGACGACGAGCACGATCAGCAGCGCTTCGCCAAGCGCATGCATGAACTCGGCCACCGCATCGGTGACGACGCCGGGCTGGTCGGAGATCTGGTCGACCGCAACGCCGTAGGGCAGCGCCTCTTCGAAGCGCTTGTAGGTGGCCTCGACATCCTTGCCGACGTCGGTAACCTTGAAGCCCTTGGCCATGACGACGCCCAACTGCACGCTGTCGTGACCGTTGAAGCGGTATTTGCGCTGGAACGGATCTTCCAGCCCCGAGGTCACCGTGGCGATGTCGCCCAGCCTTGTGACCTGTCCGCCGGCGCGCAGGCGCAGGTTCCGGATATCCTCGACCTTGCCGACATCGCCCTCGACGGAGATGCGTACCGAGTTGGTGCCGGTATCGACGGAGCCGGCCGGGTCGACATTGTTCTGTCCCTTGATCGCATTCTGCAGATCGGTCAGCGTCAGGCCGCGTTCGGCCAGGGCCTTGGACGAGACGTCGATATAGAGCTTTTCCGGCTGGTCGCCGATGATGACGGCCTTCTCGACGCCGGGCGTCGTCAAAAGCATGTCACGCGCCTGGATGGCGAACTTCTTCAGCTCGGGATAGCTGAAGCCATCGCCGCTGATCGAATGCAGCGTGATGAAGGTGTCGCCGAACTCGTCGTTGAAATAGGGGCCGAGCAGACCTTGCGGCAAGTCACCGGCAATGTCACCGACCTTCTTGCGCACCTGGTAGAAAGCGTCCGTCACCTCGGCGGTGTTGGTGTCGCCCTTGATCTGCACAGTGATGATGGCGCTGCCGGCGCGGGTGAAGGAGCGCACGAAATCGAGATGCGGCGTTTCCTGCAGCTTGCGTTCGATCTTGTTGACGACCTGGTCTTCCATCTCCTTGATCGAGGAGCCCGGCCAGATCGCCTGGACGACCATGATCCGGAAGGTGAAATCGGGATCTTCCTTCTGGCCCATACGCATCAGGCCGAGCGCGCCGGAAATGATGATCAGGCCGAACAGGAACCGCGCAACGGCGGGATGGCCGATTGCCCAGCGCGACAGGTTGAAGGGCCGCTTCTCTTCCGTGGAATTGGTCATCGACGCTGGTCCATCTATCTAGCGCAACAAAATCGAGGGTTCGTAGTGGCTTCCGGGCGGCAAGGCTCTCCGAGAGGAGAAACGCTCATCGCGGTGGGACGCGAAATCGATGTGGGGGTTACATCAATCGAGCGTCTCGGTCGGGGCGCCTGCCGCCCGGAAACCAGCGACTGCGGGAACGCGCAGCCGGTTGTCTGTCGTCAGCGCACCTGCTTGGCGTCGCCGTCTGCCGCGGATGCCGATTGCAGCGCCGTCTCACCGGCGAGCTTCACCTTCAGGTTTTCGGTCATGAATTGCGTGCCGGCGGCGACCACGACATCGCCGGGGTTCAAACCCTCTGCGACACGCACCCCATCGGCGGCGAATTCGGCGACCTTGATCGGACGGGCATGAACGGTGTCGGCGCCACGATTGACGGTCCAGACGATCGATTGCGTGCCTTGCTCGGCCAGTGCGCTCAGCGGGATCGAGACCAGCTGCCGCTCATTGGCCGCCGAGGCTTCGATGCTGGCGGTCATGCCGAGCAGCACACGCGGATCGTTGGGCAGGCTGACGCGGACGGCAAAGGTGCGTGACTGCGGATCGGCGCTGCCGGCGACTTCGCGGACCTTGCCATCGAGCGCCAGCGCATCGTCGGACCAGAAGCCCGCCTTGACGGCCTTGCCCGGCTTGAATTCGGCGATTTCCATTTCGGGAACGGCGATCAGCACTTCCTTTTCGCCGTCGACAGCGACAGTAACAACCGGCGTGCCGGAACCGACCACCTGGCCGACGTCGGCGCTGACCGTGGTGACGATGCCATCCCTGTCGGCCTTGAGATCGGTATAACCGACCTGGTTCTTCGCCTGAGCAAGTGTCGAAAGGGCGGAATCACGCGTGGCGACCGCTTGGTCATAGGTCAAGGTCGCCTGTTCGAGTTGTGATTTCGGGGCAAAATTCTTGGCAAAAAGCTGCTCGGCACGCTTGCGGGCAAGCTCCACGGTCTCGACCTGCCGCTCGGCGGCATCGAGCGCTGCCTGCGCGCTCTTGACCGAGAGGTCGTAGTCAATGGGATCGATGCGGGCGAGCACATCGCCCGAGGCCACATGCTGGCCGATATCGACGAGGCGCTCGGTGATCTTGCCATTGACGCGGAACGCCAGAGCGCTCTCGGTGCGGGCCCGCACCGACCCGGAATAGGAGAGCATGCGGGTGTCATGCACCTTCGCGATCTCGACAACCTTGACCGGACGGATGATATCCTTGACTTCGGCTTTTTCCTGGCTGCAGCCGGCAAGCCCGAGAGTGGCGGTGACAAGCAGCACCGGGCCCACAGCCGGCAGCCTGCTGATGATTGAACTGAACGAAGACACGCGCGTACTCCCGAAATGGAGATGAATCGTTGAACCGGCGCCCGGCGGGCGGCAGCTACTTCAAAGCCTTGATTGCATAATCGATGAGGTCGTCAGGCATTGCCCGGTTGGTCTTGGCAAGGCATTGCGCCACCATCTGCGGATGACACAGGATGACGGTCGCGGCGCCGAAACAGCGAGACGCGATCACCGGATCCTGTTTTCTGAACTCACCGGCCTCGATGCCGTCACGAATGATTTCCGCAAACAGGTCGTGAATGCTGTCGACATGCTTGTCGATCACACCCCAATCCCGTTCGAGGGCGACGATGACCATCTCGTGGACCTTTTGGTCGTCGAGCATGACCTCCATCGTCATCTTGTATTGCGCATGCACGTAACGCCGGAGCCGCTCCTCGGCGCTGATCGGCAGGCGCGAAATCTCGTAGGCCATCTTGTAGCTGGCACCGAGCATCCGGCCGCAGACGGCCTGGTGGATTTCGACCTTGGAGGCGAAGAAACGATAGATGTTGGCCGGCGACATGCCGAGCTCACGCGCGATGTCGGCGACATTGGTCTTGCCGTAGCCATAGTGCCGGAACAAGCGCTCGGCGCAATCGAGAATGCGCGTTACATTTTCCTGTCGGGCGGCTTCGGCGACTATGGTGGCGGCTTCGGACATGATCCTCTGTCAATTTACGAGTGACGAATTTCGATTTTCGTCACTCGTAAATTGAAAAGAGCGGCCTGTCAACGCGGATTCGATGTACGCGTACGAATGGTGACAGATGGTGACAGATGGTGACAGTGAGAAGGTGGAATCGACGATCGCTATTAGCGGCTGGCCCTGATGAATTCGTCATCCTAGGGCGAAGCAAGGAGCGAAGCGACGCGGCGCAGACCCTAGGATCCATGCCGCGACGTCTGCTGAAGAGTGTGGCGGATCAAGAAGTTACGCTGGTAAGCGCGCCCTGTCATCCTCGACGTTGGAGCATGGCTGAGAGGTCACGGCATGGATCCTAGGGTTTCCGCGACGTCGCTTCGCGACTGCGCCACCCTAGGATGACGAAGTCAGGTCCTTTGCCATCTCGCGCAACCGGAATTTCTGGATCTTGCCGGTCGAGGTCTTCGGGATTTCGGCGAAGATGACCGCCTTCGGCACCTTGAACCGGGCAAGCAGCGCGCGGCAGTGATCGATGATCTCGGCTTCGGTCGCGATCTTGCCGGGCTTCAGCTCGACATAGGCGACAGGCACCTCGCCCCATTTGTCGTCGGGCCTGGCGACGACGCCGCAAGAGGCAACCGACGGGTGCTTGTAGAGCGCGTCCTCGACCTCGATAGAGGAAATGTTCTCGCCACCGGAGATGATGATGTCCTTGGAGCGGTCCTTGAGCTGGATGTAGCCATCGGGGTGCATGACGCCGAGATCGCCGGAATGGAACCAGCCGCCGGCGAAGGCTTCGTCGCTCGCCTTGCGGTTTTTCAGGTAGCCCTTCATGACGATGTTGCCGCGGAACATGACCTCGCCGATGGTCTCGCCATCGGCCGGTGTCGTCCGCATCGTCTCGGGGTCCATGACTGTCAGGCCTTCGAGCGCTGCATAGCGCACGCCCTGCCGCGCCTTCCTGGCGCTGCGCTCGCCCTTTTCGAGATCATCCCAGGCGCCATGCCATTCGTTGACGACCGCCGGGCCATAGGTCTCGGTCAGGCCGTAGAGATGGGTGACGGCAAATCCGGCATCCGCCATCCCCGATAGCACCGCTTCCGGCGGGGGTGCTGCGGCGGTGTTGAAAGTGACCGTCTGCGGAAATACGCGCTTGTCCTCGTCCCTGGCATTGATCAGCACCGACATGACGACCGGCGCGCCGCACAGATGGGTGACGCCCTGATCGGCGATCGCATCGTAGACCGGCTTCGGCCGCACCCAGCGCAGGCAGACATGGGTGCCGGCCTGGACTGCGAGCGTCCACGGAAAGCACCAGCCATTGCAGTGGAACATCGGCAGCGTCCAGAGATAGATAGCGTGCTTGGCCATGCCGGCATGAATGGTGTTGGTGTAGGCCATCAGCGCGGCACCGCGATGGTGGTAGACGACGCCCTTCGGATTGCCTGTCGTTCCGGAGGTATAGTTCAGCGAGATCGCGTCCCACTCATCGTCGGGCATCGACCAGGCGAAGTCCGCGGCGCCCCCGGCGATGAAGTCCTCATAGTCGAGCGAACCGATGCGCTCACCCTTCGGGTACGGCGCGTCGGCGGCGTATTCGGGATCGTCATAGTCGATGACCAGCGGCTTGACCTTGGCCAGTTCCAGGGCCTGTCTGACGACGCCGGAGAATTCGCGGTCGACGATCAGCACCTTGGTCTCGGCATGATCGAGCTGGAAGGCGATGACCGCGGCATCGAGGCGGGTGTTGAGCGAATGCAGCACCGCCTTGGTCATCGGCACACCGAAATGCGCCTCCAGCATTGGCGGCGTGTTTGACAGCATGACGGTGACGGTGTCGCCCTTGCCGATGCCGCGCCTGTCGAGCGCCGAGGCAAGCTTCAGCGACCGCTGCCAGAAAGTGCGATAGTCGATGCGCTGGCGGCCATGGATGATGGCGATATGGTCGGGATAGGTCTTGGCCGCGCGCTCCAGATAGGTGAGCGGCGTCAACGGCTGATGGTTGGCCGCGTTCTTGTCGAGATCCTGTTCGTAAGGACTGCCCATCCCATGCTCCCCCGCGGTTTTCTTTCAGACGTTCTAATCACAGGCTCGGGCCGCGTCACCACAAACGATGCCACGACAGAGCGCATTCGGCGCAATGATGAACCAGATTCGGCGTAAGCGGGAGCATCGCATACCTCTGCCCAGTTTGACTTTTGTCGAGAGCCGTGAATAATGTCAGCCGAGGAGACGGCATGGCGATCCGACCGGCAGAACAGCTCATCCACAAGGCCGCCTGGCTCTACTATGCCCATGGCCTGCGGCAGGACCAGGTGGCGAGCCAGCTTAACATTTCCCGTGCCTCAGTCGCCATGTACCTGCGCAAGGCACGCGAGACCGGCATCGTCAACATCTCGACTTCGACCCAGCTTTTCACCGACGACGTGCTGGCGCGCAAGCTCGAGGATGCGTTGAGCCTCGACGCCGTCTGGATCGCACCGGAGAATGATCATATTGCCGACCCGTCGACGGAAATCGCCGTGCTGGCGGCGAGCGTCTTCCTCGAACTGGTCAAGAAGGGCGACCGCATCGGCGTAGCCTGGGGCCGCACCGTCTATATGATCGCCGACGTCATGTCCTATGCCGATCTGCAGGATGTCACGGTGGTGCAGCTCTGCGGCAATCTCGGCGCGCCCTATTCCTACCGGCCCGACCAATGCACGATGGAGATCGCTCGGCGGCTCAACGCCAAGGGACTCAACTTCTACGCGCCGCTGGTGCTGTCGACGGAAGAGTTGGCGCGCGCGCTGCGTGCCGAGCCGGTGATCCGCGAACAGCTCTCAGGTGTGAGTGAATGCGATCTGGCGCTGTACTCGGTCGGCGCGGTCGACGCCGACAGCCATCTGGTCAAATGCGGCGCGCTGACGCCCAGTGAAATGGCGGATCTGCGCAGCCAAGGCGCTGCCGGCGTGATTGCCGGGCAGATCATAGACGCCGAGGGCAAGGTGCTCGACTGCAGTTATAACAGGCGGGTGATCTCCGCCGAGCTTGCCTCGCTGCGCGCCATCGCCAGGCGGTTGGTGGTGGTGCAGGAGGACAGCAAGTTCGAACCGCTGCTCGCGGCGATCGCCGGCGGCCTTTGCACGCATCTGGTGGTCGGCGCGCACATGGCGCAGCGGCTCCTGGACCATGCGGCTGCCACCATAGAAAAGGCCTCCTAGAACCCCCCCTCTCCGCTGCCGGCGCATTGTCATCAAAGCGTCGCGGCAATCCTGTTTCACCAACAAAGACAGCAACCGGACGAAGCGAACATGAAGAATTTGTGGAATGACGAAGCAGCCGAAAAACTCGTCGCCGACTACGCAAAAAAGGGTGTCGGCCGCGACCTGGCGCTGCGCGTCTACACGACCCGGCTGCTCGGCGGCGAACCACGGCTGGTCCTGCATGGCGGCGGCAACACCTCGTGCAAGACGACGGCAACCGACCTCGTCGGCGACCAGTGGGACGTGCTGTGCGTCAAGGGCAGCGGCTGGGACATGGGCGTCATCGAGCCGCAGGGCCTGCCGGCGGTCAAGCTCAAGCCGCTGCTCAAGGCGCGCGCGCTGAACAGGCTGGCCGACGAGGACATGGTTGCCCTGCAACGCGTCAACCTCATCGATCCGTCCTCGCCCAACCCGTCGGTCGAGACGCTGCTGCATGCCTTCCTGCCGCACAAATTCGTCGACCACACGCACTCGACCGCCATCCTCGCCATCGTCGACCAGGAGGACTCCAAGCCGCTGGTGAAGACGGTTTTCGGCAGCAAGATGGGTTACGTGCCTTATATCATGCCCGGCTTCGACCTCGCCAAGGCGGCGGCCGACATCTTCGATGCCGACCCTGATGTCGAAGGGTTGATCCTCGACAAGCACGGCATCTTCACCTTCGGCGACGACGCCAAACAGGCCTACGACCGGATGATCCACTATGTGAATGTCGCCGAGGACTTCATTGCCGCAAGCGGCAAGCCGAAGGCGGCAAAGGCAGTCTTGCCGGCAAAGCTCGCGACACCGGCGTCCATTGCGCCGATGCTGCGCGGAGCGGTGGCGGTAGCGCGCGGCGAAGGCCGCTTCGACCGCATGATCTCTGACTTCCGCACTTCGCCGGCAATCGTCGATTTCATCAATTCATCCGAGATTGCCGATTATGCCGGACGCGGCGTGTCGACACCCGATCTGTCGATCCGCATCAAGACCGGGCCGATGGCGCTGCCGGCGCCCGATGCGGACAAGGCCGGCGACTACAAGGCGGTGATCAAGAGCCATGTCGACGCGTTCGCCAATGATTATCGCGCCTATTTCGAAACCAATGATTCGCTCGACGACGTCAAGCGCACCATGCTCGACCAGATGCCGCGGCTGACGCTGGTGCCCGGCCTCGGCATGTTCGGCCACGGCCGCACGCTGAAGGACGCGAAGATCGCCTCGGATGTCGGCGAGATGTGGATCGAGGCGGTGCGCGGCGCCGAGGCGGTCGGCCGTTTCCACCCGCTCTCCAAGGCCGATCTGTTCCCGCTGGAATACTGGTCGCTGGAACAGGCCAAGCTCGCGTCCAACAAGCCGAAGCCACTGACTGGCCAGGTGGTGCTGATCACCGGCGGCGCCGGCGCGATCGGCGCAGCGACAGCCAAATTGTTCGCCGACAATGGCGCCCATGCCGTCGTCGTCGATCTCGACGCCGAAAAGGCTGCCGACGCGGCGAAGAAGGCCGGCAACAACTCGATCGGCGTCGCAGCCGACATCACCGACCCGGCGCAGGTGCGTGCCGCCTTCGACAGAGCCGTCGCCGTGTTCGGCGGTGTCGACATCATGGTTTCCAATGCCGGCGCGGCCTGGGAAGGCCGCATCGGTGAGCTCGACGACGCACTCCTGCGCAAGAGTTTCGAACTCAATTTCTTCGCCCATCAGTCGGTGGCGCAGAATGCCGTGCGCATCATGCTCGAGCAGGGCACAGGCGGCGTGCTTTTGTTCAACACCTCCAAGCAGGCGGTCAATCCAGGTCCGAAGTTCGGCGCCTATGGCGTGCCGAAAGCAGCGACGCTGTTCCTGTCCCGGCAATACGCGCTCGACTATGGCGCGCATGGCATCCGCTCCAACGCCGTCAACGCCGACCGCATCCGCTCAGGGCTTCTGACCGACGCCATGATCGCCAGCCGTTCGGGCGCGCGCGGCGTGTCGGAGAAGGACTACATGTCCGGCAACCTGCTCGGCCAGGAAGTGACGGCGCAAGACGTGGCGCAGGCCTTCCTGCATCACGCGCTGGCCGACCGCACCACCGCCGATGTGACGACGGTCGATGGTGGCAATATCGCGGCAGCGCTGCGGTAGGAATCCTGCCTTGATCACCCTGCTGCCGCCAGGCAGCGGGGGCAAGGCGCGACGTTAACTCCTAACAATAATTGTTAACTCTTGTTAGGTGTGGTACAGGCTGGCAATGAAACCTGAACCAATGCGTACCCTTACCATATCCCTGACCCCTCAGCAGGTTGCTCGCCTGCAAAGCGCCGTCGAAGGCGGCGGATACGCCTCCAACAGCGAGATTGTTCGTGACGCCCTTCGTCTGTGGGAGCAGCGCGAAGAATTGCGAGCCTTGGAACTCGAACATTTGAAACGGGCCTATGCCGATGGCATGGCCAGCGGCAAGCCGGTGGAAGTCGAACCCGCCGAGTTTATACGCGGCCTGAAGGCAGAACGCCGCGCTCGTAGCTAGATATCGGCTCACACCACGCGCCTCGCAGGATTTGCGAGACATCTGGCACACCATAGCAATCGACAATGAAAAAGCGGCGGACAAGCTGCTCATGCGCATTTTTGACAAGCTGGAACTGGCGACCCAGCACCCCAAGATGGGCACGGCCCGACCGGAATTGAGCGTGACGGCCCGCGTGCTCATCGAAGGCCGCTATATCGTCATTTACGAGCCGCAATCGGATGGCGTGCTGGTCGTCGCGATTGTCCACGGAATGCGCGACCCGGAACACTGGCTGTAATCGGGAGAGGTGGAGCATTCACATGGAAAGAGCGGCACGAGCGCCGCCCTTTCGTTGTCAGAGGTCCAACTTACTTCGCGTTCGGGTTCGGCATCCAGGCCGGCATCGCGACATCGGCGTGGGCGAACTGCGGCAGCTTGGCCGACAGGTCCTCCATGTTCTTGATGTCCTTGTCGATGAGGTCCTTCTGGGTGATCAGCGTCGGCGGCACGACGACGTTGTGGCCGGGATCTTCGCCGGCCAGCAGCTGCGCCAGCGCACGCACCGAGACTTGGCCGACGACGGCCGGATTGGTCGCGGCGGTCGCGGCCCAGGCGCTGTCGGGCTCACGCATCGCAGCGATATCGGACGTCGAGATATCGGCCGAATAGATCTTGATGCCCTTGTTCAAGCCTGCTTCATCGACAGCGATTTTCACGCCCTTGGCGAATTCGTCATAGGGAGCGAACATCACCTTGATGTCGGGATGCGCCGTCAGCACCGAACGCGCCTGGTTGGCGACGGAGTTGGCAATCGGATTGTCGAGCGTGCCGAACATCGCGACTTCCTTGATGCCGGCATACTTCTTCTTGACGTCGACCCAGGTCTCGTTGCGGCGGTCGAGCGGCGCGATGCCGGCGACATAGACATAGCCGGCATTCCAGCTTTCGCCATTGTCCTTGACCGCCTGCTCGAGCGCGAGGCGCGCCAGGTCGCGGTCGGACTGTTCGATCTGCGGGATCTTGGGATTTTCGACATTGACGTCGAACGCCACCACCTTGATGCCGGCGTCGACCGCACGCTGGGCGGCGTCCTTCATCGATTCCGTCAGGCCGTGCTGGATGATGATACCCTGCACGCCAAGCGCGATGGCCTGATCGACCATGTCGGACTGAAGGGCGGCATCCTGGCGGCTGTCGAGGACGCGCAGGTCGATGCCGAGCGCCTTCGACTGCGCCTCGACACCCGAGAGATAGGCCTGGAAGAAGTCGCCGGTCGAGAGATAGCGCACCAGCGCGATCTTGACGCCGGGCTTGTCAAAAGGCGCCGGCTTGTCCGCGGCAAAAGCCGGGACCTGCATCAGCATGGTTGCGCCGGCCAATCCGAGCGCCACCTTCCCCAGAAGTCTTCTTGTAATGCTCACTTTGTTTTCCTCCACTCTTGTTGAACTCGAAAATCCTGTTCCGGTCGAAAGCTACCTCCTGCCCCTGCCCGAAAGCGCAAAGGTGAAGACAAGGGCGACGACCAGAACCACGCCCTTGACGAAATCCTGCGTGTAGTAAGGCGCGTTCATCATCGTCAGGCCTTGCAGCAAGATGCCGACGAACAGCGCACCGATGGCAGTGCCGAAAGCGTTCGGCTTGGCGGCGCCAAGCACCGCGTAGCCGATCAGTGCCGCGGCAACCGCATCCAGCAGCAGATTATTACCCGAGGCGATGTCACCGCGTCCAAGCCGGGCAGCGAGCAAAATACCGCCGATCGAGGCAAAAACTCCTGAAATAACGTAGGCCCAGATCTTGTATGCCTTGACAGGCGCACCGGCGAGTTCGGCGGCACGCTCATTGCTGCCTACGGCATACATCATGCGCCCGAAACGTGTGTATTCGAGGAAGAACCAGATCAGTACGGCGAGCACGAGCAGCACGACTACCGACACCGGAATGAGGTTCGGGATGAAGAAATCGAAGCGGTGGCGGCCGAGCGCCAGGAAGGCGTCGGAGAATTTGCCGTTGGCGACCGAACCGTCCGGCATGGTCATGCCGGTGGCGATCGAGCGGCCTTCTGTCGGAATGCGCTGCAGGCCGACCAGCAGGAACATCATGCCGAGCGTCGCCAGCAGATCGGGCACGCGCATGTAGACGATCAGCCAGCCATTGATCAGGCCGACAACGGCGCCGATCAGCAGGCAGACGACGACCGCGACAAGGGCGTTCTGTTCCAGCACCACCATCACATAGGCGGCCGCCATCATGGCTGATGTAGCGACCGATCCGATCGACAGATCAAAGCCGCCGACGACCAGCGTGGCGGTGACGCCGAGCGCCAGCACGCCGGTGATGGCGACTGACTGGAAGATGAAAACGGCACTTTGCGGCGAAACGAAACCGTCGGCGGCGATCGAGAAATAGGCGACGAGCCCGAACAAGAGCACGATGAACCCGTAGCGGATGGCGTGGTCGCGCAATGTCATCCGGCGCTCCCGCGCGCTGCTGCCGTCTTTACCCAACCCGAACCCATGCTCTCTCCATTCCAATTCCTATCGCCCACGCTCAGGCCGCACTGTGCAGCGGCCCGCCGGCGACCTCGGCCAACAGACGGTCGAGATCGACATCGGCATTGCGGTGCTCGCCGACGATGGTCTGTTCCGACATGACCAGGATGCGATCGGCGGTCTCCAGCGCCTCATCGAGCTCGGTGACGAACAGCAGCGTGGCGCGGCCGTTTGCACTGGCCCTGAGCTTGGCGGCAATGTCGCGCCGGGCCGAGATATCGACGCCCTGAAACGGCTCATCCAGAATGAACAGTCTTGCCTTCTGCGCCATCCAGCGGGCGACCATCACCTTCTGCTGGTTGCCGCCGGACAGCTCCGACATCTCGTCCTTCTCGGAACGGCAGACGATGCTCAGTTCCTCGATCTGCCGGCGTGCCGTGGCGCGTTCGAGGCGGCGCCTCAGGATGCCGAAGCGCGACATGCGCTTGTGAAACGGCAGGCTGATATTTTCCTGGATGTTGAAGCCTTGGACGATGCCGTTCTCGCCGCGGTCCTTGGCGACGAGGAACACGCCGGCGGCGATCGCCTCGCCGGCTGTTTCAGGCGCATAAGGCCTGCCGTTCAGCGTCATTGTACCGGCGAGCGGCTGGCGCACGCCAAACAGCGTCTCGGCAAGCGCCGTCTTGCCGACGCCGACGAGGCCGGTGATGGCAACGACCTCGCCGTCGCCGAGCGTCAGCGAAATCGGCCGAGCGCCGTGTGCAATGCGCAGACCTTCTATCTTGAGGACGGCCTTGGCCGAATTCCTGACGACGATCTGGTCGAGATGGATCTTGCGGCCGAGCATGGCGTTGACCGCGCCTTCATAGTCGAGCGGCTTCTTGTCGAAAATGCCTGAGATGATCCCGTCACGCATCGAGACGATGCGATCGGCCAACCGCCTGATGTCCGACATGCGATGCGAGATGTAGAGGATCGCCACGCCCTGCTCGCGCAGCCTGTCGATCAGCGCGAACAGCCGGTCGGCCTCGGCGCTGGAGAGCGATGAGGTCGGCTCGTCGAGGATCAGCACTTTCGGCTTGTGCGCCAGCGCGCGGGCAATCGCCACCATCTGGCGATCGGCCAGCGAAAGATCGCTCACCCGCGCCTTCAAATCGATGGTCAGCCCCATGCGCTCGGCAACCGCCTTGGCCTCCCGCCGCACGCGCATTGGATTGAACAGGGTCGGCGCACCGCTGCCGCTCAGTCGGTCGAGGGTCAGGTTGGTGGCGACGTCGAGATCGGCGACGACACCGTCGTTGATATTCTGGTGCACGGTGACGACGCCGGCGCGGATCGCTTCGGCAGGGGTTTTCGGTGCGAAATCCTGGTCGGCGAGCGCCATCGTGCCGCCGCCGCGTTCGTAGACACCGGAGATGATCTTGACGAGGGTGGATTTGCCGGCGCCGTTGGCGCCCATCAGCACGGTGACTTCGCCGGCATGCAATTCGACCGAGACGCCGCCTAGCACCTCGTTATGGCCAAAGGATTTCCTCAGTCCCTCTACGCGGAACACGGCATTACCGACCATGCGTTCCTCCCTGACATGACGCTATGGGCTGCATCGGCAATTGTCAACACGATTGACAATTGCCAGATCGCTTCCTAGCTTGGCCCAGCCGCCATGCGTCCGTTATGTTCGGAGCGCATAAGCGGGAGGATGACGATGACTGAAAAATTGCCGTTCGAAGCACTATCGGTCGAAACCCTGGCTGCACGCCTTGGCGGCAACGAGGCGCTGTGCGCGAAGATCGGCAAGGACACTGGCGCCTGGAAGGTCCGCGAGGTCGGCGACGGTAATCTCAACCTGGTGTTCATTGCCGAGGGCGCCAATGGTGCAGCCGTCGTCAAGCAGGCCCTGCCCTATGTTCGCCTGGTCGGCGACAGCTGGCCGCTGCCGTTGAAGCGCTCCTTCTTCGAATATCACGCGCTGACCAGGCAAGAGGCGCGCGCGCCAGGCTCGGTGCCGGCGATCCATTATTTCGATGAAGGCCAGGCGCTGATCATCATGGAATATCTTGCGCCGCCGCACATCATCCTGCGCCGCGCCCTGATCGACGGCCGCCAGCTGCCGAACATTGCCCGGGACATCGGCCTGTTCATGGCCCGCACGCTGTTTCGCGGCTCCGACCTGCACATGGCCGCCAAGGACCGCAAGGCCGATCTGGCGCTGTTCGCCGACAATGTCGAGCTCTGCGACATCACCGAAAGCCTGGTGTTTTCCGACCCCTATTTCGACGCCAAGATGAACCGGCACACCTCGCCGCAGCTCGACGGCCTGGTCGCCGAACTGCGCGCCGACCGTGACCTGAAGGTCGAGGCGCAGCGGCTGAAGCACATCTTCGCCGCCAATGCCGAAACGCTGCTGCATGGCGATCTGCATTCCGGCTCGATCATGGTCACCGACACCGAAACCCGGATGATCGATCCGGAGTTTGCCTTCTACGGCCCGATGGCCTTCGATGTCGGCATGCTGCTCGCCAATTTCTGGATGTCCTTCTTCTCGCAGCGCGGCCACGAGCAGGAGGGAAAGCGTGACGCCATGCGCGCCTATCTGCTCGGGGTGACGACCGAGACCTGGGCGGTGTTCCGCGCCGAGTTCTCGCATCTATGGCGGACCGAACGCACCGGCATGCTCTACCAGAGGAGCCTGTTCGAGGATCAGGGCGACAGGCTCGGTGCCGAGCAGGCGCTCGACCATGTTCTGCACCAGATGTGGACCGATTTGCTCGGCTTTGCCGGCATCGAGGTGCACAGGCGCATCCTCGGCCTCGCCCACAATGCCGATTTCGAGACCATTGCCGATGAGGATTTGCGCGCCAGTTGTGAGGCAAAGGCGCTGAAATTCGGCCGTCACCTCGCCGTCAACCGGCGCCAGATCCACAGCATCGACGAGGTCAACCAACTGGCCACGCTGATCGAACAGGAGAGCAGCCTTTGAACGTCGGCGACCGCCACTATCGCACCATCTGGCTGAGCGACGACGGCCGTTCGGTCGATATCATCGACCAGCGCTGGCTGCCGCATGATTTCCGCATCGAAACGATCGGCACGGTCGACGGCATCGCCACCGCCATCCGCGACATGTGGGTACGCGGCGCGCCGCTGATCGGCGTCACCGCTGCCTACGGCGTCGCCATGCAGATGGCCGACGATCCGTCGGATGCAGCGCTCGACGCCGTGTGGGAGACCCTGCACGAGACACGGCCGACGGCGATCAATCTGCGCTGGGCGCTGGACGAGATGCGGCGCTTCCTGCGGCCTTTGCCTCCCGAACAACGCGCGGCAGCCGCCTATCGGCGGGCCAGTGAGATCGCCGACGAGGATGTCGGCCTCAACCGCGCCATCGGCGAGAACGGTCTCGCCATCATCAAGGCGATCGCTGCGCGCAAGCAGAAGGGCGAGCCGGTCAACATCCTGACCCACTGCAATGCCGGCTGGCTGGCCACCGTCGACTACGGCACCGCCACGGCGCCGATCTACCTGGCCACGGAAGCCGGCATTCCGGTCCACGTCTATGTCGACGAGACACGGCCGCGCAACCAGGGCGCCCAGCTGACCGCCTGGGAGATGGCCGGCCACGGCGTGCCGCACACGCTGATCGTCGACAATGCCGGCGGCCATCTGATGCAGCGCGGCGAGATCGACATGGTCATCGTCGGCACCGACCGCACCACGGCCGACGGCGATGTCTGCAACAAGATCGGCACCTATCTGAAGGCACTCGCCGCCGCCGACAATGATGTGCCGTTCTATGTCGCGCTGCCGTCGCCGACCATCGACTGGACGGTGCATGACGGACTGGCCGAGATCCCGATCGAGCAGCGCTCGGCCGACGAGGTCTCGCTGGTCTGGGGCAAGACCGCTGCCGGCGAGATTGCCCAGGTGCGCATTTCGCCGGAGACGACGCCTGCGGCCAACCCGGCCTTCGACGTGACGCCGGCGCGGCTGGTCACCGGCCTGATCACCGAGCGCGGCGTTGCCAAGGCATCGCGCGAGGGATTGAAGGCGATGTTCCCCGAGCGGGCGTAGCCACGTCCCTAGTACAGAGGCTCGGCCATATGCTTCGGCGTCGGCCATGTCTCGGTAATGCCAGGCTGCACCGGCCGCTCCAGATAGGTCGATAAAACCACATAGCTGCGCGTCGAGGTGACGCCCGGCGTTTCGTACAGGCGCGCCAGAAGGCCTTCGAGTGCTCTGGTGTCTTCCGTGCGGACCTTCAGCAGCATGCAGGTATCGCCGGCGACGGTATGGATCTCCTCGACCTCGGGATATTGCGAGACCGCCATCAGTTCCGGCGTCTTTCCCCAGCCCCTGGTGTCGATATGGACAAAGGCAAGCAAAGGCTTTTTCACCGCCCGGGGATCGATGATGGCGACCGTGTTGCGGATGGCGCCGCTGCGACGGAGCCGTTTGACCCGCTCATGCGCTGCGGGTGGCGACAAGCCGACGCGATCGCCGAGTTCGGCGTAGCTGATCGTGGCGTCATCGACCAGGACGCCTAATATTCTTCGGTCAATCGCGTCGAGGTCGCGGGCCGTAGCCTTGTTCTGCGGAATACCATCTGTTTCTTCATCCATGGCGAAATTCCTGGTTCTCCACTGAATAGAATACGGCCATTATGCTGATATGTCGAACATTGATCAAGTTGCGCCATTGACTGCCCGAGCCCCGATCCCGGCGCTTGCCTATCTCTTGACGGGCTGCATCGCCGTCATCGGTTCGAACTCGCTAGTGCTGGGTCCGATCGCACCGGCTGTCGCCTCGTCGTTCAGAACCAGCGTGCCTGCCGTGATGATTGCGGCGGCCGCGTTCGGCCTCGGCACCTCGGCCAGCGCCCTGTTCCTGGCCCGCTACATCGACCGGCTCGGCGCACGCCGGATGCTGCAGGGCGCACTGTTGCTGCTGGCACTAGCGCTGGTGGCGAGTGCCGCCGCACCCACGGTGATCATGCTGGTCTCCGCACAGCTGCTGGCCGGCATCGCTGCCGGCATCGCCATGCCCGCGATCTATGCCAGCGCGGCGGCCATCGCCCCACCGGGCAGGGAGAGCGGCACGATCGGCGTCGTGCTGACCGGATGGACGCTCAGCATGGTCGCCGGCGTCTCGCTGTCGGCCGTGCTTGCCGATCTTGTGCATTGGCGCGCCGTTTTCGCAGCGGTCGCGGTGCTTGCGACCCTTGCATGGATGGGGCTGACAGTGACGTCGCTTAGCGACATCAGGAAGGCCGGACCGGCGCCCGCCCCGCTGGAAGCGCTCGGCATTCCCGGAATCCTGCCGCTGCTGGTCGCGTGCGCGGCCTTCATGACTTCGTTCTACGGCGTCTATGGCTATCTCGGCGACCATCTTCATGTCGGGCTTGGACAGCCGGTTAGCGCCAATGGGCTGGCGGCGCTTGCCTATGGTGTAGGCTTCGGCACCGCTGCTCTTCTTGACGGCGTCATCGACAGACTGGGTGCGCGGCGCGTCATGCCATTCGCCTATCTTCTGGTCGCCGTCGTCTACGTCGCCATGGCTGCGGCAAGCGGCAGTTTCGGGCTGACCTTGACCATGGTGGCAATCTGGGGACTGGCCAATCATTTCGGCCTGAATGTCCTGGTGATGCGCCTGTCTGCACTCGATCCGTCGCGGCGCGGCACGATCATGGGCCTGAACAGCGCGGTGACCTATCTGGCGGTTTTCGTCGGCACCACCAGCTTCGGGCCGCTTTATTCCAACTTCGGCTTTGCTGCCTGCGCGATGGTTGCAGCGCTGCTCATGCTGATCGCCGCATCGGCGGCGGCGTGGCGCACGCGGTAGTCGACGTGCTTGGCCCAACCTTCCCACGGTTGACAGCAGCGCCCTGCCCTTTCATACAAAGCCGTTAATGTTCTCAGGGCGGGGTGAAAGTCCCCACCGGCGGTAAGGGTTTTACCCAAGCCCGCGAGCGCCCTCCGATGGTCGGAGGGGTCAGCAGATCCGGTGTGATTCCGGAGCCGACGGTTACAGTCCGGATGGAAGAGAACGAAACGCAAAACGGACCGCCCCGGCGGGCCGGATTGCGTATCGTGCGTCCTGATTCTGGTTCGAAACGGAAGGATGGACCCATGAATCAGCATTCCCACAAAGACTATGAAACGACCCGCATCGCCGTTATCAGGGCGCGCTGGCATGCCGATATCGTCGACCAGTGCGTACAGGCCTTCGAGGCGGAACTGGCTAACATCGGAGGCGAGCGCTTCACCGTCGATGTCTTCGACGTGCCGGGCGCCTATGAGATTCCGCTGCATGCCAAGACCCTGGCCGGAACCGGCCGCTATGCCGCGATCCTCGGTACCGCCTTCGTCGTCAATGGCGGCATCTACCGGCATGAGTTCGTCGCCAGCGCGGTGATCGACGGCATGATGAACGTGCAGCTGTCGACCGGTGTACCGGTGCTGTCGGCGGTTCTCACGCCGCTCAACTACCATGACAGCGCCGAGCACCACCGCTTCTTCTTCGAGCACTTCACGGTCAAGGGCAAGGAAGCGGCGAACGCCTGCGTGCAACTCCTGGCGGCGCGGGAGTTGATCGCGGCTTAAGTCACCAAAACGGCCGGATTTCAACCCTGCAACAAGAATTGCGATCGAGAAGAGCTCTGAAGGTTGCGGTTCCGTTGAAATCCCGCCAGAAGCATCAAGGGCCGACCGGCAACCGGCCGGCCCGCGACGTTGCGCTTGAAACCAGATACGGGAGACTATTGGGTGGCTCGCATAACACTGAGACAATTGCTCGACCACGCTGCCGAATACGGCTACGGCGTGCCCGCTTTCAACATGAACAACATGGAACAGGGCCTTGCCATCATGGAGGCCGCCGAGGAGACCAAGTCACCGGTCATCCTGCAGGCAAGCCGCGGCGCCCGCGCCTATGCCAATGACGTGGTGCTGGCCAAGCTGATCGACGCGCTGGTCGAAATCCACCCCGACATTCCGGTCTGCATGCATCTCGACCATGGCAACAACGAAGCCACCTGCGTCACCGCTATCCAGTACGGCTTCACCTCGGTCATGATGGACGGGTCGCTGAAGGAAGACGGCAAGACGCCGGCCGACTACGCCTACAATTCCGGCATCACCAAGCGCGTCGTCGACATGGCGCATTGGGGCGGCGTGTCCGTGGAAGGCGAGATTGGCGTGCTCGGCTCGCTGGAGAGCGGCGGCGGCGAGCAGGAAGACGGCCACGGCGTCGAAGGCGCGATCAGCCACGACCAGCTTTTGACCGATCCCGAACAAGCGGTCGAGTTCGTCAAGGACACCCATGTCGATGCGCTGGCGGTTGCCATGGGCACCAGCCATGGTGCCTACAAATTCTCGCGCAAGCCCGACGGCGCGGTGCTGGCCATGAACGTCATCGAGGAGATCCATCGCCGCCTGCCCAATATGCACCTGGTCATGCACGGCTCGTCCTCTGTGCCCGAGGACTTGCAGGAGATCATCAACAAGTATGGCGGCCAGATGAAGCCGACCTGGGGCGTGCCGGTCGAGGAAATCCAGCGCGGCATCAAGCACGGCGTGCGCAAGATCAACATCGACACCGACAACCGCATGGCGCTGACCGGCGCGATCCGCAAGGTGCTGACCGAGAACCCGAGCGAGTTCGATCCGCGCAAATATTTGACACCGGCCATGGCCGCCATGCGCAAGCTCTGCAAGGAGCGCTTCGAACAGTTCGGCACCGCCGGCAACGCGCAGAAGATCAAGCCGCTGCCGGTCGCCGAAATGGCCAAGCGCTATAAGTCGGGCAGCCTCGACCCGAAGTTCGGCTGAGTTCCAGCGATTTATCCCAGAGCTGCCAGAAGCAACCTGGCAGCTCTGGCGACGGCTGTTTTACTCCGGAGTCTCGGCCTCGGCACGAACCAGCTTGATATCTGCGCCAGCCGCCCATGCGCCGATATCTTCCCGACGCAATGCCGCCGCCATCATGTCTGGAAACAGATCCGGCGTGCAGGCAAAGACCGGAATGCCGAGGGCGGCCACCGAGCCTGCCATCTTCGGGTCATAACCCGGCCTGCCCTGGTCGGTCAGCGCCAGGAGCACCACGACGTTGACGCCGGAGCGAACGAGTGCAGCAAGCCGCTGCAGCAATTCCTGCCCGTTGCCGCCCTCATAAAGGTCAGTGATCAGCACCATATGCGACTTGGTCGGCCGTTCGATGCGGTCCGCGCAATAGGCCACGGCCTGGTTGATGTCGGTGCCGCCGCCCAGCTGCACGCCGAACAGGACTTCGACAGGATCGCTAAGCTCCTCGGTCAGATCGACGATTGCCGTGTCGAAGCAGACAAGCTTGGTCCGCACCACCGGCAGGGAGGCCATCACCGCCGCGAATATCGAGGCGTAGATTACCGAGCTTGCCATAGAGCCCGACTGGTCGACGCACAGCACCACCTCATCCAGGTCGACCAGCCTTCGCTGTTTGCGCATGAAGCCGACCAGCTTCTCCGGCACGATGGTCTTGTGCTCGGGCTGGTAATGGCGAAGGTTGGCTGAGATCGTACGCGGCCAGTCGATGTCGCGCTGGCGTGGGCGGTTGGTGCGCTGCGATCGGTCGACCGCGCCGCGTATCGCCTCGGCTGTCTTCTGTTCCAGCCGCTGCATCAGCTTGGCAACGATATCGGCGATGATCGTGCGCGCAATGTCCTTGGTCTTGGCCGGCATGACCGAGCGGAGCGAAATCAGGTCGGCGACGAGATTGACGTCGGCCTCGATCGCTTTGAGGAATTCCGGCTCCATCAGCATCTGCTTCAGGTTGAGCCGTTCGAAGGCATCCTTCTGGACGATCTGGACGACCTGTGCGGGAAAGAACGACCTGATATCGCCCATCCACTGTGCCACCCTTGGCGCCGAGCGGCCGAGGCCGCCGCGCCGCTTGCGCGGATCGGCAGCCGCATCGCCGGCACCATCGCCGTAAAGCGCATCGAGCGCCGCGGAAAGCCGCTTGTCGGTGTCGGACAGCGCTGACGAGGTTTCCTCATCGGCACCGATCGCCATGCGCCAGCGGCGCTCCCGTCCGTCGCCGGCTTGGATTGGCTCGCTGATTTCGGCCTCGTCATCCATTGCCGGCCTCGCTCATCAGCAGGGGTCCAAGCCGTTCCAGGTGCCGGCGCCACGCTTCGCCGCCATCCGGAGTCGGCGTCAGTCCGGCAGGCAGCCGTGCGGTGCGGCCGAGCACCGCTTCGATCAACCGTCGCCGCTCCATCGAGTCCAGATGCGAAAAGACCCGGCGCAGCAACGGCAGATGAGCAATGAAGGCCTCTTCGTCGAGGGATGCGAGCCAGGCATCCACCGCACCGCGCAGGCCCTCGTCGTAGATCAGCCGTTGGCCGGCAGTGCTGAAGAAACCCTCGAAGAACCCTGCAGCCTCGGTGACCGGCGTTCCTGGAGACAGACGTCGTGCGATCAGACCGGTTGCCGCGTCGGCTGACAAATGGCCGGCTTCGTAGAGCAGATGCGCGGCACAGCCTGCCACCAGCGCCGTCGAGCGCGATCCATCGAGCACCGCAGCCAGTCCATTGCGCCAGATGTCCAGCACGTCCTGTTCAGGCTCGACCAGACTGATCGCTTCGTCGGCTTTGCGCATGGCGCCGACCAGCGTCGTGGATGCCTGGGCATCGAGGTCGCGGGCGGCATAGGCAAGTGCGATCCCGCCTTCGACGATCAGCCGCTCCAGGAGGCCGGACAGACGGGCGGTTTCCGTCTTGCGAGCCTCGCCGTAGCGGATGATGTCGGCGAGCGGCGGCACCGATGTCAGGATTTCCAGGCATTCGCTGCTGCGCGCCGCCCGTTCCTCCAATGCCGCGAGACCGGCGATCGACGCTTCCGACAGGTTTGCCGTGATGGCGCCCTGGACCAGTGCGGCCATCGCATCAAGAGACGTCGCCGCGCCGATCATCTGGATCAGCCGGCCATTGGCCGCCTTTTCGATGGTTGGTCCGTAGACCAGGTTCTCGACCAGTCGAACGGCATATTCAGGTTCCCACGACAGCATCCAGCGCTCGCGAAAGGTGCCGCGGCTGCGGCCGCTGTCGGTCAGCTTGCCCCAATGCACGCCAAGCACGGACAGCCGGTGCAGCAAGGTCGATCGAAACAGCCCGCTTTCGCTGCGCAGGTCGACCGACAATTCACGCTCCAGCGCTTCGGGCTTCAGCCGCGCCGCCTTCTGGCTGCGCTGCAGGTCCTCGATCAGCGGCGCCAGCGGCGTGTCCGGCGGAATTTCACCGACATCGGCGCCCAGCAGCAATTCGGCTTCGACCAGCGCCCACAGCAGCGCTTCCCCGTTGAACAGGGCGGCGATCGCGGCGTCACGCAATTCCTCGAAACCGGGCTTTGGCCGTTCACGGATCACAGCCAGCGTGCGGGCCAGCCGTTCGGCTTCGATCAGCGAGGCGGTCGAGACCATGTGCCCCTTGGCCCTCAGGACCGCCGCGATCTTCGCCAGCCACAGGACCGAGGAGTCCCCTTGCCCGCGCGTCTGCCACAGATGCTTGCACCAGCCGGGCGCGACAACGCCGGCGCCATAACCGAAGCCCAGCGCCAGGCGCGGCCCCGTCCACGGCGCCCAGGTCATCATGCTTTTGCGGCGGGCGAGCCCCTTGAGTAGCGCCTGGTCCTCCTTCAGCGGTCGCGTCGCCTGCAGTGCCGGCACATGGAAGGCACCGCAAACGATAGCGATCGGCCCATCGAATTCCTTTCGCGCGGCGGCGATTTCAAGTCGCATATGCGCTTCGCGCTTTGCCTCGAATTCGGCAAGCGGACCTTCGCCTTCGCGCAACGTCGTCATCGCGTCGGCTATTGCCGCGAAGATTGGGCCGGGCTCAGGGTTCTGCTCGATGATATCAGCCCACCAGCTTTCGCCATCTTCATAGCCGGCAGCTTGTGCCAGCGTTCCGATCGGGTCCCGCAGATGCGGCGCCAAGTCAGCCTCAACGCTGGCTTCCGTTCCATCGCTATCGGTTTCCCCCACGGCCTCAATCGGCGCAGTGCGGGCTGAAGACGGCAAATCGATGAAGCGCACTGCCGCATTGTTGGTGACGGCCCAGAGCGTCGCCTGGTACTCCGGCGAGAATTCGGCGAAGGGCCAGAAGCTTGTCGAGGCCGGATCGTCTTCGGGATAGCAGAGCAGCGCCACCGGCGGCTGCATTTCGGGGTGGGCCAGCAACGGCAGCAGCGGGCTGGCGTCGGCCGGTCCTTCGATCAGCACGGCGACCGGTTTCAACTCCTGCAACGCCTGCACCAGGCTGCCGGCGGAGCCTGGCCCGTGATGGCGTATGCCGAAATAGGAAACGTCGCTAAGCGCCATGGCGTCAGATCGCCGCGTTCAAGGCCGCGTAGTAGCCGGCATAGTCTGGCCGCTTCTTGAGCACGGTTTCCAGATACTCCTCCAGCACCAGTTTGTCCTGCACCGGATCCTTCACGATCGCACCGACGAGGCTGGCGGCAAGACCTTCGGCGCCGAGCTTGCCGCTGTCGAACCAGGCCGCCTGGCTGAGGCCGCCGACCATGGTGGCAATGGCTTCGGCCGTGGACAGCGAACCGGACGGCGTCTTCAACGTCACCTTGCCGTCGGCTGTAGCGCCGGAGCGCAACTCGCGAAAAATGGTCAGCACGCGCGCGATCTCCTCACCGACATTCTTCGGCACCGGCAGGTCAAGACCGCCGGCCATCTCGCCGACCCGCTTGGAGACAATCGCCACTTCCTCCGCCATGTCTTCGGGCAAGGGCAGTACGACGACGTTAAAGCGGCGCTTCAACGCCGAGGACAGCTCGTTGACGCCCTTGTCGCGGTTGTTGGCGGTGGCGATGATGTTGAAGCCGCGCTGCGCGTAGATCGAGGTGTTGAGTTCCGGGATCGGCATCATCTTTTCGGACAGCACGGTGATCAGCGTGTCCTGGACATCGGAGCCCATGCGCGTCAGCTCCTCGAGGCGGCAAAGCTTGCCGTCCTGCATGGCGCGGTAGAGCGGCGTCGGCACCAGCGCGTCCTGGCTTGGGCCCTTTGCCAGAAGCTGTGCGTAGTTCCAGCCATAGCGGATCTGGTTCTCGTCGGTACCAGCCGTGCACTGCACGATCAGGGTCGAATCGCCCATGATGGCGGCGGCGAGATGTTCCGACACCCAGGATTTGGCCGTGCCGGGGACACCCAGCAGCAACAGCGCGCGATCGGTGGCGAGCGTCGCCACCGCGGTTTCCATCAGCCGGCGCCGGCCGACATATTTCGGCGTTATCACTGTCCCGTCGTCAGCCTTTCCGCCGAGCAGGTAGGTAAGGACCGCCTTTGGCGAAAGGCTCCATCCGGCAGGCCTTTGCCGCTCGTCATTGCGCGAGAGCGCCTGCAATTCGGCGGCATAGGCCTGCTCGACCGGAAGACGGATGGCTGCGTTCATTAGCTGTTCTCCGGATTGATCATGTGTCGGTTAAGGCTCGGCCAGCGCTGCGTTGAGGCGCAGAAGACCGAGTGAAGGCGCTGCCGGCGCCATACCGCCCGCAACGACGTCTCCGATCAATTTCTCCGCCGTCGCCGCCGTGGCGAGAAAGCCCATAGTTTCCAGGAGCTGGTCGACGCCCCGCTTCACAGCGTCATCGTTTCCTGCAACAGCGGAGCGAAGCGCCGGGAGCGTCTGGCCGTTTGTCAGGTCGGCCCATTCCAGCCAGCTTGCTTCGAGGCCCTCGGCCAGATTGAGCGCGCCGAGATGTTGCGTGTCCTTCAGGATCGACTTGATCAGGACGCGCTTCCTGCGGCTGTCCAGACGCGCCATGAGGTGGAGGACGAAGAGTGCGGGCTTGCCACCTTCGGCGACAAGCATATCCGCCATGTGCGTCACCGCGGCGTCGCTGCCCGACGCCGCGACCATTCGGGCAACAAGGATATCGGCATTGTTCTCAGCGCCGAATTGCCACGCCCCGATAAACTCGGATTCGGTGGTGCCGAAGCGCGTGGCGAGGTCGACCAGGTTGCAGGTCTCGAACAGTTCGGCGCGACGTCTTTCCTGCGCCGGCGATTTGAGTTTTGCCGGCGTGTAGGTGGTGCGTCGGCGGATGAAGCCGGATTTGCCTTCAGCGATGAAGGCAGCGAGTTCGGCCGTCGGATCTTCCGGCCCGCCATCGCCTGGCGAGCCGTGCTCTCCCAATCTTGCCAGCAACCGGCCAGCGAGCTCGCGCAGCTTGCCGGAACGATCGGCGGAGAGGCTCTTCAGGAACGGCACGTCATCAGCGCCCAGGCCGAAGCGCAACAGGTCGACGAGTGCAATCCTGATTTCCGCCGGCTCGCCGGATGCCTTGGTTTCGATCAGCTGCCTAGCCGAAGCCGGTGCGGTGCGGCGCATATCGGCGAGCGCGGTGCGGCGTGCGGCGGGATAGAAGTCATCCCAGTTTTCCACCGTCAGATGCTCCTGGCTTGCAGGTTTTTCGCCGTCCGCGCCTGCCTGCCAGTCGATCCAGGGTGCATAGACGTCCGGACTGCTCTGATCCGACGCGGCTGGCATCCAGTCCATCGGATGCAGCACGAAGCCGCGGCTGGAGACGAGCGTGACCACACGCGACTTGCTTCTTGTGTCGGCGGCATGCTTTAGCGCGGCTCGCAATAGCGGCCGCAGCCGTTCCGGCAGCATCGGCAAGGCGAGTTCGGGCAATTGCGGGCGGCGTTTCAGCGTCTTTGGCGCGGCTGGCCGCAAGGCGATGTCGAGAGCTTGTGCGGCGATCGCCAGCAGCCGGCGTTCGCGCTCGTCGGGGCTGGCACCGCCGGCGATCTCCTTCCACGCGCCCGGAGCCAGGTCGAAGGTGATCCCGCCGGTGATCCAGCAGTCGCGCATGGCCGCCAGGCCGGTCTGCTCGATCTCGTTCACGACAGGTCAAGCCTACCGAAACCGCTTTGCGCCGCCAGCAGGTCAAGCCGGCTGCCATTCCAAAGTGCTGCCGTTGCCATAAGGTCCAGCCCAAGCAGCGTTGGATTGACGGTGTCGGCAATCGGCAAGGCGATACCATGCGGATCGCCGGCGGCTTGCCACCAGGCGGCGCCCCGATCGTCCAGCAGGATCGCGCCGGGCGGCAGCATGACAGGACAATCGGTGAGCCAAGGGGCTGCGTTCTGGTGAGCAGCATGCGCCGCGAGCGGATCGGCTGTGTGAAAGCCGAAATCGGGCCACTCACCTGTCGGGACGTCGCCCTTGCGGTCCGCCACCAAGGCCCGCAGCGGCTGGCGTGCCGGGTAAAAGACCAGCCTGGCATCGAACCGGTCGCCCGGTGTGAAGGCGTTCGACCGGCGACCGGCCGAGGCCGGAAAATAGTCGAGCAAGAGAGCAAATTGCGGGCTCGCGCTCTTCAGGTCGAGGAGCCAGGTCGAATGGCTGACGAGACCGTCACGGCGCGACTCGATCTTCTCGCCAAGCACCTCCCAGACGCTTTCGACCTGTTTGGCATCGGGATTGGCCAGAACCTGCTCACGGCTTTCGGACGTCGATACGAGCCGCCTCAGTTCGGCGTCTCCTGGTGTCGATCGCCAGGCCTTGACCACCAGCACAAGCTTGCCGAGTTCGCGGAGCGCCGCGTCCGGGCGCTCCTCGCTGCGCAGCCCCATCAGCCGTGACGGAATCTCGTCGATGCGGCCGGCAAGCGCTGTCGCCTTCATGTCGACCAGCCGTGCCGCAATCCGGCGGCAACGATCACTGCTGTTGTCGACAAAACCGGCCAGGCCAAGCCGCAACTGGTCAGCGATCCATTGATCCAGCTCATCCAACGCCGCCGACACCGCGGATTGCGTATCCAGCGTCCGCTTGCGCTGCGCTGCCTCGCGGCGCTCGACCGCAGCGGCGTCCTCGATGTCTGCGCTTTCGTCGTCGCGCGAGGCCTCGCCAATGCTCTTGCCTCCCGCACCGGGCGCTGGCGCCGCCGGCTGTGGCGAGGCCTTCCTGCGGCGGCCGAGCCAATCATTCACCCATTCCGGGGTCGAGCCTGCGGCGGTAAAACTGGCCGGCGTGGTGGCTGCAATCCACATCAGCGCCAAAGTGTGCTTGCAGGGAAATTTCCGCGACGGACAGGTGCATTTGTAGCCATGGTCGCCGGTGTCGACGACCACACGATACGGATTGGAGCCGGAACCCTGGCATTCCCCCCAGAGGAGCCCCAGCTGATCGCTCTTCTCGAGCCGTGGCCAGTTCGATTGCCTGGTCAACCTGGAAGCGGCGCTCAACGACGCCTGATCGGGCGCAAGCGCTTCGATGGTTTTCAAGTCGAATTCCAAGCCGCGCCTCTCGTCGCTCGAACGATACGAGTAGCCAGTATAGATGGCCGTCCATGACGGATTCTTGTAGCAGCAACCGTACAGAGATCGATACAGCTGAACACAATAGTTGCGCCAGTCAATCTGATCCGTCGGCAATGCCATTGCTATTCAGCGATGTCTCCCCCGAGAAATTATCTCTTGGCGAGGATAAACGCGCGATATGACTTATTGAAGCGTCCGCGCCGGCTGACCGGCGTGGTCGCGTGCGATGCCGGCTTCGGCATCCTCGGCGCCAAAAGCACGGTCGAGGCCCGTCGCCACGACCGAGACCCTGAAGCGGCCTTCCATGCCCTTGTCGAAGATGGCGCCAACGATGATGTCGGCATCCTCGTAGACCTCTTCGCGGATGCGGGTGGCGGCCTCGTCGACCTCGAACAGGGTCATGTCCCTGCCGCCCGATATCGAGACCAGCACGCCCTTGGCGCCTTTCATCGACACTTCGTCGAGCAGCGGGTTGGCGATCGCGGCTTCGGCCGCCTTCATCGCCCGACCCTCGCCGGAGGCCTCACCGGTGCCCATCATGGCGCGGCCCATGTCGCGCATCACCGATTTGACATCGGCGAAGTCGAGATTGATCAGGCCTTCCTTGACGATGAGGTCGGTGATGCAGCTGACGCCGGCATAGAGCACCCGATCGGCAATGACGAACGCATCGGCGAAGGTGGTCTTGGCATCGGCGATCCGAAACAGGTTCTGGTTCGGGATGACGATCACCGTGTCGGCGCTCTCGCGGAGCCGCTCGATGCCCTCTTCGGCCATCTGCATGCGGCGCCGGCCTTCAAAGGCGAACGGCTTGGTGACGACACCAACCGTCAGGATGCCGGCCTTGCGTGCCGCCTGGGCGATGATTGGAGCCGCACCGGTTCCCGTGCCGCCGCCCATTCCGGCGGTGACGAAACACATATGCGTACCGGCCAGATGGTCCATGATCTCGTCGAGCGATTCCTCGGCCGCGGCGCGGCCGATCTCGGGAAGCGATCCGGCGCCCAATCCTTCGGTGACGTGGGCGCCAAGCTGGATCAGCCTGGACGCCTTCGACATGGTCAGCGCCTGGGCGTCCGTGTTGGCGGCGATGAATTCAGTACCCTGAAGCTGCTCCGCGATCATGTTGTTGACGGCATTGCCACCGCCGCCACCAACGCCGATCACGGTGATCTTGGGTCTCATCTCGGAGATTTCGGGCTTCTTGAACTCGGCCATGCCTGTGTCTCCTTCGCCAATTGCGCGCGCTTCACGACCCACCCGCAGACTGCCTTGAAACCTTGCAATCGAGCGGCATGATGCGAATCACTCCGTTGCGATGGGTAGCCCAAAAAGCCAGACAGCGGCCAGAGGTGCAAGTGCATGCGAGGTCAAGATTTGTGATGACCGTTTTGCACAGCGTGGCAGAGACGCCATATGCCTGACAATCAAGCCGTCGGCCTTGGTGCGACGCGTCGGCTTGCCGCGCAACGATCGAAGCGTCTATCATGTGCTTGATAAGTCGCTGACTTCGGCGTTCTCGCCGGGCTCGGCCACGCAGAATCCCCAGCGGCGAAACCAGCCGGCCGCACAGATTTCTGAACCGATGAAGCAGCGCCCCGCCAATGGCCGACAAAACACAATTCGGGTTGACCGCCGTCGACACCGTTCCCTTGCATGAAAAAGTCTATCTGGAACTTGTGCGGGCGCTGATGTCCGGCCAGTTCACGCCGGGCCAGAAGCTGACGTCGCGAAAACTCGCAAGGGAACTCGGCACCAGCGACATGCCGGTGCGCAGCGCCTTCATGCGGCTGCAGGCGCTGCGGGCGCTCAGCCCGATGCCGAACGGCAGCGTCGAAGTGCCGGCGATATCGGCCGAGCGGTTTTCGCAATTGACCGCGGTGCGGACTATCCTCGAAGGCTCGGCGACCGAACTGGCGACAAAACGCATCAATGGCAACAATCTGCGCACCATCCGACGCCACGCCACCGACCTGACTTTGGCGGCCCGCAAAGGCGATATCGATGATTACCTGCGCAAGAACCACGACTTCAAATTCTCGATCTATCGCCATTGCGGCAACGAGCAGATGATCTTCCTGATCGAAACCGTATGGATGCAGGTCGGCCCTTTCCTCAGGAACCTTGCCATGGGTTTCGAGGATAACCTCGCCTCCATCCTCGACATCGACTTTCACGAGGAAGTCGTCGCTGCGATCGAGGCCCAGGATGGCGAGCGCGCCCGCGCTGCCATCGTGCGCGACATCGACGAAGGGGCCTCGCACATACTGCAGCAGGCGAGATTTCCGAAGGCGAGAAACTGATGCGCGTCGCGTTTGTGCGGATTCGGGCGACGCCACTTGGCTTTCCGGCCTCTTGCCTCTATGTTGCGATCGCAGATCGCGCAATTGGTTTTGAAATGCCTCCCGACATCCCGGCTAGTGACTTGAAAAAATAAGGAAAAGCGCTTGGCGACAGCCAAGTCTGTTTTCCTAAAACTCACAAGCTATTTTTATCAGGGACAGTGCAGCCGGTCAGGTTGCGGCACCTTCGAAAACCAGAGGTCATAAATTGAGCGATGCAATTGCGGACGTTTTGAACTGGCTTGATAGCAGGACCGACATCCAGAGCCTGAGAGCCGCGGTGTGCGACCTCAACGGCATCATGCGCGGCAAGCGCATTCCCGTCGAGCAGGCAAGAAAGGCGCTGGAAGGCAAGCTGCGCATGCCTTTTTCGCTGATCGGGCTCGATGTCTGGGGCGAGGACATCGAAGGCAACACACTGGTATTCTCGACCGGCGATGCCGACGGACTGTGCCAGTGGACGGGGCGCGGCATTCTGCCGGTGGCCTGGACGGCGCATCCGACGGCGCTTGTCCCCCTCTGGCTCGCCGACGAAAGCGGCGCGCCTTATCTCGGCGACCCGCGACGGGCGCTGGCCCGCATCCTCGATCGCTACAAGGCCTTGGGCCTGACTCCGGTCGCGGCAACGGAACTCGAATTCTACCTCGTCGATCCGCAGTCGCAGCGGCCGGTCGGACCGGTCTCGCCGGTGACCGGACGCCGCCTCGATTCCGACGCGGCGCTGTCGATCGACGAGATTGACGACTTCGAATCCTTCATCCATGACGTCTACGAGGCCTGCCGGACGCAAGGCATTCCCGTCGACACGGCCATCGCCGAGAACGGCGTCGGCCAGTTCGAAATCAATCTGAACCATGTCGCGGACGCCTTGCGGGCGGCTGACGATGCGGTGCTGTTCAAGCGCACCGTGAAGGGCATTGCCCGCAAGCACGGCTTTGCCGCCTGTTTCATGGCCAAGCCCTATGGCGACCGGGCCGGCAACGGCTTTCACGTTCATTTCAGCCTGGTCGACGGCGAAGGGCGCAACGTCTTCGATGACGGCACCGACCAGGGTTCTGAGACCATGCGCCATGCGGTCGGCGGCCTGCTTGCGGCAATGGCCGAAAGCACGCTGGTGTTCGCGCCGCACTTCAACTCCTACCGCAGGCTGCGCCCGAGATCCTATGCGCCGACCGCAGTCGCCTGGGGTTATGAGAACCGTATGGTCGCGATCCGCATTCCCGGCGGGCCAACCGGTGCGCGCCGCATCGAGCATCGCGTTTCGGGAGCCGACGCCAATCCCTATCTGGTGCTAGCGGCCATATTGGGCGCCGCACTGACGGGCATTGAAAGACAAATATCGCCAGGCGATCCGATCGGCACCGACGGCCAGGGACTTCCGCCGGCAAAGCTGCCGCCGGACTGGGCGTCGGCGATCGCCGCCTTCGAGAGCGGGACGCATGTGGCGGAGATTTTTCCAGCCATCCTGCGCGACTCCTTCGTTGCCTGCAAACGCCAGGAATTGAACACGTTCGCGCTCAATGTCAGCGATTTCGAGATCGAGACATACCTCGAAAGTGTTTGAGGCCCGATTGCCCCAGCGGCATTGGTTCCGGCCGATTTTCGAGCAGCCGCAAAGCACTTGCGGTGGGGTCGCTAACCGGGCATAAACATGATGGTTTTTATCATGTATTATGGCTGGGATCACAGGACTTGACCTTCGTTGCGCGCATGGAAAGCCGGATTGAGGGCTTTTCAGTCATTGGCGACCTGAAATGGCATGTCTGGGACGGCGTGGTCGCCGACCTCTGGGATGTCTCATGCGGTGACAAGGCCGAAGGCTATTACGTCTCTCCCGACCCCCGGCTGTTCGTCGCGCTCGATGTGGATGGCGATGGCGCTTTCTTCGTCGAAGACGCCAAGGGCGAATTGCGCCGCCACGACCAGGCTTTTTCCATGGCCTACATACCGGCCGGCGTGCCGATCCGCGGCCGGGTCGAGGGGCTGCGGCGGATCCGGCATCTCGACCTGCATTTCGACGCCGCAGTGCTGACGCGCCGCTTCGGCCGCAGCCTTGACCACGAGGCCTTGCGGATGTCGCGCTTCCAGTTTCGCGACGACCGGATCGCCATGCTTGCCGGCCTGATCGCCGCCGAATGCGGCAGCGACCGGCCCCTGCATGATCTCTATGGCGAGGGTCTGCTCAATGCCTTGTTCGCAAGCCTGTTCCAGATCGACCGGCCTGATACCCTTAGGCGGCGGTCGCCGCTGTCGCGCCGCAAGCTGCGCCTCGTCACCGACTACATCGACGCGCATTGCCTGGAAAGGATCCGGCTTGCCGACCTCGCCGCGCTGACCGGCCTGTCCGAAACCGCTATGAGTCACGCCTTCAAGGCGGCGACGGGCGTGCCGCCGCATCGTTGGCAGATGCAGGCGCGGGTCGACAGGGCCAAGGCCATGATGGCGCGTGGCACCGCTTCACTTGGCGACATCGCCGAGGCAACGGGTTTTTTCGACCAGGCGCATCTGACGCGTGTGTTCAAGTCGATTGTCGGCGTGACACCCGGCGCCTGGATGAGGAGCACCAGTCGCCAGTGACATTTCCGCAACATCACACCGCGATGTCCCTCGTTTGGACAAGAATGGACAAACCGCCCAATTCCGTCCAATGACCAGCAGATAAGTTGAGATAAATGATCAAGTATCTCAATATCGACAGGCGGGGACTTCCTGATGAGCAGAACTTACCGGATGAAGGCGCTTCTGGCGGCCAGCGTCGCCGCAGCCGCGATGATCCCGCCAATGGCCGCGTTGGCGCAGTCGGTGCAAACCAGCACCCAGCTTGAACCGGTGGTGGTCGAGGGCGAGGCCGGCGATGGCGCGACCGGACCGGTTAAAGGCGTCGTCGCCAAAAAAAGCAGGACCGGCTCCAAGACGGCGACCGACATCAAGGATATCCCACAATCCGTGTCGGTGGTCGGACGTCAAGAGATCGACGACCAGGGCGCACAGAAAGTCGACGAGGCCTTGCGCTACACGGCCGGGGTGTTCGCACAGCCCTTCGGCCCGGACAGCGACACCAACTGGCTGTTCATCCGCGGTTTCCAAGCCACGGCTGATGGCACCTACATGGATGGGCTGCAACTGTTCAGCTACGCCTTTGGCGGCTTCTACGTCGACAGCTTCGGCCTCGAGCGAGTCGAAGTGCTGAAAGGGCCGGCCTCCGTACTCTATGGCGGCAGCAATCCCGGCGGCCTCGTCAACTATGTCAGCAAGCGACCGGATGGCAGGCAGCGCTATATCGAGACCGGCGTCAACGATGCCGGCAATGTCTATCTGGGCTTCGACATCGGCGACGTCGACGGCAATGGTGTTGTCAGCTACCGGGTAACGGGCAAAGTCGCCGGCGGCGACACCTACAGCGATTTGCAGAATGGCTGGCGCGGCTTCATTTCGCCCAGCATCACCTGGCAGCCCGACGAGCAGACCAAGCTGACGGTACTGGCCAACTACAGCCACATCGACGAGAACCACAATGGCGGCAGCTTCCTGCCTTACATCGGCACTGTAACGGATCGGATTATCGGCGGCGTGAATTACGGTCGAATCGACCCAGATGCCAATTTTACCGAGCCGAGTGTCGATCTCTACAAGGGCGAGCAAGGTTCGATCGGCTACGAGTTCGAGCACACTTTCGACAATCAATGGACGGTGCGTTCCAACATGCGCCTCAGTGCGGCCTCGATTAATGAAGTCAACGTCTACGCCAACGGGTGGGCGAGCGCGACGCAGCTCAATCGCATCAATTTCGGTCACGATACCGACGCCACGACATTCCTGTCGGACCTGCAGATCGAGGGCAAGGTGGAGACAGGCGCTGTGGAACACACGCTGCTGGCCGGCATCGACTACAAATATTACAACATCGACCAGGTGCAATCGTCGGCGCTCTTCGGCACAACCCCTCCCATTGATGCTTTCGACCCAATCTACGGCGCGCCACTGACGCCACGAGTCAGCTACCTCAATCAGGACTTGACCCAGAAGCAGCTCGGCTTCTACGCGCAGGACCAGTTGCGCTTCGGCGACGGCTGGCTGGTGACGCTGAACGGCCGTTACGACCGTGGCTGGCTCGACGCCGACAATCGGCCGACATATTACTCGGCGAGTTCCAGCACGCAGAACCAGACTGTCGGCGACTTCTCCGGTCGCGCGGGCCTCGCCTATGAGTTTGCCAATGGCGTAACCCCCTATGCCAGCATTGCCACCTTCTTCAACCCGCTCATCGGCACCGACGCCAACGGTAATCTGTTCAAGCCGGAAGAGGGCGTGCAGTACGAAGTCGGCGTCAAATATGTGCCGACCTTTGTCGATGGCCTGTTCACCCTGTCGCTTTTTGACCTGACCCGTCAGAATGTACCGTCGAACGTTACTTTCTTCACGCAGTTGCAAACCGGCGAAGTGCGCTCACGCGGTATAGAACTGGAAGGCAAGGTCAACGTCACCGAGGATTTCCGGCTCACCGGCGCTTTCACCGCCTATGACATCGATATCACCAAGGACGCCAACCCGGCGCTGATTGGCAAGACGCCGTTCATCGTGCCAGAGGTGATGGCCTCCGCCTCAGTCGACTATACTTTTCGTGGCGGCTGGTACGACGGCATCTCGATCGGCGGCGGCCTGCGCTACGTCGGCTCCTCATGGGCAGACAACGCAAACAACAACAAGGTTCCAGCTGTCACGCTGGCCGACTTGAAGCTTGGCTACGACAAGGAGACCTGGGGTGTCGATCTGAACATCACCAATCTGTTCGACAAAACCTATGTCTCGAGTTGTCAGACCACCACTGTCGAAGCCTGTTCTTATGGCGAAGGCCGCTCATTCAAGCTGAAGGCGCATACGACTTGGTAGCCATGTGCCGAATCCGCCAGTGATGATCCATCTGCCCAACAGACGGCAGGTGCTTGCGCTGGCGGCCGCGGCATTGCTGCCACCGGTCGCCGCCAGGGCGGCGGCGATGCGCGTTGCCGCGATCGACTGGGGCATGCTGGAGACGTTGCTGGCGCTCGGCATCGAGCCGGTGGCGGCGACCGAACTGATCCAGTTCCGCAAGATCGCGGTCGAGCCGGCGGTTCCTCAATCGGCAACCGATCTCGGGCTGCGCGGCGCGCCCAATTACGAGCTGCTGCGCATCGTCGCGCCTGATCTCATCGTGATCTCCAATTTCTACGAATACCAGCGCCCGATGCTCGAACGCATCGCGCCGGTGTTTGCGCAAACGGTCTACGAGGCCGGCGTGCCACCTTATGCGCTCGCCGAGGCGGCGACACTGGCCCTGGGCGAAAAGCTGGGACGGCAGACCGAGGCGAAGCGCTACGTCGATGAGACGGCGGTCGAGATCACGCAGCTTGGCGCCACCTTGCCCCCCTCCCCCGCGCGGGTCTTCGTCATCAGTCTCGGCGATAGCAGGCATTTTCGAGCCTTTGGCCGCGATTCCATATTCGGCGATGTGCTGACGCGTCTCGGCCTGGTCAATGCATGGACCGACGAGACGAGCTACAGCGCGGCGGCACCCGTCGGACTGGAGGCGCTAGCGCGCGTGCCCGAGGCGTCGATCCTGATCGTTTCGCCACTGCCGGCAGATGTCGGGCGTTCGCTTCCTACAAATGCCTTGTGGAACGCGCTACCCGCTGTCCGCCAGGGGCGTGTTGCTGTGCTGGATCCGGTCAACCATTTCGGTTGCCTGCCATCGGCACGCCGCTTCGCGCGTCTGGCGACGGCCGCCCTTGCCGGGCAGAGCCATGGCTGAGCGCACCATAAGCGATCGCACCGCGACGAGTGCCGCGCTGTCGCCAATCGCCCTGTGGAGCTTCCTGGCGGCGCTGGCCGCCCTCCTCTTCGCATGGCGCGTCGGCATGCAATGGCCGGCCGCACCGCCGGGCGACGGCATTGATCTCGACAGCGTCATCCTGGTCTACAGCACGCTGCCGCGCGCCGCCGTGGCGGTGCTGGCCGGCGCGGTGCTCGGCCTGTCCGGCCTGCTGTTGCAGCATGTGCTGCGCAACCCGCTGGCCGAACCGTCGACGCTCGGTATTTCGGCCGGCGCGCAACTGGCCATGACGATCGCCTCGCTTTACGCACCGCTGCTGATGGAGCGGTCGCAGGGCCTGGTCGCCTTCGCCGGTGGCATCGCCGCGGTGCTGCTGGTGCTGGCATTGACCTGGCGGCGCGGGCTGGAACCGGTCTCCATCGTGCTCGCCGGGATGATGGTGGCGCTGACCGCCAGTTCCGTCAGCGCAGCACTGATCCTCGCCAATGGCGAGTACCTGTTTTCGCTGTTCATCTGGGGCGGCGGATCGCTGGTCCAGCAGGACTGGGAGCCGACCATCGCGCTGACGATCAGGCTGGCGGCCGGTGTGGTTGCCGCATTGATGCTGCTGCGGCCGCTGACCATTCTTGGTCTCGACGATGCCTCGGCACGCGGCCTGGGCGTCGCCCGTCACTCAAGCCGCTTTCTCATCATCGCGCTTGCCGTGTGGATGGCGACGTCGGTCGCGGCAGAGGTTGGCGTCATCGGGTTCGTCGGTCTTGCAGCGCCGGCGCTGGCCACGCTTTCGGGCGCCCGCACACTGCGCCAAAAACTGATCGCCGCGCCGCTGATCGGCGCCGTGCTGCTGTGGCTGACGGACGGGCTGGTACAGCTGGCCGCCGGTTCCGGTGGCGAACGCATTCCGACCGGTGCCGGCACCGCCCTGCTCGGCGGTCCGCTGCTGCTGTGGCTGTTGCCGCGGCTGCGCCTTTTCGAGTGGCCGCATCTCGGTTCGAATGGTACCGCACCGCGCAAGGCCAGCCGGCCCTGGCTCATCATCCTGCTTCTGCTTGCGCTGGCGCTTGTCGCTGCCATCGTGGCGCTTGTCGTCGGGCGTGGCCCGGACGGCTGGTCTATTGCTGGGGGAGACCTGTTAACCGATCTCGCCGCGTGGCGTGCGCCGCGGATCGGCGTGGCGGCCGCCGCCGGCGCCATGCTCGCGGCCGCCGGCGTCGTCATCCAGCGGGTCACCGGCAACCCACTGGCACCCCCCGAAGTGCTGGGAGTCGGCACCGGCGCCGGGGCCGGCCTGACAGCCGTGCTGATGGTCAGCGCCACGGCCAGTCTCGGCTGGCAGCTCGCCGGCTCAGCCCTGGGCTCACTGGCGGCCTTGATTGCCATGCTGGCCCTTGCCGCACAAGCAAAGTTCGGTGCCGAGCGGCTGCTGCTTGCCGGTATCGCCATGAGCGCGCTGTGCAGCGCTGCGATCACCGCAACGATCGCGATGGGCCACGCGCAGTCCTACATTCTGTTGCGCTGGCTGAGCGGCTCGACCGGCCAGGCGTCGGCGCTCGATGCAGGGCTAGCACTCGCCTGTCTGTTGCCGCTGACGTTGCCGCTGTTCCTTGCCGCCCGCTGGCTGGATATCCTGCCGCTCGGGTCCGACAGCGCACGCGGGCTGGGCGTGCCGGTTGCCGGCGGACGGCTGATGCTGATCATCGTTGCCGCGCTGCTGACTGCGCTGGCCGCCATGGTCGTCGGGCCATTGAGCTTCGTCGGCCTGATCGCGCCACACCTTGCCCGTCTGGTGGGCTTTTCCCACGCCCGCGTCCATCTCGCCGGAGCGATGCTTCTGGGCGCCCTGCTGATGATCGTCTCGGACTGGCTGTCGCGCATGGCGGCCTTTCCCTACGAACTGCCCGCCGGCCTGTTCGCTTCGCTGCTTGGCGGGCCGTACCTCGTCTACCTGCTTGCCAAGGGCGTGCCGCGCCAAGGCTGACGGGTTCCGAAATGCTATGAGGTTCTATCCATAGGGCTAGACCAGTGCGGCCAAGCTGGCGCGCATCGATCGGTCATGTTCCGGCAGCCGCGATACGGTCGGCAGGCCGCGGGCTTCCTGGGCACCGAAGCCCAATCGTGTCAGACAGGCTCGCGCCAAGGCCGCATTGCTGTCGATGACGACCAATCCATTGATATCGTTGAGGCTGGCGGCCACCACCGACAGTTCGGTGCAGCCGAGCAGGGCTGCATCGGCGCCGGCCGCTTGCGCGATGTCGAGCGCGCGCTCGGTTTCAACCGCCGCATCCGCGATCGAACCCGCCTTGACGAGGCTGATCGCGCTGTCGACGCAGGCCTGAAACTCGGTGTTCGCGGGAAGGCAGAGCTCAAATCCCGCTGCCGACATCCTGTCCTGGTAGAAGCCGGAGACCAGCGTGCCTTGGGTGGCGAGAACAGCAACCCGGCCCTGATCCAGGCTGCGACGCGTCTCCGTCACCACAGCATCTCCGATATGGATGATTTCCGCGCGCGAATTCGCCGCCAGTTGGCCGTACCAATGGTGGGCGGTGTTGCACGGCATCGCGATGCGGGCGACGCCGAGCGCATTGAGCGTCGCGACCGCGGCTTTCAAAGGCGCCAGCGGCCCGTCATGGCCGGCAAGGATCGCTTCGGTCCTGTCGGGCAGCTGCGGGACACTGAGGATCACGGCAGGCACATGTTCGTTGTCTCTGAGCGCCTGGGTCATCCGGGTCAGCTTGAAGTAGAAATCAGCCGAAGCAAGCGGCCCAAGACCGCCGATAATGCCGAGCTGGGGACGGATGCTGTCGTCGATCATCTGGCAGGCTCGGCTTCGAGCTGTTCCGAGACGGTTTCAGGCTGTGCCGCCTCCCTGTGGCTGGGAGCGATCATTGCCGTGCTCGCCGCGACGGTGCAGACGCTGGCCAGCGTCATGAACGTGTCGACGGCTGCATCCACCGCGACGAACAGGACGAACGCCGCCTCGAAGGGAAGCTTCAGGTAGCCGCAGACGATGGACATCTGCGACAGGATGAGCAGGCTGCCCATGCCGCCGGTGGTGAGCGCGAGAAGCGCTGAGATGATACCGACGAGCACGAGGTCCGGGACTGCAAGCTGGTGGCCGTAGAGCTGAGCGATGAACAGCGCACCCGAGGTATAGAGCAGTGCCGGGCCTGTCCGCAGCAGTGCCGCCTGTAACGGCACGAGCAGTTCGACGACCACCAGGCTGAACCGCAGGCGCTCGCCCAACAGGTTGATGACCCATGGGAGCGAGGCGACCGAGGAGCGTGTGGTGATGGCCACCATGAGAAGCGGCTGGCAGGTCTTGATCGTCGTCCAGTAGCTGCGTCGCGACCGGATCGCGATAATGGCAAATGCCCCGGCAACGAATGTAAGGCAGGAAAGACCCATCACCAGCAGGTAACCGCCCATCAGCATGAGCGGCTTGGTTCCGGTCGACGCTGTCTGGTCCGCGATCAGGATGAAGGTTGCAAAGGGCAACCCCCAGATGAACCAGTTGGTGAGCACCGTGCAGGCCCGGTAGACCGCGTTGAGCGCCTGGGTCAGGCTCATGGACGAGGGCTGGGGAATCTTCCCCATCGCGAGCCCGAAAAGCAGGCAGAACAGCAGGACCTGAATGGTCTGGCCCGAGGCCAGGGCATTGAAGACGTTGTTCGGCACCAGGTCGAGCAGGATCGAGTGCCCGCCATTGGGATCCCCATTGGAGGCTGGCGGCTGGAACGGGAAGGCGAGATCGGTGGATACGCTGCCTTGCGAATTGATGAACTCGCCAAGCTCGATGCGCGACTGGGGATTCTCGATCTGGCCCGGCTGCAGGATCAGCGACAAGGTGCCACTCACCAGCACGCTCAGGAACGACACGACCAGCACGGCCATACCCACCTTGCCGAGGTAGCGGACCGATTTCGGGTCCTGGACCATCGCCGTGATGGAGAAGATGACCGACGAGACCAAATAGGGCAGGACGACCATCTTGAGGAAATTCAGGTAGAGCTGTGCGACAGGGCTGATCGCATGGGCAAAATCTGGATAGTAGAGGCCGCACAGGATCCCTGCAGCAATCATCGCGATCGTCGTCACGGGTGATCGCAGTATGCGCCTGGCCATCAGGCGCCAATCGAAAGGCAGGGGTCCGGCTAACTCGGAGATTGCCATGTCAGGCTTTGCTCCCCTGGCGATAGCGGGCGATGATCTCGTCCGTGCTGAGAACCTGCTGACCCCGCGCGAGATCGAGATACAGATCGACAAAGGCTGCGAGATGCGGATTGTCCGGCCGCACGCCGACTGCGATCGTATCGACCTTGTCGGTCAGCGTGATGGAGCGCGCTACGACCGTCATCGACGGATCGTCGACCATCAGCTTCTTGATCTCGAAATCATCGCGATAGGCCATGTCGATCGTCCCGTTTCGGATCGCATCGATGATCAGATCCCAGCTTGCCAAGCGGTGGATTTGCGCATGCGGGAAAGTCGTGGCCGCATAAGTGGCGAATGAAGAGCCCTCGATCACGCCAAGATCGCCTGAGAAATCACGGACGATCCCTTCGGGCGGCTTGCCTTGCGCGATACGCGCCAGGTTGAGGCGGTTGGCGATCAGCCCTTGCCGCAGCATGGCGTAGGGGCGCGAATAGATGATCGACCGGCCGCGCTGAAGCGTCCGGCTGAGCTTGCCAATCGCCAGGTCGGCCTGTCCGGAACTGACCTGTTTCACAATATCGTCGAACGTTGCGGCGGATCGGTCGAACACCGGCTCGACGCCAAGCGCCGCGGCGATGCCGTGGGCCAGTTCCATGTCTATACCATCGTCCCCCGATCCGTCGGCCGGGAAGAACGGATTGGAAGCGAAGGCCGGCATTGCGATGCGCAATGCATCGCCGCTCGCGATAGGTTGAGGGGCGCTCTCCGCCTGCTGTCCCAGAGTGCTGGCTGCCCGGGCTTGTGAAATCAGCAACCCGCCGCTCCCGGCCGCAAGCAGTGTACGACGTGTAACCGACATGCGCGTTCTCAATTAACCCGGGAAAGCTGCAACATGCACAACCGGCGTTAAACAAACGTATATATTACCCTATGTCTTTTTATGTATTGGATAAGCAGCTTAGCGCCACAAAATATCAGCATTGCCTAATATGCAAGGAACGGCGGAAGGATCGCATTACTTCCCGCCCGCCGGTCAGCTGGATTGTCAAAACGTCTCGACCCAGGGCCGCAACTCAAGCTCCGAGCTCCAGGCGCTGCGATGCTGGCGATGGGTTGTGAGATAGGCCTCGGCGATGGCATCCGGCGACAGGCGGCGGTCCGGCCGGTCGGGATCGGCTGCCTGTCCGGGCGGCTCGATCTGGCCGTCGATGATGAAGTGGGCGACATGGATGTTCTTCGGGGCGAGTTCGCGGGCCATGGACTGCGCCAGGCCGCGCAGGCCGAATTTCGGCATGGCAAAGCCGCCCGAGCCGGGAAAGCCCTTCACACTGGCGGTGGCGCCGGTGAACAGGATCGAACCGGATCCCCGGACAAGCAGCCGGCGCGCCGCCTGCTGGCCGACCAGGAAGCCGCCATAGGCGCCGACCAGCAATGCCTGTTTGACCGCTTCCGCATCGAGCTCGGCGATCGGGCCGCGTGTGCGTGCGCTGGCGTTGAACACCACGAGCGCCAGCGGGCCGGCCTTGTCGGCGGTGTCGAACAGCCTGGCGACGGACGCAGCGTCGGCGACATCCGTCTCAACGGCCAGCGCACCGGTCTCATCGACCAGAGCGCCCAGCTTCTCGACGTTGCGGGCGGCCAGAACCACGCGAAAGCCTTCCCGGGTGAGAAGGCGCGCAAGCGAGGCGCTCACACCAGCGCCCGCGCCTGCAATGACGGCCACATCGGATGATGTCATGATTTTCTCTCCCTTGCGGATTTCGGCGGAAGCGTTTGCCAGATCGAGCAAGGTCGCGCCTTCGCGCATGATAGGCAAGAGGTGGCATTGCCGCTGTGTTGAGCCCAAACGACCGCAGAACCGGCGTTGCGCAGTCCAGTGTCGCCCGTGGCGCTACGAGGATAGGTCCGCCTCGGCACCGCGACCCCCGCCTCGACAGGGGCAAGGCTTGGACCTTGCTCACCAACCGGATCCATCCGACACGTCATTTCGACAGTGGAATCGTTTTGCTTCGTCAAGCGGTCGGCGGCCTCATTAATGGGGACTGGAGCATGGCCCCGAAAAGTGGGAAACCGTTTTCGGAAAAGATCATGTTCGATAAGGAAACGATTATGGAACCAATCTGGGCCGTCGGCCTGATGACCGGCACGGTGCTGGACGGCAACATCGACGTCGCGCTGATCAAGACCGATGGCGAGCAGATCGAGGATTTCGGCACCTATCGGCTGATGCCCTATCCCCCATCTATCCGCTCCCTGCTGGAAGAGACGCTGACGGAGGCGCGGGCGTGGAACTTTGTCGGGCCGGAGCCGGCGATCTTCCGCACCGCGGAGGAAGCCCTGACGCGTGCCCAGTCGGCAGCCGTCAAGGAATTGGTCGAAGGCTATGGCATGACGATGGCCGATATCGGCGTCGTCGGTTTTCACGGCCAGACCGTTCTGCATCGCGCGCCGCAGGTTGGACGGCTGGGCCAGACAAGGCAGCTCGGCGATGGCGAGCTGATGCATGCCATCTTGGGCACCAAGGTCGCATACGATTTCCGCTCGGCCGACATACGCGCCGGCGGGCAAGGCGCGCCGCTGGCCGCGGTCTATCACACCGCGCTGATGCGCAGCGCCGGCGCCAATGGCGAGGTCGCCGTACTCAATCTCGGCGGCGTCGCCAACATCACCTGGTGGGATGGCGCCGACAATGTCGTCGCCTTCGACACCGGACCCGCCAACGCGCCGCTGAACGATTTCATCAAGTCGAAGGGGCTCGGCGAGATGGACCGCGACGGCGCGCTTGGCCGTGCAGGTAAGGTGGACGAGGCCCGGCTGGCCAAGCTGTTGCAGCACCCTTATCTGAGCAAAGCCTACCCGAAATCGCTGGACCGTTTCGACTTCGGTGCCGCGATGGCGGACGGCCTGGATGCCGAGGATGGTGCCGCCTTGCTCACCGCCTTCACCGCCGGCGCCGTCGGCAAGGCACTCGACCTCTTACCAAGCCGGCCTAAAAAGCTGGTGGTCAGCGGCGGTGGTCGCCATAACCCGACCATGATGGCAATGCTGGCCAGCCGCGCCGGCGTCGAGGTGGTGCTGGCGGAAAGCCTCGGTTGGAGCGGCGATGCGGTCGAGGCGGAGTGTTTTGCCTTCCTCGCGGTTCGCGTGTTGCGCGGCTTGCCGATCAGTTTCCCGAGCACCACCGGCGCGCCGCAGCCGATGCGTGGCGGAAAACTCGCCGGCTAGACTCTTGCTTTGACGCAATTCCGGACGCAAAACCGCTTCACACTTTTCCTGGAATTGCTCAACCGCCAACCAGTTCCTTCTGCAGGAAGATGCGGCTGCGGCCGACAGGGAAATCGGCCAGCGAGCCGAAGGGCCGATAGCCCTGGCGCTGATAGACCTTGGCGGCGTTCGGATTGAAGGTATCGATCCAGGCATTGTTGCAGCCGCGCGCCACCGCTTCCTGTTCGGCCGCGTCCAGCATTGTGCCGGCCATGTGCTGGCCGCGCAGCCGCTCATCGACCCAGAGCCATTGCACATAGAGCCAGCCCCAGGCCGTGTAACCGGAAATGCCGGCGACGACCGCGCCATCCTCGTCGCGCACAAACACCACAAGCGCCTTCCTTTCGGATGCGCCGACATCGCCGTCGTTGAACGCCGTCAACCTTTCGCCGAGAAAGGCGAGTTCTTCCGGCGAGGGATTTGCCGTCGTTTCAATGGTCGTATTCATCGCTTTTCCGAGATGGGTTGCGTATCGGTATCGCCGCCATTGCGAAATTCGGATGCGGCAATGCCGTGGCGCTTGAGCTTGTCGTAAAAGGTCTTGCGCGGCACGCCGAGGGCGTCGATGGCGCCGCGCACGTCGCCGCCATGGTCGCGCAGCGCGTCACGGATGAGCTGCGCTTCGTATTGGCCGACCCGTTCGGGCAATGCTGCCGCAGGCTCCGGCGCGTGCGCGGAGACCGTCCTCACCTCATCGTCCGGACCGAGACCGAGCGCGACGCGATCGGCGAAATGGGCGAGCTCGCGGACATTGCCCGGCCAGTCATGCGACTGGAGATGATCGCTGACGGCTGCATTCATCTTGGCGACCGGCCGGCCGAACCGTTCCGCCGCCTTGCCGAGAAAATGCCCGAACAGCATCGGGACGTCGCCGCGCCGTTCGCGCAGCGGCGGGATGCGCAGCGTCACCACGTTGAGGCGAAAATACAGATCCTCGCGAAAATCGCCGCGCTGGTCCGGCCGGCCGAGATCGACCTTGGTCGCCGCAACGACCCTCAGATCGATGCGCCTGATATCGTTCGAGCCAAGCGGGGTGAGGCTGCGCGTTTCGAGCACCCGCAGCAGCTTGACCTGGAGCGCCGGGGGCATGGATTCGATCTCGTCGAGAAACAGCGTACCGCCGCTGGAATGCTCGATGCTGCCGATCCGCCGCCGCTGCGCGCCGGTGAACGCGCCCGCCTCATGGCCAAACAACTCGCTCTCGATGACCGTCTCCGGTAGGGCGCCGCAGTTCAGTGCCACGAAGGGTTTTGAGCGCCGCCGCCCCCACCTGTGCAGCAGGTCAGCCACCACTTCCTTGCCGGTTCCCGTTTCTCCCTCGACCAGCACGTCGACATCCATGTCGGCGATCTGGCGCAAGGTCTCGCGCAGCCGCTTGATGGCAGGAGCCTCGCCGATCAGCGGCAGGCCGTCAGTGGCGAGCGCCGCGGCTTCGCGCAGCCGCCGGTTCTCCATCACCAGTCGTCGCTTCTCCGATGCCCGTTTCAGCGCCTCGACAAGGCGGTCGCCGGCAAAGGGTTTCGGGATGAAATCGTAGACACCATCCTTGAGCGCGGCCACTGCGAGATCGACGTCGCCATGGCCGGTGACCAGGATCACGGGTATGTCCGGGTCGATCGCCTTGATGCGATCGAACAGCTGCAGCCCGTTCATGCCCGGCATGCGGATGTCGCTGACCACCACGCCTTCAAAGGTCCTGTCGACAACGGCAAGCGCTGCCTCGGCGGCGTCGCGCGCGACCACAGTGAAGCCGGCAAGCTCGAGCAATTGCGTTGTGGCGTGAAGGAGGTCCGCATCGTCGTCGACGAGCGCCACCAACCCTGATCCCTCAATCATTCAATTCGCCTCAAGTCGACGGTAAAAGATGCGCCGGTGCCATTGCTGGGATCGAGCCGCAGCGTGCCGCCCAATTCCTGGGCAATCTCCTGCGAGATCACCAGCCCGAGACCAAGCCCCTTCTCCTTGGTGGTCTGGAACGGCATAAACAGATTGCCGGCTGCTTCCGGGCCGAGACCTGGGCCATTGTCGCGCACCGAAATCAGCACCCTGTCGTCGTGCTCGGCGAGTTGGATCTCGATGCGGGGATCAGACTGGTCCTTCATCGCGTCGAGCGCATTCTGCAAAAGGTTGACGAGTATCTGCTCCAGCCGGATGCGGCTGGCCAGGACCACCGGCGAGGCATTGCCGCGCGGCTTGACGATGGTCACGCCGGAATCACGGATGCGGCCCGACAGCAGCGACAGCGCGCCATCAATTGCCTCGCGCACCGGCAGCGGCGAAGCGGCAACCCCGGGTCGACGGGCGAAAGTGCGCAAGGTGCCGGTGATCGCGCCGATGCGCTCGGTCATCGAGACGATCGACGTCAGATTGCCGCTGGCCGGTTCGGTTTTGCCGGTTTCGAGAAAGCGGCCCGCATTCTCGGCATAGGTGCGGATAGCGGCGACCGGCTGGTTGATCTCGTGCGCCACGCCGGCGGCGATTTGGCCGAGGATGGAAAGCCGGTTGGCCTGGGCGAGGTCGTCGCGCAGCCGGCGCACCTTGGCTTCGGCATTCTCGCGCTCGGCGATTTCACCGGCAAGTGCGGTGTTGGAGCGGGTCAGCTCGGCCGTTCGCGTGCTGACTCGGCTCTCCAGCTCGGCATTCATACGCGCCAGCGCCTCCTGCCTCAGCCTGCGCGTTCGCCGGCGCCGGGTCAGCACGTAGGCAAGCAAGCCCATCAGCAGAAGCCCAAGCAGCGTGGTCAGGCGCGCCGTGTTGGCGGCCGATGAAAGAGCAGCGTCGGCGGGAGTGAGCAGCCAGAGACGCCAGCCAGGAACAGCACCAGGCAAATCCTGCACCACCTCGACGAACTGGCGCGGTTTTCCCGCGTTGTCGATCGTCGCCAGGCCGTCACCCGCGCCGCGCCGGATCGGCAGCGGCTCGAAGCCTGCATCGGCCAACTGGAGCTGCTCGTGGGCTGCGGCGGTGTCCTCGGCCGACAGTGGTGCCAGCGCACGGAACCGCCAGTCGGGCTGGCTGGTAGCCAGCACCACGCCGCGTTCATCAGTGATGAACACAAGGAAACCGCTGGAACGCCAATTGGCTTCGACGCCGTCGAGTTCGACCTTCAGCACCGCAACGCCAAGCGGCTTGCCGCCATCGTCGACGCGGCTGGCAAGGTACAGCCCCGGTCTGCCGCTGATTGTGCCGAGGCCATATTGGCTGGCAGCACCCTTGCTCATCGCTTCCTGGAAATAGTGCCGAAAATTGTAATCGATGCCGACAAAGCTCGCCGGTTCGTCGGCATTGCTGGCTGATATGGCGATGCCTGCCGTATCGATGATGTAGATGGCGGATGCCGAGGCATCGCCGGCAATCGACTTGAGCTTGTCGTTGAGGGCCTTTTCTTTCATTTTTCCGGCCCGGCGCAGAGCGCCGCGCACCGCATCGTCTCTGGCCAACACCAGTGGAACCAGGCGCTGCTTTTCGATTTCGCCGGTCAGGGTTCCCGCCGCCAGCGGCAGTGCGGCGAGTGCCGTCTCGCGCAGATTATCGGCCGCCTGGCCGGAGGCGATGCGCCCGGCAATGGCGATCGCGCCGGCCAGAAAGGCAAGAGCGACGACCACGGCAACCCAGCGGCCATCGCGCAGCCGCGCCACCGCCTCGCGCAGCAATTCACGGCCGGCAAATCCAGGGAATCCGCTATCGGTGCCTGCTTGCGGCGTCTGCCCTCTCCCCTTTGCTCGCGGCTTTCGGCCAGTGTAATGCGAAAACCCGCCCAGGCAAACACTGCCTGTGCGGAAATCCGCACAGGCTTTGCCCGCATGACGTCAGACAAAGGCGGAAATCCCGTGGTTCCGGCCTTTCCGCGAACTGGCACAACGCTTGCAAAACTCCCTGGCAGCGGCGTGCGACCGGAGCGCCGCGATGGGAGAAGTCACGCAGGGCGCTCCGCCCCATCCGGCCAGGGAGAGTTCGATGCACATCGCAGACCAATCAGGCGCGCTTGCCGCGCAGCGCAAGCCTTTCTATGCCCAACTCTACGTGCAAGTGCTCGTCGCGATCACCGTCGGCATCCTGCTCGGCCATTTCTATCCGTCGGTCGGCGAGAGCATGAAGCCGCTCGGCGACGCCTTCATCAAGCTGGTCAAGATGATCATCGCCCCGGTCATTTTCCTGACCGTGACGACGGGCATTGCCGGCATGAGCGACCTGCAGAAGGTCGGACGTGTCGCCGGCAAGGCGATGCTCTATTTTCTCACCTTTTCGACGCTGGCTCTGATCATCGGCCTTGTCGTCGCCAATGTCGTGCAGCCGGGCGCCGGCTTCAACATCGACCCGGCGACGCTCGACGCCTCGACCATCAGCACTTACGCCGCCAAGGCGCACGACCAGTCGGTCACCGGCTTCCTGATGAACATCATCCCGTCGACCATCGTCGGCGCCTTCGCCGATGGCGACATCCTGCAGGTGCTGTTCTTCTCGGTGCTGTTCGGCATCGCGCTGGCGTTGGTCGGCGACAAGGGCACGCCCGTGCTCAATTTCCTGCAGGCGCTGACGACACCGATCTTCAAGCTGGTCAGCGTGCTGATGAAGGCCGCCCCCATCGGTGCCTTCGGCGCCATGGCCTTCACCATCGGCAAATACGGCATCGGCGCGGTCATCAACCTCGCCATGCTGGTCGGCACCTTCTACGTGACGTCGTTCCTGTTCGTGTTCGTCGTGCTTGGCGCGGTCTGCCGCTACAACGGGTTCTCCATCCTGTCGCTGATCCGCTACATCAAGGAAGAGCTGCTTTTGGTGCTGGGCACCTCCTCGTCGGAGGCCGCCCTGCCCTCGCTGATGGAAAAGATGGAGAAGGCCGGCGCCAAGCGCTCGGTCGTCGGCCTGGTCATCCCAACCGGCTATTCCTTCAACCTTGATGGCACCAACATCTACATGACCTTGGCGGCGCTGTTCATCGCACAGGCGACCAACATCCACCTGTCGATGGGTGACCAGATCCTGCTGCTGCTGGTGGCCATGCTTTCCTCCAAGGGTGCCGCCGGCATCACCGGGGCCGGCTTCATCACCCTTGCGGCGACGCTTTCGGTGGTTCCGGCGGTGCCGGTCGCTGGCATGGCGCTGATCCTCGGCGTCGACCGCTTCATGTCTGAATGCCGGGCGTTGACCAACTTCGTCGGCAATGCTGTCGCCACGCTGGTGGTGGCGCGCTGGGAAGGCGAACTCGACGAGGCCAAGCTGGCGAGGGCGCTGGCGGGCACGGCCGACGATAGCCTGCCGGCGGACGTTGTTCCCGCCGAGTAATGACGCGCGGTCAATGCGTAAAAGGCCGGAGGCGTGCTGCCTCTGGCCTTTGTCATGCAGGTCGCAACGTCAGACCGTGCCGGTCTTGCTCAGCGGTGTCCGGAAACGTGCTTGGGCCAACAGGCATGCGGGCTGCCAAAGTGCCGCCGTCGTCGAACAGCACAAGGCTGGCGGCGCCGACGAGCCCGGCATGGCGGCCGAGCTGGGCCTGAACGACCGGCACGTCGCGATAGGCGCGCATGGCCCGTTGCCTGATGGTCGCCTCGATGGTCGGCAGCATCAGGTCGAGCCCATTGGCGATGCCGCCGCCAACGACCAGCACATCGGGCGAATAGAGATGCAGGAGATTGGTGAAGCCAACACCCAGCCAGCGCGCTTCCTCCTCCAGCAAGGCCGAGGCAAGAGCGTCCTGCAGCCGTGCCGCCTCGACGACATGGCGGCCGGTTACCTCCGCGTCCGCTGACAAGCGTCGCAAGGTAGAGCCGTCTCCGGCTGCCGTGGCGGCGCTGGCGCGGCGGCCAAGTGCCGTTCCCGAGGCGATGGCCTCGAAGCAGCCAACGACACCGCATACGCAGCGCTCGCCTTCATTGGTGATGGTCATGTGACCGATCTCGGCGGCAAGGCCACGGCGGCCATGCAGGATGCGGCCGTCGACGACGACACCACCGCCAATGCCGGTGGAAACCGTGACGAAGACCAGCGAGCCCGCACCATGGCCGGCACCGAAACGCCATTCGCCGAGCGCCGCGGCATTGGCGTCGTTCTCCAGCCGCACCGGCAGGCCGAGCCGCCGCTCGAGGATGTCGGCAAGCGGCACGTCCAGCCAGCCGGCGAGTGTCGGCGGGCCGACGGCGATGCCGGCCAGCGGATCGAGCGGTCCCGGCGCACCGACGCCGACGCCGACGATCGAGAGTGCCGGCGCCTCGGCGTGGACTGTCGCCGCCAACGCCTCGATCTGGCCGATCACCACATCGGGACCGGCCTGCGCCTGCGTCGGCACCGCCGCGAATGCCAGGATCTTGCCGTCGCGGTCGACCAGGGCGACACGAAGCTCCGTCCCGCCAAGATCGATCGCAAGGGCGGCTTCTGATGTCATGCCGCGACCTTCAAGCCGTGCAGCCAGCCGATGCGGCCGGCGAGGTCCTTGTCACCGAAGGCGAGCGAACCGAGAACCACGGTTTCAGCCCCGGCGGCACGCAGCGACGGCACGGTCTCGTGGCGGATGCCGCCATCGGCCGCCAGAACCACCTGTGCCTCACGGCCGGCCTTTCTCAGGATGGCGCGGGCAGCGCCCAGCCTGTCGCAGGCCTTGTCCGACAGGCTCTGTCCCTTGACGCCGATTGCGGTTCCAAGAAGCGTCACGAAGGCGACTTCCGGGGCAAAGGCCGTCACCGCTTCCACAGGCGTCTCCAGCCTGAGTACGACGCCGGCCTCGGCGCCGAGCTCCCGCGCCAGCCGCACGGCGCGCAATCCGGCCTCGCCATTCTCGGCATGGACGCTGATCATGTCGGCGCCGGCCTCGATGAACTGGCGCGTCTGCGCCTCGACGATTGCTTCATCGACCATCAGATGGACGTGGATGGGTTTCGCCGTCAGCCCGGCGATGCGGGCGACAAGATCGGGAAAGAACAGGAAGGACGGGGCGAAGTGGCCGTCCGCCACATCGATATGATGAAGATCGACATAGGGCTCGATGCGCTTCAAGTCGTTTTCGAAATTGGCGAGGTTGGCCGACCACAGCGAGAATTCGGCGATCATCCGGTCGCGCGGCAATGCGGCGATGGCGGCCGGGCCTGAGAGAGGTTTCGAGATCATGACTGGTCCTGGTTGTTGAAACGATCTTTGAGGAAGCTGCCGATGGCGGCGCGGATCTCGGCGAAATGGCGCTCCTTGTCGGTGGCCTTCGGCGTCACCTCGGCAAAGGTCGCATTGGGGATGGCGTCGGCGAGGCTGCGGGCGGCGGCCAGCGGATGGACGAGATCGATGCCGCTGCCGATGACGAGCGTAGGGAACGCAAGGCTAGCGGCCGCTGCCCGCGTCACGCCAGGTCCATCCTCTGCGATCGGCTGCATCACCTCGGCGAAGACGGGTGCGTTTTCGCGCGCGAAGAAGCCGAGCAGGGAAGCAAGATTGTCCGGCGCTTCGGTGCGAAAGCGGGCGGCCGTCGCGGACGCCGCGAAGATATCTCGCGCCTCCGATAAAGGACGGCTGAGGATGAGCTCCGCCACTTCCACGTAAGGGCGCATGTTTTGCGGTGCCGCGTCGAAAGCCCAGGCAGGGCGAACAAGCACCAAACCCAGGACGCGGTCCGGGTGGCGGGCGGCAAGCTGCAAGGCAATGGCCGCACCCATCGAAATGCCGCCGGCGACGAAACGGTCGAGGCCGGCCGCATCTGCGGCGGCCAGCACATCGTCGGCGAACATCGCGATCGAAAACGGGCGCTTGCTACCGGCGCCGGAACCGCCCTGCGCGCGGCATTCGACGGTCAGCCGGCGGTATGACGGGCTGTCGGGATAGTTCTGCGCGACCTGCGCTGCGTCACCGCCGAGGCCATGCTGGAAGACGACGGGAAGTCTGCCCTGCCCCGTGTCGAAGACACGAAGCGCTGCATCGTCGCGGAGCAGGATCGTCGGGGCGGCGCCCATCAGAGGAGCCTTCGTAGAAAGGCGGCGACATCGGGGGCTTCGTCGGCGGACAGCCCGTGGGTGACGAGCGATCCCTCGAAGCCGACTGCCTTCAGCCGCGCGCCGAAATCCGGGAAATCGACGATGCCTTGCCCTGATGGGGCAAAGCGGCCGTCACTATAGCGGTCCTTGGCGTGCGCCATGGCGATGTGGCCGGCGGCCTCGTCGATCGCGGCGGCAACGATGGCGCGCGCCTCGCCGGGCGTGGCGTGTTCGAACAGGTTTGCCGGATCGAGCACGATCTTCAGATGCTTCGATCCCATCTCGGCGATCAGCCGGGTCGCATCCCTGGCCGAGGTGACGATGTTGGCCTGCTCAGGCTCGATGCCGAGATCGACATTGGCACCTTCGGCCAACGCCAGCGCCTTCGCCATCTCGGCGGCCATGTCGGACCAGGCGGCCGGATCGGCATTGTCGGGATGATAGGCCCACTGATCGGCGGCGTTGCGCGAGCCGGTGCAGAGCGTGAGCAGCGGGATGTCGAGGGCAGCAGCAGCCTCGATGACGACGGCGAGACGCCGAAGGCCATCGTCGCGCACGGCTTTGTCGGGATGCGCCATGTTGTAGGTGCCCGAAAGTGCTGCAAGTGAGACACCGCTCGATTGCGCTGCGGTGCGGATGGAGGCGATGGCGTCCGCCGGCACAGCATCCGGCATCGACGGCAGGCCGGCACAGGCCAGATTGAGCTGCGTCGTCTCGTATCCCGACTGCTTCACCGCAGCCAGCACGGCGGCCGGGTCGGTGCCGGCAAAGGTCTTGGCGAAAATGCCGAGACGCATCACACCGCCCCCGAAACCGAGGCGAGTTCGACTCGCTCGCCTGATACCACCGAACGCGCGATGGCGACCATGGCGCGGATCGAGCCGATGCCGTCCTCGACATTGGCGCCGCGCATCGGCGCGCCGTTCAGCACCGTGTCGGCAAGACCTTCCAGCTGGCGGCGGAAGAAATGGCCATCGGCGCCGAGCGGCCGGCGCGATGTCGCGTCCTTCTCATGAAAAATGTCGACCTCGCTGGCGCGGAAATACCAAGGGTTGAATGTCCTGGCGATAACGGAGCCGTTCTCGCCATAGAGCTGAAAACCTTCGTGCCAGTCCATGCGCACGGCAACCGTCAGGTCGAGATGGCCGAGCGCGCCGCTGGCGAACTCGGTCTCGACGAACCAGCAATAGGCGCCGAAACGCTCGTTGAGGCGCGCGCGGACCGCAAGGATTTCGCCACACAGGAAACGCGCCGTGTCGACGAGATGCGAGCCATGCGCCAGCATGAAATATTGCCTGAGATCAGCCTTGGGATTTCCCGCTGGCTTCCTGGCTAGCCTGCTGGTGACGGGCAGCGGCTGCACGGCATCGGTGTTGGTGTAGCGATGGGTGGAATCGCAGTACCAGGCCTTCAGCGCCAGCACTTCGCCGATCTCGTCTCGAACGAAGTCGCGCGCCGCCTCCAGTGCCGGATCGAAGCGCTTCATGTGCCCGACCTGCAGGATCTTGCCCGAGCGCCTGACCGCTTCGGCCAGCGCCTCGCCTTCCTCAACCGAGGTGCCGATCGGCTTTTCACAGAGAACATGCTTGCCGGCGTTGAGCGCCCTGATCGACATCGGCACGTGATAGGCGTCCGATGTGGCGACGATCACCGCTTCCAGCTCAGGATCGGCGAGCATTGCCTCATAGTCGGAATACATCTTCTGCGGCTCGTAGGTCGCGCCCATGCGCGCAAGCAGATCGGGTGCCGCGTCGCAGATGGCGTAGAGGTCGGCATTGCCGGCCTTGGCGCAGGATTCCAGATGCGCGAACTGCGCGATGGGGCCGCAGCCGAGCACGCCGACCCTGAGGCGTCTGTCCTGTTTCTTGATCATCGTCTCGTTCTTCAGGCGCCGTAGGAGCGCATCGTCTGGCGGTTGGTCTTGACCGCGCCGGCGGGATCGGCGGCGGCCGTTTCGGATTCTTCCTCCAGCACCAGCCAGCCATTGAAGCGCGGTGCGGTGCCGGCGATCTCGATGACCGCAGGCGTGTCGCAGACGCCCTTGCCAAGCATGGCCCAGGTACCGTTGGCATCGACGTCCTTGAGGTGGATGTAGCGGATGCGGTCGCGGTGGGTGCGCAGCGTGTCGGCCATGTCCTTGTGGCCGCGCAGGATATGGCCGGTATCCGGCACCCAACCGACCAGATCGGGATCGAGCAAGGCAAAGATCGTGTCGTAGTCGGCCCGGTCGAACAGCAGCGTGTTGTGGTGCGAGCTTGGATGCACCGCGACCTGGACGCCGGTCTTGCGGCCAAGCTCGCCAGCCTCGTTGTAGACCTCTGCGGCGATGGCGAATTTGTCGTCGCGCGGACCGTCGGAGACCACCGTCGCAGAGCCCATCGACACGAGCGCGCCAGGGAAGGCGGCGGCGAAGTCGATCCAGCGTTTGGCGGTCTCGAGATCGGCGCCGATCTCCTCCTTCAGCGTAAAACCACTGTTCGAGCCAAAGGCGAAGGAAACCAGCGTCAGCCCCGACGCCTTCAGCGCGGCGGCGAACTCCTCCGGCTTGTCGCCATAATGTCCGATCATGGTGTCGGTGATCTCGATGCCGGCATAGCCACCGTCAGAGATCGCCTTCAGCAGATCGTCGGGGCCGCCGGTGAACCGGTCTCCCAGCATTTCCCAGGTGAAGGTCTGGCAGCCGACTTTGAGGTCTTTCACGTTCATCCTTTCATTCCTTGGTATCGCCTATTGCTTGATGCCACCCTGCGTCGCCGTCGGATGGACGTCCTACTTGACCGAGCCCGCGGTCATGCCGGCGAGGAAGTACCTCTGGGCAACGAGGTAGATGAGCAAGAGCGGTAGCGAGCCGAGCACACTCATTGCCATCATCTGGTTCCATTCGAAGGCGTGCTGCCCCATCAACAGCTGGATGCCGATCGGGACGGTGCGCATGGACGTTGACTTCGTCAGTGTCAGCGCAAAGAGAAATTCGTTCCAGCACAACAGGAAGGTGTAGACTGACGTCGCCACGATGCCAGGCAGTGAAATCGGGACTATCACCCGCCAAAGCGCTGTCCAACTGGTGCCGCCATCGACGGCTACAGCTTCATCGAGATCGCGGGGCAAGGTGTTCAGATACCCCGTCATTAGCAGGATCGCGTAGGGCAGCGTAAACACCAGATAAGTCAGGATCAGTGCGACATAGGTGTCGAAGATGCCGTATGAGACGACGAGCCCGAAGAAGGGGATCAAAAGTGTGATCGGCGGAATCGTCTGCGTGCTGATGATGATTGTGTTGAGGCTGCCCTTGCCGCGGAAGTTGAAGCGGCTGAACCCGTAGGCCGCCAGCAGGGCGATCAGCACCGTCAGCACAGTCACCGCTCCCGCCACGAAATAGCTGTTGAAGAAGAAGCGCAGCTTTACCGGGTCGCCAAGGATGGCTGCATACGCTTCCAGCGTAAACGCCTTTGGCAGGATGGTTGGTGGCAGGGCAAAGATTTCGGTATTCGATTTGAACGAGCTGCTCAGCATCCAGTAGATCGGAAATGCCGCGAAAAAGAGCCCCGCTGCAAGCGCTACATGGAGCGCGACGGTGATCAGCCTGTCTTTCGGCGTATGCCTTTTCCTCATGATGACTACCGAGCCTTTTGATAGCGAATATAGAACAGCGTCAGGCCGAGAGAGATCAACAAGATGACCACAGCGCTCGCCGAAGCCTGCGACAGGTTGTAGCTCGAAAACGCCAGCTTGTACGTGTAGGTGCTGAGGACCTCGGTCGAGTAGATCGGGCCACCGCCCGTCGTTATCCAGATTAATGGGAAGACCTGCATGGTCCAGATGAAGTCAAGCAGCGAGATGCTGATGATGATCGGCATCAGCTGCGGAATGGTGATGAAGATCAGCTTCTGGTAGGCTTTCGCCCCGTCGATATCGGCGGCCTCGTAGAAATCCTTGGGAATGCCCTGCAAACCCGCGAGCAGGCTGACCATGAAGAGCGGATAGCCCGCCCAGATATTGGCGAAGGTGACGGCGTGCAGCGCGGTCTCAGGCGAGGAAAACCATTCGACCTTGGAACCGATGATGCCGATTTGCATGAGTATGCTGTTCACGACACCGTTCGGCTCAAGCAGCAGGCGCCAGATCACGGCGATAATCACCGCGGTGAACAGCCAGGGCAATATGTAGAGCACGCGCAGAATATTGCGCAGCGTCGGATTGATGCGGTCGCTGTTCAGCATGAGCGCGAAGGCCATGCCAATGGTCATGTGGAAAATGACACTCATGCATGTGAAGTAGAGCGTGTGCCACAGCGAAGCCCAGAACACGGGGTCGTCGAAGATCGCCTGGTAGTGTTTCAGTCCGGCAAAGGATGGGTCACGACGCAGCACCGCGCTGTTCTGGAACGAGTAGCCAATCACCGTCACCATCGGCAGCAGCATCAGAAGCCCGATTATGAGCAGCGAGGGCGACAGATAGAGGTAGGGTGCGACCGCTCGTTTAAGCTTATGGTGGGAGCGCTTTTGCCGGGTCATGTGCCAACCTTGGGATACGCCTTCAAGAGAAGGTAAGCTTCAAAAACAGGTCCACTCAAATTGCCGATCCGTTGTTGCCGGGTGGCCTGCCCGAAGTCAGGCCACCCGGTCAAAGATAGCAAACGGGAACAGGCCGATCAGAATTTCGCCATCCAGCCCTTCTGAGCGGCGGCTGCGGCTTGTTCCGGAGATTGCTCGCCGGCGAGCATCTTTTGAGCTTGCACGTCGAACTGGGTCATCAGGTCTTCTGCCACCGGCAGGCCCGTGAACTCATTGGCGAGATAACCGGTCTTGAAGATTTCAAAAGCCTTGCCGAAAGCCTTGTCCGAGGTCACGAAATCGGGCTGGGCGTTGACGTTGCCCGGGAAGGCGTTTGCAAGCGATACGAGCTTGGCGTTCACCTTTTCACTCATCACATATTGGACGAGTTTCCAGGCCTCTTCCTGATGTTTCGAGGCAGCAGAGATGCCGATGCCCCAGGAGGCATAGGGAAGGCCGCGCTTGCCGGTATAGTTTTCCACGACCGGGACCGGGATGAGGTCGAAGTTCAGCTTGGGATTGCGCTTACGGATGAGGTTCACATGCGCGAGCGAGTCGATCATCATCCCGACGCGGTTGTTGACGAACTCCTCGACCTTTTCCTGCTCGGTCTTGGTGGCGATGCCGGGCGAGATGGTTCCGGCGTCGTTGAGAGATTTGACGAAGGTGAGCATATCCACCACCGGTTTGCCCTCAAGGTCCGGCTTGCCGTCCGCCATCATCGACTGACCCGAAGCCCAAACCCACGACATCATGTCGTTCTGGACGCCGGATGGCGTTTGCAGCGAGAGGGGCAGCACCCAGCCATACTGGTTCTTGTCGGCGATCGTCATCTTCTTGGCGGCTTCGAGAAACTCCGCACGGGTCGACGGCAGCTTGGTCACGCCTGCCTGGGCGGCGAGGTCCAAATTCACGAAGACCGGATAGACGAAAGAAGCCACGGGAAACATCACCGCCTTGCCGTCCACCTTGACGATGTCCGCGACCTGGCTCTTGTCGAAACCGCTCGCATCCATCATCGGATTCATGTCGGCGAGTGCGCTCTGCGCATTCAGATTGTTCACCCAGGCACCGTCGAGACCGACGACGTCGCTGAGCGTTCCGGTTGCAGCACCAACCGAGATCTGGTCGCGCGTGGTCGCGTAGGGGCCGCTGACCAGCGTCACTTTGATTCCTGGATTTGCGGCCTCGAAGTCATCCATGATTGCCCTGAGCGAGCCAGCCGGCAATTCGGGCTCCCACCATTGGGTGAATTCCAGCGTCGTATCCGCCATGGCGCCGGTTGCGCCAAGCAACCATGCGGCTGCGGCTATTTTCAGCATCGCGGGTTTTATACGAAACGTCATCTTCTCCTCCTTCTTTATATTCGACCGCACAATGCGGCCGATCGTCTGGTTATTCACAAGTCTTCTTATGCAGGTGCCTCACCCTCACCCGCGGGTCTTATCGCTGATATTCAGATTGCCAGATGCGTCTCGGGATCGAAGAAATGGAGCTTGGTATCATCCAGGGCCAACCTGATTTCCGAGCCGGAGCGGACTGTGCTGACCGGTTCGAATTTCGCCACCGCATTCGACGCCAGGCCGAAATCCTGCACCGCGTCGGGGTCGCCGGAGTCCACCCGGACCGCGTCGATGTCGAGATGGACGATTTGTTCGGATCCAAGTTCTTCGATCGAGGTCACCTTTGCCGGTATCGTCTGATACTTGCGGCCGGATTCGAGGCTGCTGTCATAGAGATCCTCCGGTCGTATCCCGAACACGACCTTGCGCCCCGCATACGACCTCAAGTCCGGCCTGCGGACGAAGGCTGCATCCTGCAGCCGGATGGCTAAGGCGCCGGACATCAGTTCGTCGCCCGTCAGGGTCGCCTCGAAAAGGTTCATTGAAGGAGACCCGATGAAGCCGGCAACGAAGGCGTTCACCGGCGATTCATAGAGCCTCTTGGGTGTGTCGACCTGCTGCAGCACGCCGCCTTTCAACACCGCGACCCGGTCGCCCATCGTCATGGCTTCGGTTTGGTCGTGGGTCACATATATGGTCGTTACGCCGAGCTGCTTTTGCAAACTGGTGATTTCGGCGCGCATTTGAACGCGCAGTTTCGCGTCCAGATTGGAAAGGGGTTCGTCCATGAGAAAGGCTGCCGGCTCGCGCACCATGGCGCGGCCCATGGCAACCCTTTGACGCTGTCCGCCTGAAAGGTTCGCGGGCTTGCTGTCCAGCAGAGACGTCAGTTGAAGGGTTTTGGCGATCTCGTCCACGCGCTTTTTGCGCTCGGCCTTCGGCTTGCCCGCCAGCCGCATCGAAAAGCCGATGTTTTCGAACACCGTCATATGCGGGTAGAGGGCGTAGCTCTGGAAGACCATCGCGATGTCGCGGTCCTTGGGCGGCATGTCGACAACGTCGACTCCGCCGATCCGAAGGCTGCCGCTGGTGACGTCCTCCAATCCCGCGATCATCCGCAGCGCGGTGGATTTGCCACAGCCGGACGGCCCGACGAGAATCAAAAACTCGCCGTCCTTGACCGACAGGTTCAATTGGTCGATTGCGTGAAAATTGTTCCCGTATGTCTTGCAGATATTCTCAAGAACGACTTCTGCCATATTCCTCCCTCCACAAGTCTAAGCCACTGATTTTTATGATTGTCCTCGGCTTATGTTCACCTGCGAAATATTCCTCGGATAGTTCGGACTAAGTTCCGGTATCGAGCCGCGCATATTTCAGTTCGACTGCCGACGGCGCTTTCGTCGATGCCAGAAGTTCCATGACCTGGTCGTTGGTCGGAAGCGCCTCGCGTCCGCCCCGCCCCGTTATCGAAAGGGCCGCCGCCGCAGCCGCGAATGCGACCCGGCCTGCGGTGTCGGCCCCGCGCGTTAATGCAAAGGCATAGGCGCCATGAAAGCAGTCACCGGCGCCGGTCGAGTCGACGACGGCAACCCGGTGCGGAGGCAGGTGCCAGAGCCCTGTCTGGTCGCGTCCGCGATAGAAGACGCCCCTGCCGCCATCCGTCAGAACCACGGCGGACCGCGACGGCAACCACAATGCGTCGAGTATCTCGGCCGGCGACCGGCGGCCGGTGGCGGTCCGCGCAAAGCCGAGCGGAAGAATGAGATGGTCGCAGAGCCCGATCAGTCTCTCGGTGGCCGGGCCGTGGCTCCATTCGACATCACCGAGGATCGCAAGGCCGAGATCGCGAGCCCGGGCCACGACATCCAGCGACCCGATCCCGTAACTGTCGACGATCAGGACTGTCGCGCGGCTGAGAACCTCGTCCGGAAAGTCCGGCGCGGTGCCCAGCATCGCTTCGTCGTCATACGCGATGAATCGCTCGCCATCCGAACCGACGGTGATCCGCGAGCGCACCGGGCGCGCGTGCGGGTGGCGCGGCGCGAACGCGGTTTCAACGCCGCTCGCAACGAGATCGCACAACACGGCGTCGTCGGCGGCATTGCCCAGCCATCCGACGAACCCGGCGCTTCCGCCGAGCCGCGCGACGGCGGCAAGTGCCGTCGCGACATTTCCTCCGAAAGCTCGGGCACTTTGCAGAACCTTCCCCTTGCCCGCCGACAACGGCTGATCGACATAGACGATGTCGTCGATCGCAATAGCTCCGAAGCCGAGGATTGAAGGGACGGTGGGCATCGTTCAGGCACCCGCCTTCGCCAAGGCGTCTTGCGCCGAAAGGCCGTCATGGATGACGCCTCGAAAGGCGATCGCTGCCTTTTCCGGATCGCCGTGCCCCCAGAGATTGCGGCCCACCACGGCACCGCGCGCGCCGGCACGGATGGCGTCCGCCGTCTGCTGAAGGGCGCCGAGCAGCGTGTCGGTCTTCGGACCGCCGGCGATCACAACCGGCACCGGGCAGGTCCGAACGGTCTCTCGAAACGACTCGAAATCGCCCGTGTAACCGATCTTGATCACGTCGACGCCGGACTCGTAGCCGATGCGTGCCGCATAGGCGATCTCGTCGGGGGTGAAGACGATTTTTGCCCCGTCGGTGAAATCGCGAGGGTAGATATGCGCCACCACCGGCATGCCGTAACGGGCCGCCGCATTCACCGAATCGGTCAGCCAGCGTATGTATTTGCCCTCGGTCGCGCCGCGCACCGGAATGGCCACGGCCAACGCATCGGCGCCAGCGCGCACCGCATCCTCGGGCGTTCCAATTAGTTCACTGATGCGATCGTCCGGGGTGAAGCAGCCGGCCTGGATCACCAGGCAAGCCTTGCCCGCGTATTGCGGCCACAGATGGCGCGCAGTGCCAGGCTGGATGCTGACGTAGTCGGGTTTGCCTACCATGACGCGTGCAAGCGCGCCCGGCAGGTCGGCAAGACCTCCTTTGCGCACGTCGCCATAGCCGACAAAGTGGTCGACCGCGCCGCCAAAAAGATTCCCCGACGGATGTGAGAAGAGGCGCGCCAGGCGCACCTTGGTTCCGAGGCTCATGAGTCCAAAACTCTCCAATCGATTGATTTCAAAATCCTGGACCCAGTGTTTGCGAAAGAAAAGACAAATGCAATCTTTCGAAAGCTTTCGAATTCGCATATTTTTGGTAGAGTGAACCGAAGCCAGGGCGATCGCTTGGCGCATGGAGGCAAGGACAGGGCATGTTGTCAGAGCAGAGACGCCAGTCGATCCTGGGTGAAGTGCAACGCAGCGGACAGGTTCGCATCAAGGACCTGTCAGACGATTTTGGCGTGTCGGAAGTCACGGTGCGCTCCGACCTCGAGATACTGGACCGTAAGGGACTGCTGACCAAGACCCGTGGAGGCGCAGTGACCCGGACCACGGATTCGACCACGGCCGCGTTCGCCCGGCGGATGCAAACGAACCTCGATGCAAAGAAACGCATCGCCCGGGCAGCGGTAGAACTGTTCGAGGACAACCAATCGGTCATCTTCGACGGCGGCTCGACATTGATGCAGGTTGCCATGCTGTTACCGCCGCTCAGCAATGTCGTGGTCGCGGCCACGGCGATGAATATCGTGCAGCATCTGATGCATCGGCCCGGGCTCGACGTTCACATGATCGGCGGCCGGGTCTATCCAGACACGGTGAGCACACTGATCACCGATGCCGACACGGCTCTCGGCGGCTTGGTAGCGCATCAGGTCTTTGTTGGAGCGCATGCGATTGACTCGTCACTGGATGTGGTCGACGTGAACGAAGACATGGCGCGAACGAAGCGAAACCTCGTGCGCATGGCCCGGCGCGTTGTCCTCCTTGCGGATTCGAGCAAATGGGGCGTCAGCGGGACCTCAAAGGCCTTTTCGCTGTCGAGCGTCGATGTCGTGATCACGGACGATGGCCTGTCCGGCGCGATACGCAGCCAGCTTGATAGGACCGGGGCCAAGGTGATCTATGCCTGACTCCATCGCGGTCCCTGGCCACGACGGAAATACCCAATGCGCGCATGACCCACGGGATTCGCATCGGCGGTCGGCCGTTTTTTCATGTCGGTCATTTTCTCCCTCCCAGGGCTGGCAGCCTCCGATATCGCGCCAGCATTTTCGCATGTTGGATAAAAATTTTACGCGCGTCAATATTTAAAATGTTGTATAGCCCTTTGCGAAAGCGATCCGTTGCCGGCTGGGCGAATCCGGCGGAGCATGGCGCATCGGGAGGTACGATCGAAAATGCACGGGATACCAATGACGAAACTCGGGATCGGCGTCATCGGATGCGGCAATATCTCGATGACCTATCTGCGCAATGCCGCCCTCTTCGGCGGCATCGAATTGCGCGCCTGCGCCGATATTTCCGCCGACATGGCGGCAGTGCGGGCGAAGGAATATGGCATACGGGCACTCGGCGTCGATGCACTGCTGGCCGACCCCGAGATCGATCTTGTCCTCAACCTGACCATTCCGGCGGCGCATTTCGATATTTCGTTTGCCGCGCTTTCGGCCGGCAAGCACGTCTTCACCGAAAAGCCGCTCGCCACCTCGGCCGCCGATGGACAGCGCCTGGTCAATGAGGCGCGGTCGCGCGGCCTGCTGCTCGGCTCGGCGCCCGACACGTTCCTCGGTGCTGCCGGGCGCCGTGCGCGCCGGTTGATGGACCAGGGCGCCATTGGCCGTCCGGTCACCGGCACCGCCTTCATGATGGGCCGCGGCATGGAGCACTGGCACCCCAACCCGCAATTCTACTACCAGCCAGGCGGTGGCCCGGTGTTCGACATGGGTCCGTACTATCTGACCATGCTGGTCAATCTGCTCGGCCCGGTCGAGCGCGTCATGGCAATGGCGACACGCGGCCAGGAAGAAAGGCTGATCACCGCCGAAGGGCCATTCAAGAACACCACATTCAAGGTCGGCACGCCGACCAATGTGCTGTCGCTGCTCGAGTTCCGCTCCGGCGCGACCGTCACCTTCGGCGCCTCGTGGGACGTCTTTCGCCACTCCAACCATCCGATCGAACTGCACGGCACGGAGGGCTCGCTGCGCCTGCCCGACCCCGACACGTTCGGCGGCACGGTGTCGCTGTCGGAACGCGGCACCGACTGGCAGGATTTCGCCAGCGAGGGCGAGCTCTACGGCGCCCGCAACTGGCCTTACGCGGCACCCGATCGCGCCAATTACCGCATGCTCGGCGTCGCCGATCTGGTGCGCTCGCTTCAAACCGGCAACACCCCACGGGCCTCCGGCAGCCTTGCGCTGCATGTACTGGAGGTCATGGAGGCTATCCTGCGCTCCGGTGAAACACAGGGCTCGGTCGCCATCGCGGGCGATGTCGTGCAGCCGGCTCTGCTGACCGAGGAAGAGGCGAGCAGCCTGCTGGCCTGAGGGTATGATCATGACGCTCGATCCGGATGCGCTGCGCGTCCTCGAAATTGGTCGTGCAGCCGGCGGCGAGCCATTCGAGACCGGCAGCGTGGCGGCAGCGCGAACTGCCTACAACGCCTCGTTCCCGGCGCTACAGGGTGAGCACGAGCCGGTCGCTGCGACCCAAGAACGGCAGATCGACGGGCCGAATGGGCCTATTGCGCTCCGCATCCATCGCGGCATCGGCGCACCGCAAAGCGGGGCGCCGGCGCTGCTCTATTTGCATGGCGGCGGCTGGGTCATCGGCAACCTCGATTCGCATGACGAGATCTGTCGCCTGATGGCCCATCTCGGCAACGCCGTCATTGTCTGTCCTGACTATCGCCTGGCGCCGGACCATAAATTTCCCGCCGGGCTCGAGGATTGTCTGGCAACTCTTCGTTTCCTGGCCGAGAACGCCGCCGATCTCGGCATCGACATCAGACGCATCGGTGTGGCCGGCGACAGTGCCGGCGGCAACCTCGCGGCCGTGCTGGCGCTGCTCGCCCGCGATGGGCTGGCGCCAGCCCTTGCCGCGCAGATCCTGATCTACCCCAACACCGACGCGCGGCAGACATCCGACAGCTACCGGCGTTTCGGCGACGGCTTCGGGCTCACCGCAACCACCATGGCCTGGTTCCGCGACCATTATTTGCGAACGCCCGACGATATCACGGACTGGCGCGTCTCGCCCTTGCTGGCGCCTGCCCTCGCCGGCGCGGCGCCGGCTTTTGTGGCGCTTGCCGGCTGCGACATCCTCGCCGACGAAGGGGCAGCCTATGCGGCGCGCCTGCAAGCCGCGGGCGTTCCGCTCATCCTGCGGCAATGGCCGGGGCAGATCCACGGCTTCGTCTCGATGGGACGCCATATCCCCGCTGCCCGGCAAGCGGTGGCCGAGGCGGTGGCCGCCTGGCGCCAGTTCGAGAAAAGCTGATGCCGGTCGTTCAGGCCGACTGACGCATCACCAGGGTGGCGCCGAGCTTGACGGTGCGCGCCATGCCCTGCTTCGGGGGATCGGCCTCGTCCAGCAAGGCCAGCAGGATCTCGACGCTGCGCCCGGCCATAGCGGCGAAATCCTGCGCCATGGTGGTCAGCGCCGGGCAGGTGTAGCGGCTCAGCGGATGATCGTCATGCGCAGCAACGCGCAGATCGCAATCGGGCCTGCGGCCGACCTTCAGGCCGCGCGAGAACGCGGCCGCCATCACACCAAAGGCGAGACGATCATTGGCGCACAGGATGGTGCGGCCGGGCAAGGTGCCGGCCTCCAGTATTTTTTCCGTCTGCTCGTAGCCGATGCGTTCGAAATCCCAGGTGTAATCGCGGGTGCCTTCGATGACGACCGGCTTGAACCCGGCGGTCTCCATCGCGACGATGTAGCTTTCCTGGCGTTCGCCGGAGTTGTGGTTGACGTGTGGGATGTCGAGATAGACCGGCGGCTCACCCGAACGGCAGAGATAGTCGACGATGGTCGAGACGCTCTGCCGGTTGTCGTTGCCGACGAACGGCGTATCGCCCTCGATATAGGTGTCGAAATAGACAATCGGAATGTCCTGCCCGAGCTTGTCGAAGACGCCGCGGTCGGAAGCCAGACCCAGTGGGGCGATGATCGCGCCGGCGACCTTCAGGGACAGCAGCGTCCTGACCGACTCCGCCTCCAGCTTCGGCGAACCATGCGAGGAGATGACGATCGGCCAGTAGCCTTCGTCGCGGCAGCGAAATTCGATGCGGCTGACCATCTCGGCGTAGAACGGATCGGTGATCGTCGGCACGACGATGCCGATGTTACGGGTGCGCTTGCGGTTGAGATTGCGGGCGAAAAGGTTGGGCTGATAGTCCGAGGAGCGCAGGGCGGCTTCGATGCGCGCCCGCGTCGCCGGCTTCACGCTCGCCGGATCGTCGAAATATTTGGACAGCGTCGGCCGGGACACGCCGCATGCCTGGGCGAAGTCGTCCATCGTGCGGTGTGTCTTCTCCGCCATCGATATATTCCTGATCCCCTGCCATGATCGGCCCCGCCACCAGTCATGCGGCCGTTGACCGGATGCGACAATGCTCGACACAACTTATTCAGTCAATTTTCACGGTTACCAATAGAGCGCAAAAAAATTGCATGCGTCAAATTATTTGTTAACGTTTAAAGCTGACGTGGCTCGCCGCCGTTTTCCCGCCAAACGCTTTCGGACAGCGCTGTTTCGTCGACTTGATCGTCAGTTCGACGATCGAGGGATAGGCTGCAGAAGCTTGCCGCTCGCTCTCGGCTACGGGCCTGCTTGCCAAATGTCGCCATGCCGCCCATACACGGCTTGGGCAATCGCCTCGCCCGTTCGCCACCTGCCAGGGATACTGTCCGATGTCCGCGACGCCGTGGTCAAAGCCGTGACGGACCACTCCATGCCATCGCTTGCCGGCCTGGGCTGGACGGATTTTTTTGGCGACCAGCTCGAACCCGGCGACGCCGATCTTGTCCCGACGCGGATCGCCACCGTCCACCGGGATCGCCTGACCGGCCTGTCCCAGGCAGGGCCGGTCGATCTGACGCTGCCGGCGCAGGCGAACACCGGTGACTATGCGGTCGGCGACTGGGTGCTGGTCGATGGGCATGAACACCTTGTCCAGCGCCGCCTGTCCCGCAAGACGGTGTTGGAACGCCGCACCCAGGGCGGCAGGGTGCCGCAGCTTGCCGCGGCCAATATCGACACGCTGTTCATCGTCACTTCGTGCAATGCCGACTTCAACCCCGCCCGCCTCGAGCGCTACCTGGCGCTGGCCAACGAGGCCGGAACGACGCCGGTGATCCTGCTGACCAAGGCCGATACCGCTGAAGACGCCGGGAGCTATGAAAGGCAGGCTGCCGCGCTGCAGCGTGGATTGCCGGTCGTGATGCTGAACCCCCGCACATCGGATGCGGCAACCGTCCTGGCTGCCTGGTGCGGTGTCGGCCAGACGGTGGCGCTGATCGGCTCCTCCGGCGTCGGCAAATCGACGCTGGTCAACACGCTGGCCGGATCGGCGCAGCAATCGCCGCAACAGACCGGAGGCATTCGCGAGCACGATTCCAAGGGACGCCACACCACCACGTCGCGATCGCTGCACGCCATTGCCGGCGGCGGCTGGGTGATCGATACGCCGGGCATGCGGACTTTGCAGGTCAGCGACGTCGCCTCCGGCATCGACACGCTGTTTGCCGAAATCACCGAGCTCGCGCCGCTCTGCAAGTTCCGCGACTGCACGCATGTGCATGAGCCGGGCTGCGCTGTGCAGGCTGCCTTAAAGGCCGGGACGCTCGATCCGGAGCGCCTTGCCCGCTGGCGAAAACTGTCCGACGAGAACCAGAACAACACGCCGGTTCAGAGCGGCCCCCGCGGAGCCAAGTCTCCCGGCGGTCGCGGGAAGAGGCGTTGAACGGTTGGGGTTGGCCTGGCCTCGGACTAGAGCCGCGCCGTCCCGAAAACCCGATCCCAGAATATCGACGTCACGCCGAAATTGGCGTTTTCGTCGACATGATGATGCACGGCGTGTCGGCGCTTGAGCGTGTAGAGATAGCTCGGATGGGCGGGGTGCCAGTGATGGATCATGTGGTGGATGCTGATGTACCAGAGGTACCCCAGCATCAGCCCGCAGCTTACCGCGCTCGCGGTTGCGAAGTCCGAGACCACCCAAACGGGCACAAACGCGATCAGCGCATGCACCCCGAGGCTGAGCCAGGTCGGGGTGCCCACCGAACTGCGCTCCTCGACATGGTGACGATCATGCAGGTCCTTGATGTAGGGAATATGGTGAAGAACGAACCTGTGCAGCACATACTCGATCAGCGTCCAGAGGCCTAGACAGGCGAGGACCGTGCCGATCCAGCCTGGTGCACTCTCTTCGCCGGCCTCGAGCAGCCCGGCCACTGCCAGCACGGCGATTACCAGCGGATACACGACGAAGTCGCTATAGTAGCCAATAAGACCGAGTTGCATCGTCACCTAGCCTTCGAGCCGCCAAATAAGCGATGGTATCAGATTGCCGGACTCGCGGGTGAGGTGCAATGCAGACGTGCCTGACATAGCGTCGCAATCCCCTGGTGCAAGGTTCGCGTCAACGATTCAAGGACCATCGGCAGGCTGCCGGCTTCGCAACGGACGTACAAAAATGGCAAAATGCAGTGCGGGATTGCTGATCTATCGCCGCAGCGACGGCGATCTCAGGGTGTTGCTGGTTCACCCGGGCGGCCCCTTCTGGGCGAAGAAGGACGACGGTGCGTGGTCGATACCGAAGGGCCTCATCGGCGAGAACGAGGACGAGTTGGCGGCAGCGCAGCGCGAGACCGAGGAAGAGCTCGGCATCAGGGTCGATGGGTCCTTCACGCGTCTCGGCGACTACAGGCAACCAGGCGGAAAGATCGTCATGGCCTGGTCTGTCGAGGCGACCGCCGACATTGATGTCGCCGCCATCACGAGCAACATTTTTACCATGGAATGGCCGCCAAGGTCGGGATTCCTGAAGGAGTTCCCGGAGGTGGACAGAGCGGGCTGGTTCACCTTGGCCGAGGCCGAGGTGAAGATCCTCAAAGGGCAGCGCCCGATGCTGTCGGACTTTGCCAGGCAGCAAGGCGCCGGATGATCCGCGGCCCTCAGTACGGCAGGCCGACATAGTTCTCGGCGAGCGCGGTCGATGCGGCACGTGACTGCACGAGGTAGTCGAGTTCGGCCTCCTGGATGCGCTGGCCGAACTCGCCGGTGTCTGGAAAGCGGTGCAGCATCGTCGTCATCCACCAGGAGAAACGCACCGCTTTCCAGACCCGTGCCAGAGCCTTGCCTGAATAGGCGTCGATGCCGGCCGTTGACTTGTCGCGATAGAAATCGTGCAGGCCGGCAAAGAGATAGCGCACGTCGCTGGCGGCGAGGTTGAGGCCCTTGGCGCCGGTCGGCGGCACGATGTGGGCGGCATCACCGACCAGGAAGAGCCGGCCGAAGCGCAGCGGCTCGGCAACGAAGGAGCGCAGCGGCGCGATCGATTTCTCGAAGGACGGTCCAGTGACGACATTTGCCGCCGTCTGCTCCGGCAAGCGGCGGCGCAACTCGTCCCAGAAGCGCTCATCCGACCACGCCTCCACGCGATCGTCCTGCGGGCACTGCACATAGTAGCGGCTGCGATGCGTCGAGCGCATCGAGCACAGCGCAAAACCCCGCTCGTGATTGGCGTAGACCAGTTCGCGGTCGGCTGGCGGCACCTCGGCCAGCACGCCGAGCCAGCCGAACGGATACCGCCGCTCGAAGATTTTTAGCGCACGCTCGGGCACCGATTTGCGGCTGACGCCATGATAGCCGTCGCAGCCGGCAACGAAGTCGCAGTCGATGCGATGCGTGACGCCGTCCTTGTCATAGGTGGCGAAAGGCGCGGTGCCGTCGAAATCGTGCAGAGCGACATCTGCCGCCTCGTAGATCGTGGTCAGCCCTGCCGCGTCGCGCTTGTCCATCAAATCGTGCGTCACCTCGGTCTGGCCATAGACGGTGACATGCCTGCCGTCGGTCAGCGCCTCGAGGTCGATGCGATGCAAGCGTCCGTCGAAGGCGAGCGAGATGCCAGTATGCGGCAGCCCTTCGGCATGCAGCCTTGCCGCCGCGCCGGCCTGTTCCAGCAATTCGACGGTGCCCTGTTCGAGCACCCCTGCCCGCACGCGGCCAAGCACGTGCTCGCGGCTCGCACGTTCCAGGACGACCGTCTCGACGCCGATGCCGGCCAGAAGCTGCCCAAGCAGCAGGCCGGACGGTCCGGACCCAACGATGACGATTTGTGTGCGCATCAGCGGCCGAGACTTTCGACCTGTGCGGCCAGTTCGGCGGCAAGGCGCAGCGACGCGGCTGTGGCGACGGCCATTTGCGGCAGCAGCAGCCACTCCAGCGTCCAGGCAGCGCCCGACCGCTCCTGCTCATGCACGAGCGCCTGATGCATGCCGGCAAGCTGCGTGGCGTTGAAGCGGGCAAGCGCCACCAGCGCTTCGGCCTTCACCGGGTTCTTCTTGTGCGGCATGGCCGACGAGCCGCCGCCACCGGAAAGCTCGATCTCGGTTCCATCTTGCGCCAGCAGCGCGATGTCCTGGCCGAATTTGCCGAGGCTGCCTGATACCAATGACATCAGGCCGGCAAAGTCGGCGAGCGCGTCACGCTGGCTGTGCCACTGCGGTGCGTCGCCAAGACCAAGCCTGGCGGCAAGTGCCGCGCGCACCGCCGGCCCCTTGTCATCAAGCTTTTCCAGCGTGCCGGCGGCACCGCCGAATTGCACCACCAGCAGACGCCTGGACTGCTCGGATAGCCTCTCCTGATGCCGTTGCAGCGGCGCCCGCCACGCCGTGACGCGATCGGCCACTTTGATCGGAAGCGCCTTCTGCATGCGCGTCATCCCGGTCAGCGCCCTGCCGCCAAAACGCTCTTTGAGCGAAGCGAGGCGTATGACGGTTTCAGTCAACAGCAGATCGAGATGCTCGACGACGGATTTCAGCCGAAGCATCAGGCCGGTATCGATCACATCCTGGCTGGTCGCACCGAAATGCACTTTCCGGCCATGCGGTTCGCCGACCGCAGCCCTGATCTGGCGCACCAGCTCCGGCACCATGACGCCGTCCTTGGCGACCCCGGCTCGCAGCAGAGCCGTGTCCGGCCGGAAGGTGCCAAGCGCCGCCACGATCGCTGCCCCGGCATCCTTGGGAATTATCCCGTTATCGGCCTCCGCTTGCGACAGCGCCTGTTCAAAGATCAGCATGGCCTCGATTTCCGCCTCAACGGAAAAATGCCTCGCCGCTTCTTCGTCGCCGAGAAGAGCGGAGAGCAGCGGATGGTCGAAAGGCGATACAGTCATGTCACAGGCCTCCTGAGCATCAGCTATCGAAGAAGACCGTTTCCTTCTCCCCCTGGAGATGGACGTCGAAGACATACATATCGCCTTGGCGCTCGGCGATCAGCGTCGGCACGCGAACGCGGTGCTCGATACGCGCGAGGATCGGATCTTCGGCATTGGCCTTTTCCTCATCGGAGAAATACAGCCTTGTGTGCAGGCCGAGATTGATGCCGCGGGCGACAATCCAGAGCGTGATGTGCGGCGCCATCAGGCGGCCGTCCCGGAACGGCACGCGACCCGGCTTGACCGTCTCGAACGTGCAGAGGCCGGTGTCCATATCGGTCGGGCAACGGCCCCAGCCGAAGAAATTCGGATCGGCAGCACCACGCAGTTCGGCCGGCGAATTGTAGAGCCCATCCGCATCCGCTTGCCAGATCTCGATCAGCGCGTCCTTGAGCGGCGTGCCGGTGCCATCGAGCACCCGGATGCGCAGGCCGATGCGCTCGCCCTTGGTCTTGTCGTTGACCATGGTGGCGCCGAGATCACTGGGATAGACGCCGCCGATGCCGCAGAAATTGGGTGTCAGCCCGATATGGACGTAGGGTCCGGCGGTCTGCGAAGGGCTTTCCCTGAGCCGGTCGAGCGACTGGGCCATCAATTGCCCTCCAGCCTGTTTTCGAACAGCGACGCGCGGCGCCCGCGCAGCACGATGTCGAACTTGTAGGCGCGCGCGTCGAAGGGGATCGTCGCTTGCATGTCGAGCGCGGCGATCAGCGTCTCAACGGCTGCCTTGTCGGGAATGCCGCGCGCGATCGGGCACTGCCAGATCAGCGGGTCGCCCTCGAAATACATCTGCGTGATCAGCCGCTGGGCAAAGCCGTGGCCGAACACCGAGAAATGAATGTGCGAGGGGCGCCAGTCGTTCGGCCCATTCGGCCAGGGATAGGGTCCAGGCTTGACGGTGCGAAACGCATAGCCGCCGTCCTCGGTGGTGAGGGCTCGGCCGCAGCCGCCAAAATTCGGGTCGAGCGGCGCCAGATAGCCATCCTTCTTGTGGCGATAGCGGCCGCCGGCATTGGCCTGCCAGAATTCGAGCAGCGCGCCGGGCACGCCAACGCCTCGCTCGTCGAGCACTCGGCCATGGACGATAATCCGCTCGCCGAGCGCGCTCTCGCCGGGCCTGGCGAAATTGTGGATCAGGTCGACGTCAAGTTCGCCCAATATTGCGTGGCCGAAAACGGGACCTGCAATCTCCGACAGCGTGTTGTCGAAGGCGAGCGGTGCTTTTTGCGGCGAGCGCAGCACCGAGGTTTTATAGTTCGGCGTCAGAGCCGGCGGATGCCAGGTCCGGTCGCGCTGGAAGAAGGCGCCGGTCTCGGGCCTCGTCGCGCCGGACTCAGCGGGCATTCCTGGCTCCGTCCATTTCCGAAAACACGTCCTTGGCTATTCTGAAGGCACGGTTGGCTGCCGGCACGCCGGCATAGATGGCGACATGCAGGAACGCCTCGCAGATGTCGTCGCGCGAAGCACCGGTGTTGGCGGTGGCGCGCACATGCATGGCGATCTCCTCATCATGGCCGAGTGCGGCCAGTAGCGCCAGCGTGACGATCGAACGCTCACGCTTGGTGAAGCCCGGCCGCGCCCAGACGGTTCCCCAGGCAGCCTCGGTGATCAGCTCCTGGAAAGGCTGGTCGAAATCGGTGGCGGCGATTTCGGCCCGGTCGACATGCCGGTCGCCGAGTACCGAGCGCCGCACCGCGAGCCCCTTGCGATATCTGGCTGCGTCGCCGGGGACTTCATCCATGGGTTTCTGCTCCAGGGGCAAGCGACGCGATAAAACTGCGGATCAGGGCGACCAGCGCTTCGGGTTGTTCGACGCAAGGAATGTGTCCGGCGTCGCGGATGATCTGGAAGCGCGCGGCGGGGATCAGCTCGGCCAGCGAGCGGACGAGATCGGGAGGCGTCGAGCCATCCTGGTCGCCGGCAACGCAGAGCGTCGGCACCGCGATGTGGCGCGCGCTGTCGGTGAAATCCGCATCGCGAACGGCCGCGCAAGTGCCGACGTAACCTGCAAGCGCTTGCCTCGTCATCATGTTCCAATAGCCGTCGAGCTCGGCCACACGCGCCGCGTGGAAGGCGGCGGTGAACCACACTTTGAGCACGCCATCGGCAATCGCTTGGATGCCCTTGCTTTCGACCGTCGCGATGCGTGTATTCCAGCTGTCCGTCGTGCCGATCTTGTGTGCCGTGTCGCAAAGGATCATGGCCTCTACGATATCGGGGCGCCTGGCATAAAGCCCCTGAGCGATCATGCCGCCGACCGACAGGCCGCACAGCACGACCTTGCTCAAGCCGAAATGATCGATGAGCGCCGAAAGATCATCGACATGATCGTCGATCGACCTGATGTCGCCGATATCGGACAGCCCATGGCCGCGCTTGTCATAGACCAGCAGCGGCATTTCACCATCGAGCGCCGAGACAATTTCGTCCCAGATCCGGAAGTCGGTGCCCAGTGAATTGATGAATATGATAGGGCGCGCATTGCCGGCCGCCTTGGTGTGGCGATGGTGCAGCGTGATGCCGCCGATGGTGACGAATGGCACGGTTTTGGTCCTCCGCCTCCACATTGCACAAGGCGTTTGGTTCGGTAAAATGATATTTTGCGTCGTTTCATTAACTCATGGGTTATCAATCCATGTCCCATAGCCGCATCCGGTTCCGTCACCTGCAGGCATTCCTGGAAGTTGCGCGGCAGGGAAGCGTGGCACGAGCGGCCGACTTGCTGCATGTCAGTCCGCCGGCTGTGACCAAGACATTGCGCGAACTGGAAGAGGCGCTCGGCGTCGCTATGGTCGAACGCGATGGCCGCGGTATCAAGGTGACACGGCTGGGCGAAATCTTCCTTGGCCATGCGGGTACTGCGATCACAGCATTGAGACGCGGCGTCGATTCCGTCCGGCAGGACGGAGCGGTCAACCGGCACCCGATCCGCATCGGCGCGCTGCCGACGGTCTCGGCGCGGGTGATGCCGCTCGCCATGACCTTGTTCCTCAAGGAGAGCGCCGGTGCGGCGATCAAGATCGTCACCGGCGAGAATGCGGTGCTGCTCGAACAGTTGCGAACCGGCGCACTGGATCTCGTCGTCGGACGGCTGGCGGCGCCGGAGAACATGACCGGCTTCTTCTTCGAGCACCTCTATTCCGAACCGGTGCTGTTCGTGGTGCGGGCGGGACATCCGCTGCTCGATCCAGGACAGGATGTGTTCGCACGGCTCGACGAATTCCCGATGCTGATGCCGACGCGGGAATCGGTCATCCGCCCCTTCGTCGACCGCCTGTTCATCACCAACGGCATGACGGCGCCGGCAACCGAGATCGAAACCGTCTCGGACTCCTTCGGCCGAGCCTTCCTGCGGCAGAGCAATGCCGTCTGGATCATTTCGGCTGGCGTCGTTGCCAACGAACTCGGCAGCGGCGCCTTCGTCGCCTTGCCGGTCAACACCGAGGAAACCAAGGGACCGGTCGGTCTGACCATGCGCACCGACACGGCGCCCTCGCCGGCCTTCTCCATCCTGCTGCAGACCATCCGCGAAGCAGCAAAGCAAAGCAGTTGATGCGGCTCAGATTGGCGATCAGGCCGCCTGCGAAGGCGTGAAGCGAACGCTTGCGGATCGCATCTGCCCAGGCGCCAGCACGATGCAACCGGTGTCGATGCCTGCTTCACCCGTGCGGTTGAAGGCGTCGGTGATGTTGCTGACCGGCTCGGCGCAAAAGAATGGCTCGCCGGGCGGCGTGTAGAGGACGAGGAAATCGAGCGGCGCCTCGGCCTCGATGTCCAGTTGCCGCCCACGCTCCGGCCAGGAGATCCGGGCACGGCGCGTCCATCCGGTGAAGACCGTGTCGAAGTCCGTCTCCGACACGTCGAAGCCGGTGGTAGGATTGGAGCCAGCGGGCGGCAGGACGTGCCGGGTGGGCAGGATTTCCGCATCGGTCTCCCACATGCCGGATACCTGCGCCTGGACATGTGTCCACGGTGTCGACGGGAAATAGGGATGGAGGCCGAAGCCTGCCGGCATCGGCATGTCCGAGAGATTGCGCAGCGAAAGGGCAATGATCAGCCCGCCATCGGCCAGCGAGATCGCTTGCCTTGCCTCATAGCTCCACGGCCAGGAATCGGCGGCATGGCGATAAGATAGGAGGGTGGTGCTGGCTTCGTGCCGGACGACTGTCCATGGCCGACGCCAGCCATGGCCATGCTCATGATGCGGATCTTCCGGGCTGGTCGGCAGTTCGACGGTGCGGCCCGCGAATGCGAAGCGCCCGCCCCTTATGCGATTGGAATAGGGAACCAGCGGGAAGCAGGCCATGGCGCCGGCATCGCGGCTGTCGATCGCCGCCTGATCCGCAGGACGCAGCCAATCCACGACGGATCCGTTTTGCCGCCAGCGATACGACGCCAGCGCGCCGCCGGCGGCCGGGGCAATCTCTACAGTCGCAATGCCATCGCTGATCGAGACCAGCTCTTGATGCCGCTCGGCAACGGCAGCGGAATTCTTTGTCACCGGCATTCCCCCTCCCTTGACTCCAGTCGCAATGCCGATAAGACATATCATATGAATAGTATGAAGAATAAGAAATCTTTCAGCACGGCGCGCACGTCGAGGGTTGCGGTCGCGGTCTCCAGCGGCTCGACGGCGCTGCATGCGACTGTCGTCGAGCAGATCGGATTGCGCATCGTGCAAGGCGATTTCCTGCCCGGCGAGGCACTGCCCAATGCCGACGATTCCAGCGAGATGCTGGGGGTCAGCCGCACGGTGCTGCGCGAGGCGATCAAGGTGCTGGCCGGCAAGGGACTGGTCGAATCGCGGCCGAAGACCGGCACAAGGGTGCGTCCCCGTGCCGACTGGAATTTCCTCGACCCGGACGTCCTGTCATGGCGCTACGCAGGCGGCGTCAGCGCCGACGATGTCCGGGCGCTGTTCGAGCTGCGCCGAGCCATCGAGCCGATGTCGGCCGCACTTGCCGCGCAACGCGCCACGCCGGCGCAGATTGCCGAGATCAATGCCGCGCTGGCCGAAATGGAAGCGGTGGTTGACGACGGCGACCGCTTCGCCAAGCCCGATCTTTTGTTCCATCAGACCATCCTGCGCATGACCGGCAATGAGCTGATCGGCTCGCTGGCGGCACTGGTCGAAACCGCATTGGTGATGAGCTTTCGCCTCTCCAACGACAATCCGGACGGGCAGCGTCATTCTTTGCCGCTGCATCGGGAAGTGGCCGAAAAGATCGCATCCGGCGACGCCACTGGTGCGCAAAACGCGCTGCTGGTGCTCATCGACAATGCCGAGGAAGACGTGCGCCGCAGCGTCGAAAGCCGCAACAAGCGCCGCCAGGATCGGGAACAGACATCGTGACCGACACCAAACGCAAGCTGCGGTCCGAGGCCTGGTTCGGCGGTGAGGGCAAGAACGCCTTCATGCACCGCAGTTGGATGAAGAACCAGGGCATCCCCGCCGACGCTTTCGATGGCCGCCCGGTGATCGGCATCTGCAACACCTGGTCGGAACTGACCCCATGCAATGCCCATCTGCGGGCGCTGGCCGATCACGTCAAACGCGGCGTCTATGAAGCGGGCGGCCTGCCGCTCGAATTCCCGGTGATGTCGCTCGGCGAGAGCAACATGCGCCCGACCGCCATGCTGTTTCGCAATCTGGTCAGCATGGATGTCGAAGAGTCCATCCGCGGCAACCCCATCGATGGCGTCATCCTGCTGGTCGGCTGCGACAAGACCACGCCGGCACTCTTGATGGGTGCCGCGTCGTGCAACCTGCCGACCATCGCCGTTTCCGGCGGGCCGATGCTCAACGGCAAGTTCCGCGGACAGGATATCGGCTCGGGCACCCATGTCTGGAAATTCGCCGAGGAAGTTAAGGCCGGCCGGATGCCGGTCGCCGACTTTCTCGCCGCCGAGCAGGGCCAAAGCCGATCTGCGGGCAGCTGCATGACAATGGGCACGGCCTCGACCATGGCCAGCATGGTCGAGGCGCTCGGCATCGGCATGCCGGACAACGCCGCGATCCCCGCGGTGGATTCGCGCCGTGGCGTGCTCGCCCAGATGGCCGGACGCCAGATCGTCGACCTCGTCCGCAGGGACGTGACAATCGCGCAGATCCTCACCCGGGAAGCATTCGAGAACGCCATTCGAGTCAACGGCGCGATCGGTGGCTCGACCAATGCGGTGCTGCATCTGATCGCCATCGCCAACCGGATCGGTGTCGATCTCAGCCTCGATGACTGGGACCGCCTTGGCCGGGACATTCCAACTATTGTCGATTTGATGCCGTCGGGCCGGTTCCTGATGGAAGATTTCTACTACGCCGGGGGGCTAGCTGCGGTCATGGCGTCGCTTGATGAAGTGGGGCTTCTTCATCGCGACGCCATGACCGTCAGCGCCAAGACCATCGGTGAACTGATCGACGGCGCGCCCAACTACAACAGCGAGGTGATCCGGCCGCTGAGCCAGCCGCTGACCAAGGAAGGCGGCATCTCGATCCTGCGCGGCAATCTGGCGCCCGACGGGGCGGTCATCAAACCGTCCGCGGCAACGCCTGAACTGATGCAGCATCGCGGCAAGGCGGTGGTGTTCGAGAACATCGAGCACTACTACGCCCGCATCGACGATCCGGAGCTGGACATCGACGCCTCCTCGGTGATGGTGCTGAAGAACTGCGGACCGCGCGGTTATCCCGGAATGGCCGAAGTCGGCAACATGCCGCTGCCGGCGAAACTGCTGAAGCAAGGCATCTCCGACATGGTGCGCATTTCGGACGCGCGCATGAGCGGCACCGCCTACGGCACCGTGGTTCTGCATGTGGCGCCGGAAGCAGCCGCAGGTGGCGCGCTGGCTCTGGTGCGCGACGGCGACCTCATCGAGCTCGATGTCGCCGGCCGCCGGCTGGAGCTTTTGGTGTCGGATGAGGAGCTGGCGATCCGCCGGCGTGACTGGAAGCCGCCGGCGCCGCCGGAAGGCGGCTATCAGAGCCTTTATGTCGAGCGCGTGCTGCAGGCCGACAAGGGCTGCGATTTCGACTTTCTCGTCGGTCGGCGCGATGCCGGCATTCCTCGGCATTCGCACTAGAGAGGCGCGCGATGACGGATGAAATCGGCTATGCGATCTATCCAAGCCTCAAGGGCCGCAGCGTCTTCATAACCGGCGGCGGCAGTGGCATCGGCGAAAGCCTGGTGCGCCATTTCTGCGCGCAAGGCAGCCGCGTCGCCTTCGTCGACATGGCCGAGGAGCCTTCCCGGCGTCTGGTCGACGCGATCTCGGCCGAGGGACATGCCGCGCCGCTGTTCATTCCCTGCGACCTGCGCAACGTCGAAGAGTTGCAGGCGGCAACCGTTCAGGCGATGCAGCACAACGGCCCTATCCAGGCGCTGTGCAACAATGCCGGCAATGACGACCGCCACCAGACCAAGGACGTGACGGTTGCCTACTGGGACGACCGCATGGCGGTCAATTTGCGCCATCAGTTCTTCGCGGCGCAGGCGGTGCGTCCACAGATGAATGCGCTGGGCGGCGGCTCGATCATCAATTTCGGCTCCATCACCTGGATGGTCGGCGATCCGGATTGCCCAGCCTATGTCACCGCGAAAGCGGCTGTCTACGGCATGACGCGGGCGCTGGCTCGCGAACTCGGCCCCGAACGCATCCGCGTCAACTGCATGGTGCCGGGATGGGTCATGACAGAGCGCCAGATGCGGCTGTGGCTGAACTCGGCCGGCGAACGCCAGATCGCGGAAAGGCAGTGCCTGCCCGACCGGCTGCAACCCTCCGATATCGCGCGCATGGCGCTGTTTCTCGCCGCAGACGACAGCCGCATGTGCACGAGCCAGCAGTTCATCGTCGATGCGGGCTGGGTGTGACCCGTACGGCTCCAAGGGAAGAAGGTTAGTATTCATGCGTCTTGTTCAGTTCAGAATGGCCGACGGCAGCAGAGGGGTTGGCCGTGTCTCGGATGACGGCAATCATCTGCACCCGCTCGAAAAGACCGGCAGCGTGCTGGAGCTGGCCGAAGCGGCAATTGCCCAGGGCACGTCGATCGCAGCGCTGGTCGAGAAGCAGACGGGCACAGCGAAAATCGACTACGACCAACTGTTACGCGATGGCCAGGTGCTCGCTCCGGTCGACCATCCGGAACCGGCGCGCTTCCTGGTCACCGGGACCGGCCTGACCCACACGGGAAGCGCCGCCGCGCGCAACCAGATGCATGTTCTGACCCATGGCGAAGGTACCGAGGAATCGGATTCGCTGAAGATTTTCCGTATGGGCCTGGAAGGCGGCAAGCCTGCCGCCGGGCAGATCGGCATCCAGCCCGAATGGTTCTTCAAGGGCGTCGGCACCTGTGTCGTGCCGCCCGGCGCGCCGCTGCCGATGCCGGCCTTCGCGCGCGCCGGCGCCGAAGAGGCCGAGATCGTCGGCCTCTATCTCAACGGGCCGGACGGCCGCCCCTATCGGATCGGCTATGCGCTCGGCAACGAATATTCCGACCATGTGACGGAGGGCGAGAACTACCTCTACCTCGCCCACTCCAAGCTTCGCTCCTGCTCCATCGGACCCGAGCTGCTGATCGGTGACCTGCCCGAAGAAGTGCGCGGCCATTCGCGCATCCTGCGCGACGGCACCGTCATCTGGGAGCAGGAGTTCCTGTCGGGCGAAGCGCACATGTCGCACTCGATCGCCAATCTCGAACACTTCCATTTCCGCTACCCGATGCACCGCAGGGCGGGCGACCTGCATGCCTATTTCTTCGGCGCGGCGGTGATGAGCTACGCCTCCGGCGTCAAGACGGCTTCCGGCGACGAGTATGAAATCCAGGCACAGACATTCGGCAAGCCACTGCGCAACCGGATGGTGTCGGTGCCGGACGAGGGACTGGTCGCTGTTACCCAGCTGTGACGGCGCAGGCCCGGAAATTACGGTCCACCAGAACGACAATGGGAGATTAAAAATGGGACTGAAGAAAGCGTTTCTAAGACTAGCGACAATCGGGCTCGGCATCGGCCTGATGACATCGGCGGCACTCGCCGCGAACCTGCGGGTACTGGCCTGGGACGGCTACGCCGATGCCGACTGGGTCAAGGACTTCACCGCCGCGACCGGGATCGGCGTCGATGTCGTCTTCATCGGCAGCGACGACGAGATCTGGGCCAAGATCAAGGGCAGCGAAGGCCAGGACTTCGACGTCTTCGCCGTCAACACCGCCCAGTTGCAGCGCTACATCAAAGCCGACCTGGTGTCGCCGATCGACGTCACGAAGCTCGCCAACCAGAAAGAAGTGCTGCCGCGCTTCCGCGACCTGACGGCGGTCAGCGGCGTGACCAAGGACGGCAAGGTCTACGGCATTCCGTTCTGCTTCGACTCCATCGGCCTGATCTACGATACGGACAAGGTCAAGCCGGCGCCGACCTCGATGTCGGTTCTGTGGGACCCGGCCTACAAGGGCAAGGTTCTGGCCTATGACAATGGCGAGCACAATTTCTCGTTCACCGCACTGACGCTCGGCTACAAGGATCCGTTCAACCTCAACGAACAGCAGATGGCGGCGGTCAAGGCCAAGCTGGTCGAACTCAAGCGCAACGTGCTGAGCTTCTACACCACCGCCGACGAGGCGCAGCAGATCTACCAGAACAATGACGTGGCCCTGATCTGGGCCAATTACGGCCAGCAGCAGGTCAAGGCGCTGCAGAAGATCGGCGCCCATGTCGCCTACGTCAACCCAAGCGAGGGCGCGCTCGCCTGGCTCGACAACTGGGTCATTTCCAAGGGTGTCCGTGACAATGCGGCAGCCGAGAAATGGATCGACTTCATGCTGAGCAAGAAGGTCGGCGGCGAGCTTTCCGAGCGCACCGGCTTCGGCAACACGGTGACGGAAACCGGCAGCGCCGGTGGCAACGACACGCTGGTCTGGCTCAACAATGTCGAGGACCCGCTCAAGCGGTCGGACATGTGGAACGAGGTCAAGGCGACGCCCTGATCTTTCCGCACCATGCCTTCGAAGGACCAGGCGGTCCGGAATTCCGGACCGCCGAAGCGTATGCGAGAGTATTTCATGAACCAGAACACCGACCTCTTGACGCTGCGGTCCGTCTCGAAATCCTACGGCACGGTTCCCGTGCTGCACGACATCGACCTGTCGATCCGGGACGGTGAGTTCCTCACCGTTCTTGGACCATCCGGCTCCGGCAAGACCACGGTGCTGCGGCTGATCGGCGGGCTGGAGCCGCTGACGTCGGGCGAGATCCACCTTGATGGGCAAGACATCAGCCGCATGCCGATCAACCGGCGGCCGTTCAATACCGTGTTCCAGGACTATGCGCTGTTCCCGCACCTGACCGTTTCCGGCAATGTCGGCTACGGGCTTTCGGTTCGCCATATCCAGCGCAAGGAAATCGCGCGCCGTGTCGCGGAGGCGCTGGAGTTAGTCCAGCTTGGGCGTTTCGCCGACCGCTTTCCCGCGCAGCTCTCCGGCGGCCAGCGCCAGCGCGTCGCGCTCGCCCGTGCTCTGATCTGCCAGCCGCGCCTGATCCTGCTCGACGAGCCGCTGGCGGCACTCGACCTCGAACTGCGCCGGCAGATGCAGATCTTCCTGAAATCCATCCAGCGAGAAATCAAGACCACCTTCCTGTTCGTCACCCATGACCAGGAAGAAGCCATCGGCATGGCCGATCGGATCTGCGTCATGGAGGCCGGTCATATCCGCCAGCTCGGCACGCCGCACGACCTTTACTACAGACCGAATTGCGAGTTCGTCGCGCGTTTCTTCGGCGAGAACAATCTGGTGGCCGGAAAACTTGGGGCCGTCCAGGGCGAGTTGCGATCAATCGAAACGACGCTCGGCCGCCTGGTCTGCTCGATCAGTGACCAGCCGCATTTGAAGGGCGCAGCGGATGGCGCCAGCGCCTACGCTGCGTTCCGTCCCGAGGCCTTGCATCTTGCAGACGCAAAGGACACCGACAACCGTTTTTCCGGCACGATCTCCGACATGGCCTTTGCCGGCTCGTCGAGCGTCGCCACCATCGCGGCAGGCCCAGACAATGCTGCGCAACGCTTGCGGCTGCGCGTGCCGAGCCGCATCGACGGCAGCGCGCTCAAATCCGGCGAGGCTGTATCGCTTTCGTTTGCGCCGTATGAAGGCCATCTGGTGCTGGCATGAGCGAAGCCGGCTCGACACTCACTGCGGAAAGACGACTGTCGCTGCTGGTCACGGTGCTGGCGTTTGCCTTGCCGGTGGTCTTCGTCCTGGTGCCGCTGGCGATCTTCCTCGGCTACAGCTTCTTCAGTGTCGACCAGGGCACCATCGTCTACGGGTTATCCCTGGGCAACTATATCAGGTTCCTCACCGACCCAGTCTTTCTGCCGGTGTTCTGGAACACCATCGTGCTGTGCGTGTCGGTGGCCATCATCTGCATCCTGCTCGCCTATCCCGCCGCCTATTTCCTGACGACACTGAAAGGGCGCTGGCGCTATGCCTTGCTGATGCTGCTGCTGGTGCCGCTGCTGATGAGCTACGTCATCAAGATCTATGCGATCCGCAGCATCCTCGGCCTCAACGGCTTCCTCAACAAGGCACTGGTGGCGCTCGGTATCCTGCAGGAACCGTCGACGCTTTTCGTGTTCAACATGAACGCCATCCTGCTGACGCTGACGCTGCTCTTGATCCCCTTCGCCATCCTGCCGATCTTCCTGTCGCTGGAGCGGATTCCGCAGGTGCTGCTGCGCGCCTCCGACGATCTCGGCGCAAGCGGCTTGCAGACCTTCCTGCGCATCACCTTGCCACTCAGCCTGCCCGGCGTCGCTTCGGCGGCGAGCTTCGTCTTCGTGCTGGCGATCGGCGATTTCCTGACGCCGCAAATGGTCGGCGGCATCAGCGGCTTCACCTTCGGCCGCATCCTCTACAGCCAGTTCGGCACGGCCTATAACTGGCCGTTCGGCGCGGCGCTGTCGGTGGCGCTGGCCGTCGTGGTGATCGCCGCAATCCTCGTCGGCGAACGCTTTGGCCGCAACCGGGGGACTTCGGTATGAGCGCCCTGCCCCGACTGTCCACGATCTTTCTGGCCGCGATCACGACACTGGTTGCGGTCCTGCTCTACAGCCCGCTGTTCGTGCCGATCGTGTCGTCGTTCTTCACCATTTCGCATGGTTCCGTCGACTGGTCGGCGCCGACCCTGTCGACCTATGTGGCGCTGGCTGAAAACCACGACATACTGGTCGCCTTGCGCACCACGCTGATCGTCGGCGTCTGCACCGTCATCCTGTCGGTGGTCAGCGGAACGCTGCTGGCGCTCTATTATCATGGGCGCCGTTCCGGACGCTCGGTGCTGCAGTTCATCATCTTCCTGCCGTTCCTGATGCCACCGATCATCAGCGGCCTAGCGCTGCTGATCTTCTTCCGCGAAATCGGCCTCGAACGCTCGCTGCTGACGGTCGTCATCGGGCATACGGTTTTCGTGCTGGCGATCGTCTACCGCACGGTGCTGATGCGGCTGCAGTCGATGAGCCGCACGCTGGTCGAAGCGTCCTACGATCTCGGTGCCACGGGCTGGCAGACGTTCTGGCGCATTATCCTGCCGAACCTGTCGAGCGCCATGGTCGGCGGCGCCATCCTGGCCTTCGCGCTGTCGTTCGACGAGACCATGATCACGATCCTGGTCACAGGTACCCAGAGCACGCTGCCGGTCAGGCTGTGGGCAATGATGCGGCTTGGCTTCTCACCTGACATCAATGCGCTGGTAGCGCTGATCCTGATGTTCACAGTGCTGCTCTGCGTGCTCGCCGCCCGCTTTCTCATCCCCAGGCAGGTCGCGACGGAACGGACTTGAGTGCCGGGCAAGAGCGCAGCAATGAAGCAGCCATAGTCTTGGTCCGGCATCGATGCTGATACAATCGATGCCGGACAAACGGAATGATGCTTACTGAAGCTTGGCTTGCAAGGCGTTGACATCGTCGGTGGTCATTTCACCGTCCGTCGCCACCTTGCCGTCGACGATCTTCCACAGCCGGAACGGGCCTGTGATGTCGCCATATTTATCGAAGGCGACCGGGCCGATCACGCCTTCGTAGCGGATCGGCTTGCCGTCCTTGATCAAGCCGAGCGCCTTGGCGAACTCTTCCTTGCCGGCAAAGATCGGCGTGCCGGCCGGATCGACCGCCTTGTACATCGCGTCCTTGATCTTGGCCGGATCCTCCGAACCGGCAATGGCGATGGCGAGGCCAACAATCGCGCCGGCGTCATAGGAGCGGTCGGCTGCCGGATTGGTCGGTTCGATGCCGGAGAATTCCTTGTAGTTCTTGGTGAAATACTCCGTCGAGGCCGTCGGGCTGGTGCCGGACGACGTGCCGTAGGCTTCCTTCAGATAATCGGCGCCGACGGATTCGATGAAATCAGGGCTGTTCATGCCGTCATTGAGCAGGAATTTCTGCACGCCGCCTTGCGAGATCCAGGTGCGGGCAACCGTGGCGCCGTCGACCGGCGTGCTGACGAGATAGAGCCCGTCCGGTTCGCCGGCCATCGCCGCCGTGACTTCCGAGGCATAGCTCGACTGCTTCTCGTTGTAGGGCGTGTCGGAGACGATGGTGCCGCCGAGCGCTTTATAGGCACGCGAGAATTCGGCCACCATGTTGACGCCGAAATCGTTGTTGACGTGGATGATCGACAGTTTCTTGAAGCCCTTGTCGACGGCATATTTGGCGGCGGCGACGCCCTGCAGCGCATCCGAAGTGATGGTGCGGAAGAAGATGCCGTTGGTCTTGCCGTCGCGGCCGAGCGCGGTCAGCGTCGGCGAGGACGAAGCCGGCGAGACCTGGACGATCTTGGCGGGTGCCGTGACCGAGGTCAGGATCGGGATCGACACCGAAGAGATGATGCCACCGATGATGACCGGCACCTTCTTGACCTGAACCAACTGGGTGGCGGCGTCGACGGCGATGTTGCCCTGGCTCTGGCTGTCGCGCGTGTCGGTGACGAGATCGCAGCCGCGCACACCGCCGGCTCCGTTGATGTCGCGGAAGGCCATCTCGACCGACTTGGCGCCGGCCTGGCCGTATTCGCCGGCCGGACCGGTCAGTTCCATGACCAGGCCGACGGTGATCTTGCAATTGGCTGCCTGCGCGGCATCCGCCATCGTGACGAGAGCGAGCGCGGTGGTGAGTTGGAGTATCGTCTTTGTCATTGTTGTTCCCCTTTTCGTTACTCGACTGTATTTGAATTCTGGAACCTGTTCAGCGTTCCGGCACCTGCAGCCAGGTTTCATGCAGATGTCGCCATTCGACGCCGTTGGGCGCCGATGAACTGGTGGTGAAGACGGCGCTCGACTGGCGTCGGCTGTGCTTGTCTGCGCGCAGCTGCGCTTCGACATAAAGGACGACGATGGTATCGGCGTCCTGCCAGCCGGGCCGGATATCCTCGATCGAAATGGCAAAACCGTCGTCGCAAGAGGCGCGGCTTGAGCGGACATGGTCGACGACCGCTTCGCGGTCGAGGATCTGCCCGTCCGGCGCGACCATGCTGAGGTCTTTTCCCATCGCGCGTTCGAAGCGGCCGAAATCAGCCGTGTTGGCGCGCGCGGCGACGAACCAGTCGACAAAGAAGCGGTGCAGGTCGATGATTTCGGCACTGGCGCGTGAAAACAGGGAGGGTTCGCCGCTCATTTCTTCCCCGCATTGAGGTTGTAATGCATGATCGAACCGTGGCGGCCGCGGCGGTCGCGTTCCAGCGTATAGACATCACCTTCGAGACCCGCGCCTTGCGCGATGACGGCCGCAATCCGCGCCCGGTCCTCGGCGTCAAGCGCCACGTCCATGATTTTCGCATTGGCAATGGCGTGCGCCTGGTTGCGGGCACCGACGATGACAGCCGCCACTTGCGGCTGTTCCAGCACCCAGGCGCTGGCGATGGTGGCAATGTCGACGCCGTGGCGGTCGCCAACGGCTTTCAGCGCCTGAAGCAGGTGCTGGAACAGATCCCAGCCGCCGAAATCATCGATGATCAGCTTGTATTTGACCAGCGAGCGGTTTTCGAGCGGCGTGGCGGGTTCGGCCGCACCGAGCCATTTGTCGCTGAGGAAGCCGCCGGCAACCGAGCCGTAACAGAGGAAGCTGACGCCGTTCTGTTTTGCGAGTGCCGCCAAGCTGTTGCCCGGCCGCTGGTCGAGCACGGAATATTGCAGCTGTTGACTGACAAGCGGGATGCCGGCGGCGAGGATTTCGGTGAGCCGCGGCGTATCGAAATTGGTGGTGCCGAGATTGCGCACCTTGCCTTCCAGCCTAAGCTCGTTGAGCCAGCCCATCGCATCGACATAGCGCGGCTGGTCATAATCCCACCAATGGAACTGCACGAGATCGAGCCGCTCGGTCTTCAGCCGCCGCAGCGACTGGTCGACGATGCCTCTGATGTAGTCGCGGCTGATGCTGGCCAGCCGTTCGAGGTCGGGCACCAGCTTGGTGTGCACCTTCATCCGGGCGGCGACGTCGAGGCCGCGCTCGCTGGCCAGCCGCAGGCGCGCGGCACCGATGAGTTCCTCGACGCCGGTGTAGATGTCGGCGCAATCATAGGTCCAGATGCCGGCATCGAAAGTGGCGATCAGATCGGCCACCGCTTGGCTGCGGTCGATGGCGCCGTGGCCACCAGCCAGCTGCCAGCCGCCGCGAATGACGCGCGAGATGGTGTAGCCGGGGCCGAGTTCGAAGGTCTTGGCACTCATCTCTGGTCATCCTCCTTCGGCAGCGGCACGGCCGTCGTCTCGGCGTGGCTGAACCGTCGCTTGGCCACCCTGACAATCCGCAGCCGGCTGGCGCAATTGGGATCGGGACAAGCGATCTCGGCGTCCGAGGTCATCCAGTCGTTCCTGTCGGTAGGGCGCTGCTTGGCCGCCAGCAGCGGCAAGACGGCGGCGAGCGAATAGATCGAAAACCCCTGCCCTGCCGGCATCGAAAGCATCTCGCCCTTGAGCTCGAAATAGTCGCCGGCCCTGGCGCCGCAATAGATCGGTTTTCCCTCGGGGATGACCGCCTCGACGCGAAGATCGAAGAGTTCGAAACTGTCGTCGGTCATTTCAGGCCTCCACCAGGCTGAAGGTGACATCGCAGGCGCCGTTGCGCCGGATGACGCCGCAAGCGGCGGCGAACTGATCGCGCTCCCCGGCACGCACCTGCGCCACCACGCTGCCGGCCAGCCAGCCGATCGGGAACAACAGCCGCGCCCCCTGCCCGTAGTAGAGGCCGATGTCGAAGATCGCATTGGGATTGCCGCCCCACATGCGTGGCGGCACATAGGACAGGACGATGTCGCCCGGCTGCGGCGTCAGCGTCGCGTTCTCGGCCGGCAACGGTTTTGCATAGGCCTGGCCCTCGAGGGCGGCGGCGGGAACTGGACAGGAAATCTCAGGCCCTGTCCACATCGCATGGATACCCGGAACGACGCGTGGCGTGCCGAGATAGGCCAAGAGGAAGGCAGCGTTTTCCGGCGCCTTCTCGGACAGCAACAATGCGGTGACGGAAAGCTTCGAACGTGGCTCGGTGATCCTGATGGCGGTCATGTCTGGTCTTTCGCGGCGGCAGCCTGCAGCTTGCTGCGCAGGAAGGTGAAGGGGCGGCTGATGTCGGCGACCAGTGATTCACGCGCGGCCTGCGCATCCTGCGTGGACAGCGCCGTGACGATGCGGCGGTGATACTGGGCGGTGTCGACCTCGCCGGCTTCCGAGAAGGCGTAGATGGCGACACGAATGCAGGGGCCTGATTGCAGCCACAGGCTTTCGATCATCGGGATCAGCACGGCCGAGCCGCAGGAGCGGTAGATCTCGAAGTGAAAGCTCTGGTTGAGCGTCACTTCGCGATCGACGTCCTTCTTGTGTTTCAGCGCCCGCATCTCGTCCCATTCGCCGAGAATGGTTTCGATGGTGGCGATCTGGCGCGGACCCATGCGGGCGGCCGCCAGCGCGATCGCCTCGCCCTCGATCAGGATGCGGGCACGCAAGAGATCATCGAGGCGTTCCAATGTGATCGGCGGCACACGCACCGAACGGTTGGGAAGCGCCTCCAGCGCCTTTTCCGTGATCAGCCGGCCGAGCGCCTCGCGCACCGGCATGGTCGAAGTGACCAGCGCATCGGCCAGGCCACGGATGGTCAACACCTGGCTCGGCTCGAACAGGCCGCCGATCAAGGCACGGCGCAGTTCGGAGTAGACGCGGTCCTGCACCGTTTCGCGGCCGACCGGCGCAAGTTGGGCCGCGATCGCCTCGTTGTTCTTTTCGATGGCAGCCTTTTGCATGGAATTCCGTTCTTGGCCGGTTTTCGGCTTGCGGATGAAATTAAAGCCGAATAGCGTGATCAAAGCAAGTGTGATCACAAATCATAATCAGAAGGCGGCAACGATCGTCTTCGGCCAGAGGGTTTGATGAGCGAGGCAACCAAACGGCAAGGGGAAACCCGCGCGCCGGTTCTGACGGCAAGAAATGTCGTCAGGCGGTTCGGCGGCCTTGTCGCGGTCAACGATGTCTCGTTTGAAGTCAAAGCGGGAGAAATCCTCGGCCTGATCGGCCCCAACGGCGCCGGCAAGACGACGATGTTCGACCTGCTTGCCGGAAGCATCCTGCCGACCAGCGGTGAAATCCTTCTCAACGGTACGCCAGTCTCGGGCGAAGCCGCACATCTGCGCATCGGACGCGGTCTCGGCCGCACCTTCCAGATACCGCGCCCGCTGCCCAATCTGACGCTGATCGAAAACATCATGCTGGCGGCACAAGGTCAGGCCGGCGAAAAGCTGCTCGCCAATTTCGTGACGCCATGGCGCGTCGCCGCGCAGGAAAGAGCCGCCAGGACAAAGGCGCTCGAACTGCTGGAACTGGTCACCCTCACCCGCCTCGCACATGAGCCGGCGCGCGTGCTTTCCGGCGGCCAGCGCAAGCTCCTCGAACTCGCCCGCGTCATGATGGCCGACCCGGCGATCATCCTGCTCGACGAACCGGCCGCCGGAGTCAACGCGACGCTGCTCGAAGTCATCATCGAACGCATCCGCGACATCAATGCGCGCGGCATCACCTTCCTGCTAATCGAGCACAATATCGACATGGTGACGCGGCTTTGCCATCGCGTCCTCGTCATGGCGAGCGGCCAGCTGCTCAGCGAAGGCACGGCAGAGGAAGTCGCCCGCGACCCACGTGTCATCGAGGCCTATCTCGGAGGCGCGGCATGAGCGAGATCGTCCTCGATGTCCGCGACCTCGAGGCCGGCTACGAGCCCGGCGTGCCGATCGTGCGCGGCGCCTCGATCATCGTCGCCAAGGGTGAGATCGTCGTCGTGCTGGGCCCCAACGGCGCCGGCAAGTCGAGCTTCATCAAGGCAATCGCCGGCCTCGTCCCGATCACCGGCGGCACGGTGTTTCTGGACGGCAAGGACATCACGGCCGCGCCTGCCCACACCATGGTTCGGCTCGGGCTTGCCTTCGTGCCGCAGACCGAAAACATCTTTCCGCTGATGTCGGTCGAGGACAATCTCAAAGTCGCCTGCGGCATCCTCGAACGGCGCGAGATCCCTGGCCGCATCGAGGAGATGTATTCGGCCTTCCCCGATCTCGTGCGCCAGCGTCGCACCGCCGCCGGCAATTTGTCGGGCGGGCAGCGGCAGATGCTGGCCGTCGCGCGCGCGCTGATCGTCCACCCCAAAGTGCTGGTTCTGGACGAGCCGTCGGCCGGCCTGTCGCCGAAATTCGTCTCGATGGTGTTCGAGATGCTGGCCGGCATCCGCAAGTCCGGCGTCACCATCCTTTTGGTCGAGCAGAATGCCAAGGCGGCACTCGCCATCGGCGACCGCGCCTATGTGCTGGTCGAAGGCAAGGACCGGCACGAGGGCATCGCCTCCGAACTATGGAACGATCCGGTGGTCGCCGAACTCTATCTTGGCCAGCGCCCCCGTAAGGCCGACACGGGAGGTGCGGCATGAGCCTGCAATTTGTCGTCGACGGATTGCTGACGGGTTCGATGATCGGCCTCGGCGCCATCGGCGTGACGCTCACCTATTCGATCCTGCGCTTCTCGAACTTTGCCCATGGCGACTTCATGGCCTGGGGAACCTATGCGACGCTGGCCGTCGTCAGCGCCATCGGCGCGACAGTCGGCAAGGTGGCGCCGATCGCACCGTTGTCCTTCGGCTGGCCGCTCATTGTTGCGCTCGCTATCGGCATGGCCTTCACCGCGCTCTTGGCGCTGCTGCTCGACAAGGTGCTGTTTTCGCGGCTTCGCTCGCAAGGCCAGGCGATCATCGTGGTGATGGCGAGCTTCGGCGCCTCGATGGCGCTGAGAAGCTTGCTCGAATTCACTTTCACCTCGCGGCCGACCTATTTCAGCCGGGCAATCCAGATCGCCATGCCGGTCGGCTTCGGCATCCGCATCACGCCCGACCAGATCGCCCTGCTGCTACTGACCGCGGTGCTGGTGCTCGGCGTGCATCTGTTGATAACGCGCACGCAGACCGGCCGCTCGATGCAGGCCTTGAGCCAGAACGCGGCGCTGGCCCGCATCGTCGGCATCGATGTCGCCAGCGTGGTGCGCGTCACCTGGGTCATCGGCGGGGCGCTGGCCTGCGTGGCCGGCGTGATGATCGGCATCCTGGTGCAGATCCGCCCGTTCATGGGTTTCGACATGCTGCTGCCGATGTTCGCTGCCGCCATTCTCGGCGGCATCGGCAGCATTCCTGGCGCGGTGCTCGGTGGCTTGATCATCGGGTTCGCCGAAGCCGGTGCAGTACAGCTGATCGGAGCCGAGTGGCGCGCCGCCGTCTCCTTCATCATCCTGATGGCGGTGCTGTTCGTGCGGCCTATCGGCCTGTTTGGTGTGAGGGAACGCTGATGGACCTGCTCGGCTACGGCGCCTTCTTCCTGACCACCGCGCTGATCTTTTCGCTGGTCACGCTGGGGCTCAATCTGCAATGGGGGCTGACCGGCCTGTTCAATGTCGGCCTCGCCGGCTTCGTCGCCATCGGCGCCTATACATCGGTGCTGCTGACCACACCGGACGATGCCGCGCGGCTGGGCGGCTTCGGCCTGCCGATCCTTGTCGGCTGGCTCGGCGCCATGGTTGTCGGCGGCATCGCCGCGGCGCTTACCGGCATGGCGACGCTGCGGCTGAGATCCGACTATCTTGCGATCACCACCTTCGGCGTCGCCGTGGTGGTGCAACTGGTCGCGCTCAACGCGCAGAAGCTGACCGGCGGCCCGTTCGGCATCGGTTTCATCCCGCGCCCCTTCGGCAGCCTTGCCGAGACGCCGCTGCTGTTCAACCTGTCCAACCTCGCGGTCGTATCGGTGGTGACGCTGATCGCCTATCTCGCTTTGGAGCACCTGTCGCGCAGCCCATGGGGGCGGGTTTTGAAGGCGTTGCGCGAGGATGAGCGGGCGGCGATCTCGCTTGGCAAGAGCGCGCGTTTCTACCGCGTCCAGGCCTTTGCCGTCGGCGGCGCCATCATGGCGCTGGCCGGCGCACTGCAGGCGCACTTCACCGGCTTCATCGCGCCGGACAATTACCTGCCGATCCTGACCTTCCAGGTCTGGGTGATGCTGATCGTCGGCGGCTCGGGCAGTAATCTTGGCGCCGTCATCGGCAGCATCCTGGTGTGGGCGATATGGGCCGGATCGGGCACGCTGACCAGCATCCTGTTCCCGCCGGAACAGCAGGCTCGCGCCGCCGCGCTGCAGATCGCCGCCATCGGCGTCATGCTCTGCGTCATCCTGCTGATCCGGCCGAACGGCCTGTTCGGCGACAGGCCGCGGCGGCGCCGCTTCAGCAAGCGGGCGAAGATCGCTGCGGGCGAGAGCAGTTCCGGCTCATGAATGCCGTGATCCGGCAGGAGGCACAAGGCGCTTCGCTCTGGCATGCCGTCAGCGGTAGCCGCCGCGAGCGGCCGGCGCTGCAAGGTGGGCTCAATGTCGACCTGGCCATTGTCGGCGGCGGCTTTTCCGGCCTTTCAACCGCGCTGCACGCCGCCGGGAAAGGCCTTTCCGTCGCCGTTCTCGAAGCCGAATTCATCGCCTGGGGCGCGACCGGCAGGAATGCGGGCTTCGTCGTACCAAACTTCGCCAAGATGGACCCGGTCGACATACTGGCCCATCTCGGACCTTCGCGCGGCGAAAGACTGATCGATTTCGCCGCCGGCAGCGCCGACCTGGTCTTCCGCCTGATCCGGCAGCACGGCATCGACTGCGACGCGGTGCAGAACGGGTGGATCCAGCCGGCGCATTCGCCAGCCGCCTTCGAGAAGGTCAAGTCACGTGCCGGGCAATGGGCACAGCTTGGCCGGCCGGCAGTCACACTGGATCGGCAGGAAGTCGAAGCACTGACGGGTGTGCCAGGCTATGTCGGTGGCTGGATGGATCGTTCTGGCGGCGTGCTCAATCCGGTCGCCTATGCACGCGGGCTCGCCGATGCGGCGGAGAAGGCCGGCGCGCGCATCTTCGAGCTGACGCGCGTCACCTCGGTTGATCGCATAGCCGATGGCTGGGTGCTGAAAACGCCGGCGGGATCGGTACGCGCCGCAAAGGTGTTGATCGCCACCAACGCCTATGGCTGGTCCCTCAATCCGTCATTGCAGCGAACCTATTTCCCGCTCAAGGTTTTCCAGATCGCCACGGCGCCGCTGCCGCCCGAAATCCGCGCGCGCCTCTTGCCCGGTGGGCAAGGTGTCGGCGACACCAGGCGCAATCTCTTCACCTTCCGCTTCGACGCCGACAACCGGCTGATCAGCGGCGGCATGCACATCCTTGGCACCGGTGCCGACACGCGCGTACCGCAGACGATCTGGCGAAGGCTTGGCCGACATCTCAATCTGCCCGACCTGCCGCCACTCGCCTATAGCTGGTCGGGAATGGCCGCGGTCGAACCGGATTTCCTGCCGCACCTAATCGACCTCGGCCCAGGCCTGATCGCCGGGCGCGCCTGCAACGGCCGCGGCATCGCCATGACCACGGCGATGGGCAAGGTTCTGGCGGACTGGGCCTCTGGAACCGAGGCCCGCGACCTGTCGCTGCCCTTTGCGCCGCCGGCGCCAATCCCGTTCCATGCCTTGCTGCGGCACGCGCCCAACATGCTGCTCGGCTGGAGCATGCTGCGCGATCGGCTGGACAGGACGAGCTAGGCCGACAGTAGCTTGGCAGCGTCAAGGTTTGCCGACAGCACGGCGGCCGCCATCGCGATGTCCTCTTCTATGAAGACCCGCACAGTGGGGCCGCTGCGTTGCTCCAGTGCGGCGACGATCTTGCGATGCGCGTCGTTGGAGTGCGGGATGTAGCGATCGGCCTGCATCAGCAGCTTGAGATAGGGTCCAACCCGCCCCCAGAGGTCGCGGATCATGTTCAACAGGATCGGCGCGCCGGCCTGCTGGTAGATGGCAAAGTGGAACGCTTCGTTCAGCGTCAGATAGGCCCGAGCGTCACCGGCCTCGATGGCACGCTGCATGCCGGCGAGCGTGGCCTGGATGTCAGCGAGCGCGCTCTCCGTCATCCTGGTCGCTGCCATCTCGCCCGCCAGTCCCTCGACGGCGATGCGGATGCGCGTCAGCTCCTCGAAGGCAGGCGCGGACAGCAACGGCACGATGACCGAGCGGTTGTTCTGCATCTCGAGCAGCCGCTCGGCGACAAGCCTCTGCAGCGCCTCGCGGATCGGTGTCGTCGAGATGCCGAAGGTCTCGGCGAGCTTGCGGATGACCAGCGTCTGCCCGGGGCTGAAGCCACCGGAAATCAATTCCTGCTTGAGCGAGCCATAGGCGCGGTCATTCAGGGTTTGATGTTCGAGCTTCAGCATGCGCGGCCCGCCCCGATCACCAGTTCGACAGGGCGCGATCGAGCGTCTCGGCCAGTTGCTCGGCATTGTCCCTGGCAAAGGGCAGTGGTGGCCTGATCTTCAGCACATTGCCGCGCGGGCCGCAGGACGAGATCAGCACGCCGTCCTCGCGCATGGTTTCGACGACCGCCGATGTCTTGGTGGCGGCCAGCGCCTCGTCACCGTCCGCCGTCAGCTCGACGCCGAAATAGAGGCCGTTGTGCCTGATATCGGCGACCGCGCCATGCCGGCTATGCAGGGCGCGCAGCAGTTCACTCGTATAGGCGCCGACGTTGCGTGCATTCTCGATCAAACCTTCGCCCTCGATCACCTCAAGCACGGCGAGGCCGACGGCGGCCGCGACGGGATTACCGCCGAAAGTGTTGAAATAACCGGTGTTCGAGCCGAACGAGGCGACAAGCTGCGGCCGCACCAGCACCGCACCCATCGGATGCCCGTCGCCGATCGGCTTGCCCATCGTGACGATGTCCGGCTCGATGCCATAATTGGCGAAGCCCCACATGCCCTGGCCGAGCCGGCCGAAGCCAGACTGGACCTCATCGGCAATGACGATGCCGCCGGCCTTTTTTACATTGTCGGCCGCCTCGCGCATTACCGCCGCATCCGGAAAGAAGATGCCGTCGCTGGAAAAGGCCGAGTCGAGGAGCAGCGCCGCCGGCCGGACATTTCTTGCGCCCATGTCCTCAATGGCTGCTGCGACATTTTTCGCAAAATCATTCGCGGCCCGGCCATGGTCGCGGAACGTGTCCGGCGCCGTCACGGTGCGGTGCTGCGCGGGCACGCCCTTTGCCCCGACCGCCGCCGGCGACAGCTGCGCCGTCGCGATGGTGGCGCCGTGATAGGCGAAGTCGGTGATGATCACCCCGGTGCCGCCGCTGGAATGCTGGGCGATGCGGATGGCGAGGTCGTTGGCCTCGCTGCCGGTACAGGTGAACATGGCGTGACCGAGATGGGCCGGGACGGTGCCGAGGAGTTTTTCCGCGTAATCGAGGATGATTTCGCTGAGATAGCGTGTGTGGGTGTTGAGCGTGGCGGCCTGCCCCGACAGCGCCTCGACGACACGCGGATGGCAGTGGCCGACCGAGGCGACGTTGTTGTAGGCGTCGAGGAACTTGCGGCCCTGCGCATCGTAGAGCCACACACCGCTGCCATGCACAAGATGGATGGGGTTGCGATAGAAGGCGCGGTAGGTCGGCCCGAGCAGCCTGGCGCGGCGTTCGAGCAGCGCGCGCTCCGATGCCGCGTCGGCATTTGCAGGGTATAGCGAGGATTGGGACACGAGCATCTACTCCGGATTGGAATGGTCGAGAAAATAGCGGCGGGCATCAGCGGACGACAGGCCGTCCAGCCGTTCGAGTGAGGCCCAGACTTCGGTGGCGAGGCGCAGCACATAGTCGCGCTTGGCCGGGAAGCGCTCGGCCTGCCAGCTGGCGATGTTGACGATGAGCGCAAGGCGGGCACGGATCAGATCGAAGAGAATGCCGATCTCTTCCTCCTCGAGCGGCTGCACGGACTGATAGCCGGCGACAAAGCGCGCGGCCGGCGCCAGCGGATGGCCTTGTGCCGGCCAGCGATAGACGGCGCCGATGGCGAGGTCGCAGATCAGCGGCGAATGGATCATGTCGCCGAAATCGAGGATGCCGCTGACGATCTCCGGCCGCGAGGCGTCCATCACCACATTGTAGGAGTTCATGTCGTTGTGGACGATCTGGGCGCGCAGTTTCGGGATGACCGGCGCCGCGTGCTGCTCGAAGGAGTCGATCGCACGCTCGACCATCGCCCGCCGGCCGGGATCGGTGATATGCGTCATCATCGGCCGCGTCTCGGCCACCTTGCGGATATCCCAAAGCAGGTCACTGCCGGCGGCCGGATGGAAGAAGCCGCGCAGCGCCCGGCCAAGGCGGGCGAGGAAGATGCCGAGATTGCGATCTTGCGCCTCTGAAGTCGGCGAGCGCGACAGCAGCTGACCGGGCAGATAAGTCACCAGCCGGACGATGCGCGGTGCCGATCCACCAACACTGGCCGTAAATTGCGCTTCGCCCTCAAGGCTTTTGCGCACCGCGGGAACCGGCAAGGTGGGGTCGACTGCAAGGATGTGGTCGAGCGCCTTGTTCTGAAAATCGGTGAAGCCGGCCTCTTCCGCCGGATGGGAGATCTTTAGAACGAACTCACGCTCGCCGTCGGCCTGGATGTGGAAATTGTGGTCGCGTTCGCTAGGCAGCGGACGCGCGGTGCCGGTCAGCCCGTAGTGCCGGCGCAGGATGGCAAGCGCGTCGGTCGTCGAGACATGGGGCGCGTCCTCGGCGAGCGTTTCGCCGAAAGCATCGGGGACGGCTGCATTCATGGCTTGGCCTCGATAGGTTCGAGGCCGCACCAGTCGGCGATGAACAGCGCGATCGTCTGGGTGACCTTGCGCACCGAGTCGAGATCGACGGCCTCGTCATAGCCATGCGGCATGCGGCAGATCGGGCCGTAGACGATCGCCGGCGTGTCAGCATAGAGGCCGAAGAAGCGCGCATCAGTGGTCGCCGAGGTGACGTGCTCCGTCAGCGGCTCGCCCCACACGGCGGTGTGGCTGCGGCGCAGCACGGCTTCCATCTCGTCGGCGCCTTCCAGCACATAGCCCTCGGCCATGAAGCCGTTGTAGGTCATCATCGGTGGACGATTGGCCAGGAACGGATCGGCACGCGCCGCTTCGGCGATACAGGCCTCAAGCTCGGCCCTAGCGTCCTCGAGCTTCTGGCCGGGATAGGTAGCGACCCGCATCTCGAAGACACATCGCGCCGGAACGCTCGATGTCCATTCGCCGCCTTCGATCTTGCCGAGATTGAAGCGGATCGGGTGCGGGTGATCGTGAAAATGCCTGTCGTCGACCTTGCGCGCGTTCCAGACGATTTCGAGCTGCTTCAGCGCCTGGATGATGACGAACGCCTTTTCGATGGCATTGGCCCCGGCCGAGAATGCACCCGACGCATGCTGCGGATCGCCGTCGACCTCGACCCGGAACCAGATCGGCCCGACCTGCGCCCGCATCAGTCTCGGCTCCAGCGGTTCGGGAATGAAAGCGGCGTCGGCGCGGTAGCCACGCTGCAGGCAGGCGAGCGCGCCATTGCCGGTGCATTCTTCCTCGACCACCGACTGGAGATACACGTTCGCGGCAGGCTGATAGCCAAGGCTGCGCAATGCGGCCAGCGCATAGAGGCAGGCGGACAGGCCGGCCTTCATGTCGCCGGCGCCGCGGCCATGCATCCAGCCGTCCTGGACCACCGGATCGTAGGGATCGCGCACCCAGCGGTCGAGCGGTCCGGTCGGAACGACATCGATATGGCCGTTGAGGATCAGCGAGCGGCCGGTCGCGTTTCGCGGCGTATGCGTGGCAACGACATTGAAGGCGTCGTCATAAGAAACTGCCACGGGTGAAAAACCCGGCAGGTCGCGAATCGCATCGACATCGACGCGCCACATGTCGACGGCATAGCCGTCAGCCTCAAAGGCAGCCGCCATGAACGATTGTGCGGCATGTTCCTCACCACGCTGCGAAGGAAAACGCACGAGGTCTTGCAGAAACGCTACCTGCCGCGCGAAGCCGCCATCGACCGCGCTGAGAATGGCCTCGTCCGCAATCCGCTCAGGCATTATGTTTCACTTTCATCTGAATGGTGTATCATATCTCATATGCCATTTCTGTGAAATGCAAGTGGCATACGCGCCAAACTTTCAGTCCAGGACTTGCCGTTCAATGCTGCCATGGTCTGGGGAGTTGGCATCGGATGCAGCAAGCCGATACTGCTATCTCTGGAAGACATGACGAGGAATGCGTTGATCACCGAAGACACGATGCCGGCCGAAATCACCGATCTCGCCATTGGCTACCATCGCCTGCCGGCGGGCAAGCTTGCCAATGCGGTGACGTGGATGGAGGCGCGCTCGCCGCAGCCCGATCTCGCGCACCCCTTGGCCATGACACGGATCACGACCCCCGACTGCGCTTCCTACCGGGCGATTTTCCTAGAGATCGGCGCGCCCTGGCTTTGGGACCGTGTTTCCGAAATGTCCGATGCCGAAATCACCGAGCATTTCGCCGACCCGCGCCAGCATCTCTACTACGGCCATGACGAGACCGGCGCGCATCTCGGTATGGTCGAATTCTTCGTCGCCGACAGCAGCGAGATCGAGATCACCTATTTTGGCCTGTTCCCGTCCCTGACCGGCAGGGGTTTCGGCAAACGGCTGATGGCCGGGGCACTGGACCTCGCATGGCGTCTCAACCCGAGCCGCATCTGGCTGCATACAAGCAGCTTCGATCATCACAGTGTCATCGGGTTCTACAGTGCCTGCGGGTTCGTCCCCTTCGCGACCGGATTTGAGATCATCGACGATCCCCGGATCAAGGGAACCTTGCCGCGCGATGCCGCACCGCAGATTCCGCTGATCGAAACGGAGTGGAGCAATGGCAAGGGAGCCGCGCTTTCCCGGAAAAGCGGCAGGTTGCACGGACCTAGATGAGAACAGCTCCGCAATCCGTCAGCCAAGCGTCGCCGCACCATCGCCGATGGGTGCGCCGCGAGACCATCCTGTCGACGCTGGAGCGCCACATCGACACGCGGATCGTGCTGTTCGCCGCGCCCGCCGGCTTCGGCAAATCGACGACAATGGCGCAATGGGCCACGGAGGTCGCGCGCCACGGTCGGCTGACCGCATGGCTATCCTGCGAGGCAACCGACAATGACGAGGGCGCCTTCCTGTCGCATCTGGTGGGCGCGCTCCGCCATCTCGTCCAGAGCCCAGCGGAACTCGACCTTGCCTTCCAGTCCAGCCCGATCCCCCAGCTCGATGTCATGCTCGCGGCACTGGTCACGGGCCTTGCAGCGCGCGAAGCTGACATCACGCTGTTCTTCGACGACTACCACGCTGTCGAGGCGACGGCGGTGAAGCGGTTCATGGAGCGCCTGACCCGGCAGGCGCCGGCAAACGTCGCCTTCGTCATCGGCTCGCGCAGCCTGCCCGATCTGCAACTCGGCAAGCTCAGGGTGCTGGGCGACATCTTCGAAATCGGCCCCGACGATCTGCGTTTCGCCTCGTCCGAGGCCGAGGCTTTCTTCAACGAGAAGCTGGGCCTGAGCGTCAGCAGCGGCACAGTGGAGACCTTGTGCTCGCGTACCGAAGGATGGGCCGCCGGCCTGCAGCTCGCCTCGCTCTCGCTGAGTGCCGCACACGCACCCGAAACCGTCATCGGCAATTTTACCGGCGCCAACCGCAACGTCGCCGACTTCCTGATGGGCGAAGTGTTTCTGGAGCTGCCGCCGGCAATCGCAAAATTCCTGCTCTACAGTTCGATCTTCGAACGCTTCAGCGCCGAAGCCTGCCGGGCGGTGATGCGCGCGGCGGATGCCGAGGCGGCGATTACCGAGATCGAGACGCGCAACCTGTTCCTGGTGCCGCTCGATGAAGAGCGACGCTGGTTCCGCTACCATCATCTGTTCCGCGATTTCCTCAGCCGCGAAATGGAACGGCGCGAACCGGAGATGATCGCGCCGCTGCATCTGGCGGCCGCCGAATGGTTCGGCGAACGCAAGATGCTGACCGAGGCGATCGGGTACGCGCTGGCCGCCGGCGACCAGGCACGCGCGGCGGTATTCGTCGAAAACAACGCGCTCGACCTCATCGCCCAGTGCCAGCTTCTCTACGTGCGCCAGCTGCTCGCGCTGCTGCCTAGGAAACTGATCGACCAGCGCATCCGGCTGCAACTGGTGGTGCTTTGGCTGGCGGTGCACAGCAGCCAACCCGAGATTGCCCAGCAGACGCTGAGCAATGCGCGCAAGCTGGTCGAGACCGGACCGACTGACAGCAATGACCCAGGCACCATGACCGGCACAACGATCGAGGCCGAACTGGTGGTTCTCGCCGCTGCCGTCCACAGCACGCTGGAGCAGTTCGATCAGGCGCGCGACACAGCACTTGCGGCCCTGCGCGTCATCTCACCCGATGCCTGGTTCATGGAAGGCGCGACCGCCAATGTCATCGGCTACAACCTCTATGCGCTGGGTGACCTCGAAGGTGCCCGCGCCGCGATCGATGCGGCGCGACGGGCGCATGAGCGAAGCGGCAGCCTGCTCGGCGTCACCATTGCCAATTGCTACATGGCCGTTGTCGAGCGTTCGGCGGGCCGCTTGCCCGCCGCCGAGCGGCTGCTGCGCAACGCCATCATCGAGGCCAGGGCGCGGATCGGTGCTAATTCCTATGCCGAGGCCTTGGCCGGAACGCTGCTAGCCGAGCTCGCCTACGAGACCAATGCGTCGGGCGAAGCGCTGACCCTGGTCGAGAATCTCGGCCCGCAGATCGAGGGCGCGGCGGTCATCGTCTATCCCCTTGCCAGCGTGCCGACCTATGCCCGTGTGCTGCAGCTGACCGGTCGCACCGAAGCCGCACTGGACATGCTGGAGCGCGTCTATCAACGCGTGCGCGGCACGGTGTATCGCCGCCTGGCATCGATGATCATGCATGACCGCGTACGTGTGCTGCTCGACCAGAACCGCAATGCCGAGGCGCGCGCGCTGCTGGCCGAGCATCGCGGCGAAGAGACCGAGACTTCGACGGTCATCACCACCGCAAACGAGTTCGAGTTCTTTGCCGAGGGCCGTTTGCTGACGGCGGAAAAATCCTATGCCGATGCAGCGGGGGTTTTCGACGCGCTTCTGGAGCGCACGAGAACCAGCGGGCGCATGCGTCGCCATATATTGGCGCTGATCCTGCGAGCCAAAGCGGCCAGCGCTGCCCACGACCAACGCGAGGCAGACCGCAATCTCCTCGATGCGTTGCGTCTCGCCCAACCTTCCGGCTTCATCCGTTCCTTCGTCGACGAGGGAAGGTCTGTCGTCGAAGGGTTGATGCGGCTGCGTGCTGCCCAGGCGAAGACCGACCCCGCGCTGTCAGCCTATGCCACGCGCATCATCGATGCAGCGCAGGCGATGCCCGTGGCGGCGCGCAAGCTGGCCGCACCAGCCGCTGAGAAGGAACAGCTCACCCAGCGCGAGGCCGAACTGCTGCGCTATCTCACTGAGGGCATGTCCAATCGCGATATCGCCTTGGCGCTGTCGGTGAGCGAAACCACGGTGAAATGGCACCTGAAGAACATTTTCGGCAAGCTTGCGGTATCCAACCGGGTGCAGGCGGTGCGCGCCGCGCAAGGGTCAGCAGGCGCCTATACCCCTCCGAAAGGAGGGGCATAGATACAGGCGCAGGCCCCTCTTTCGGGTCGGGCCACATGATCGTTAGCCTGCTAGCGTCACCTGGTTTTTAGAGGACGCTGCGAATGGCGACAGGCTACGTTTTTCACGAACAGCTGATGTGGCATGACACCGGCTCCAGCGCCGACATGATGCCTCCCGGCCGTTTCGTGGAACCCGGCCGCCATCTGGAATCCCCTGGCTCGAAGCGGCGGCTGAACAACCTCATCCAGGTCAGCGGCCTGTCGCGCCATCTCGTCCCGATTATCCCCGAGCCGGTCTCGGTCGAGGACCTGTTGCGCGTCCACACGCAACGTCACGTTGACGACATCAGGATGCTCAGCGAGCGCGGCTCCGGTTTCGCCGGGCCGCAGGCGCCAATCGGCCTCAACAGCTTCGACATCGCGCTGCTGTCTGCCGGCACCACCTATGCCGCGATGCGCGCCGTGCTGACCGGACGCGTCGACAATGCCTATGCGCTGGCGCGGCCGCCGGGGCACCATGCCGAGCCTGATCAGGCGATGGGCAACTGCCTGTTCTCCAACATCGGCGTCGCTGTCCGCCGGCTGCAGCATGAAGGCCTGCTTGGCCGCGCCGCAGTGGTCGACTGGGATGTGCACCACGGCAACGGCACCGAGACGGTGTTCTATTCCGACCCGTCGGTGCTGACCATTTCCTTGCATCAGGACAATCTCTACCCGACCGGGCGCGGTGCGCTGGCCGACAACGGCAAAGATGCCGGCGAAGGCTACAACATAAACATACCGCTGCCGGCGGGCAGCGGCACCGGCGCCTATGAAGCGACTTTCGACCGTGTCGTCGCGCCGGCGCTGCGTGCCTACAGACCGGACCTCGTCATCGTCGCGTCCGGCTTCGATGCGTCCGGCTTTGATCCGCTCGGCCGCATGATGCTCAACAGCGAATGCTTCAGGCGGCTCGCCGCGCGCATGGTGGCGCTGGCCGCCGAAACTTCGCAAGGGCGCCTGATGATGACCCATGAGGGCGGCTACTCCGAGGGCTATGTGCCGTTCTGCGGCCATGCCGTCATCGAGACTCTGGCCAACCATCGCACCGAAGTGGTCGACCCGTTGTCGGAGCATATCGACGAATGGGCGGGGCAGGATCTGCAGTCGCATCAGGCCGCGGCGATCGATGCCGCCGAAGGCCTGCTCGCCGGCCTGCGCCAACGTCTCGCCAGTGCGGCCTGACGCGATGGATTTTCTCATCACCACGCTGCTCAATGCGCTGACGCTGATCAGTATCCTGATTCTGGTCGGGCTCGGGCTGGCGATCAGCTTCGGGCTGATGAACGTGACCAATTTGGCGCATGGCGAGTTCGTCACCGTCGGCGCTTTCGCGGTTTATTTCGTCCAGAGCGTGGGCGGCTCGTTCTGGCTGGGCCTGGCGGCGGCGCCCGTTGCCGGCGCGGTGGTCGGCTGTATCCTCGAATTCGCCATCATCCGCCATCTCTATTCCAGGCCGGTCTCGACCGTGCTTGCCACCTGGGGCGTCAGCCTGATCCTGCAGCAAGGGCTGGAACTGATCTTCGGGCTCGGCGCCAAGCCGGTGACGCCGCCGATCGAGGGCACGCTCGATCTTTTCTTTACCGTCTATCCGGCCTACCGGCTGATCCTGATCGGCATTGCCATGCTGACCTTGCTCGGCGTCATCCTGTTGATCAGCCGGACGCCCTTCGGTCTCGACATCCGCACCGTCATCCAGAACCGCGAGATGGCCGAAGGCGTCGGCATCAATACCCGGCGCACCTACGCCATCGCCTTCACCTTCGGCGCGGCAATCGCCGGCCTTGCCGGCGGACTGGTCGCACCGCTGGCAATCGTGCTGCCGCAGATGGGGGTGAACTATCTCGCCAACGCCTTCTTCGTCGTCATCGTCGGTGGTGTCGGCTCGATCGGCGGCCTTGTCGCCGGCAGCGTCTTCGTCGGCGGACTGACCAGCATCCTCAATTATCAGATTTCGCCGTCGCTGGCGCAGGCGATCGTGCTGCTGGCTGCCATCGTCGCTGTCCGTCTGCGGCCCAACGGCCTGTTCAACGGAGCGTCGCGATGATCGCCCGCGACCGCAACTGGCTGATGATCTTTGCCGTCTGCGTGGCGCTCGCGATCATCTATCCGTTCTTTGCCGGCGGCTATCAGTTGACGGTGATCCGCGACGCGCTGATCTTCGGCCTGTTCGCGGCGAGCCTCGACTTCTTCTGGGGCCGCACCGGAATCCTGTGTTTCGGCCACGCCGCCTTCTTCGGCATCGGCGGCTACATCATGGCGCTGGTTACGCTCAATGATGCCATCCCCTTCGGAAGCCTGCTTGGCATCATCGGTGCGGTGGCGGGTGCGGCCTTCGTCGCCGCCATCATCGGCTACTTCCTGTTCTTCGGCGGCATTCGTGGCAGCTATTTCACCATCGTCACGCTGGCCATGGGCGTCATCTGCCAGCAGGCCGCGGTTTCCTGGAGTTCGGTCACCGGCGGCGACAGCGGCCTGATCGGCATTCCGCCGATCGAGTTCGATCTTGGCGGCCTGCATGTCGATCTGAGCCAGGATCTGCCCTCCTATATCTTCGTCTCGGCTATCGTCGCCGTGACGGTGCTGGCGCTGTGGTCGATCAGCCGCGGCCGCTGGGGCACGGTGCTGACCGCAATCCAGGACAATGAAGTCCGGGCGGCCGCGCTCGGCCACAATGCGCCGTTGCGGCTGCTCGTTACTTTCGTCTTGTCGGCGGCGATCGCCGGACTTGCCGGCGCGCTCTATGTCTGCATGGCAGGACTGGTGGCGCCCGACCTGTCCGGACTGCTCCTGTCGACGGAGGTGATCGTCTGGGTGGCGGTCGGCGGGCGCGGCACGCTGCTTGGGCCAGTACTGGGCGCCATCTTCATTCAGCGCGCGCAGCAGACGATCAGCAGCTTCAACCCGAGCCTGTGGCCCCTTCTGCTCGGCTGTGTCTTCGTCATCATCGTCTTCGTCCTGCCGGATGGGATCCTGTCGATCTACGCGCGGCTGAAAGGCCTGTTCAAGGGCGGGAGGCGCGCGCAATGAGCGACATCCTGCTGCAGGCCGAGAACGTCGGTATCCGCTTTGGCGGGCTGCAGGCGCTGGAGGCTCTGAACCTCACGGTGCGCGACAAGGAACTCTGCTGCATCATCGGGCCGAACGGCGCTGGCAAGAGCACCTTCCTCAACGTGCTGACCGGCACGCTGCGTCCGACCAGCGGCAGCGTGCGCTTCCTCGGCCACGACATAGCCGGCTTGCCGCTGCATCGCATCGCCCGGCTCGGCATTGCCCGCAAGTTCCAGATCCCCTCTGTCTTCCCGAGCCTCTCGGTGGAGGATAATCTCAAGGTCGCGCGCTGGGGGGCGCCTTCGCCTGCGCGCCCGGTTGGCGAACTCTTGGAGTTGGTCGCACTGACCAACCGCGCCGCCACGTTGGCCGGCGAACTCGCGCATGGCCAGAAGCAATGGCTGGAGATCGGCATGGCGTTGGCGATAGAGCCGCGCCTGCTTTTGCTCGATGAACCCACTGCCGGCATGACGCCGCAGGAGACGCTGGCGACGGCGCAGATGCTGCTGCGACTCAAAGGTGAATTCTCGATCGTTGCCGTCGAGCACGACATCCGCTTCGTGCGGGCGCTGAACTGCGAGACGTTGGTGCTGCATCAGGGACGCCGGCTGCGCAGCGGTCCTTTCCATGACATCGAGACCGACGAGATGGTCCGCGATGTCTATCTGGGGAGGCGCTGATCATGCTGCGAACAATGGCGGTGTCGGCCGGCTACGGTCTGCTCCCCGTGCTGAACGGCATCGACCTCAGCGTCGCGCTGGGCGAAGTCGTGGGCTTGCTCGGCCGTAACGGCGCAGGCAAGACAACGCTGCTGCGCGTCATCTCCGGCGGCTTGCGGGCAAGCGGCGGGGCGGTGGTTCTCGGAGACAAGGATCTCACCAACGCGCCGGCTTTCCGCCGTGCGCGCGCAGGCATCGCGCATGTGCCGCAGGGGCGCGGGATCTTTAACCAGCTGACGGTGCGGCAAAACCTGGAGGTCGGCACCCGCGCTGCCAAGGACCGTGGCGACGGCGGCATTCCGGCCGACATCTTCGGCTATTTTCCAATCCTGCGCGAACGCGAAGCGCAGGTCGCCGGCACGCTTTCGGGCGGCCAGCAGCAAATGCTGGCGATCGGCCGCGCGCTCTGCGGCCTGCCCTCGGTGCTGCTGCTCGACGAGCCCTCGGAAGGCATCCAGCCGAACATCGTGCAGTCGATCGCCGAACTGGTGCCGCGCATCGCCCGCGAGCGCGGCATCGCGATCATTCTTGTCGAGCAGAATCTCGATCTCGTTCTCAAGGCATCGGACCGCTGCCTGGTGATGGAGAAGGGCAGGATCGTCCACGAAGGTGCGCCTGAGACCTTCGCCGACGAGACCCTGCTGAAGGACCTGTTGGCTTTGTAAGGCGTGCATGGGGCGCGCCTGGGACTGGAAGGGAACACAACAATGATAAGCAGAAGAACTGTCTTGAAATCGGGCGGCGCTGCCGCCGCCTTCGCCATAGTCGGCGCGCCGTCGATCCTGCGCGCCGCCGACACCGTCAAGGTCGGCCTGTCGATCCCGATCACCGGACTGCAGGCGATCCTCGGCGAGACGTTGCTCAATTGCTACAAGCTCGCCGCCGCCGAACTCAACGCCGCCAACGGCATTGGCGGGCGCCAGGTCGAACTCATCATCGAGGACAACCAGACCACGACCAAGGGCTCCATCGACAAGGCGCGCAAGCTCATCAACGAAGACAAGGTCGACGTGATCATGGGCACGATCATTTCGCCTGAGCGCAGCGCCACGCTGTCGGTCACCTCGAAGGCCAAGAAGCTGTTCTTCTACCCGACCAATTTCGAAGGCGGCGAATGCAACCGCTACTTCGTCGCCACCGGCCCGATCCCGATGCAGCAGGTCGACCCGATGATGCCATGGGTGGCAGAGAACCTCGGCAAGACGATCTATGTCATGGCTTCGGACTATGCCTGGCCGCAGAAGATGACCGAGGCGATCACGGCGGCCTACGAGAAGGCCGGCGGCAAGATCATCGGCGCCGATTACTATCCGTTCGGGACCACAGATTTCGGCCCGGCCTTCCAGAAGATCAAGTCGCTGAAGCCCGATGTCGTCTGGTCGATGGTGGTCGGCAACGACGCCGTCACCCAGCTCAAGCAGTATCGCAGCTTCGACATCAAGCAGCCGCTGATCGCCCCGCTCGACGAGGTCTTCAACAAGGACGCGCTGCCGCCCGGCGTTGCGGCCGGCACCTATGCGCCGCAGCCCTACTGGATGGCGCTGGACAATCCGGTCAACAAAAAGTTCATCTCCAGCTTCCGTGAGAAATTCGGCCAGGAGAAGATGGTCAACGGCATCGGGGAGGCCGGCTACAACGGCCTGCATCTCTACGCGCTGGCCGCGGAGAAGGCGGGATCGCTGAAGGACGACGATGTATTGGCCGCGCTGCCGTCGATCGAGTTCGACGCACCGCAAGGCAAGATCCGCGTCGACGCCACCAACAACCACACACTCTGCCATTCCTATGTAGGCAAGGCGGCGGCCGACGGCATCGGCTACGAGATCGCTAAGGATTTCGGCACCATCGCGCCGGTAACGCCTTACTGCAAGGTGTAGGGTCTTCCGCCCAAGCAATCCTGACGGCGGCTTTGTCGCTGCCGTCAGGGCGTCTGCGGCGCAGGCAGACGCTCGCGCAATTCGTCGACGAGCACCCTGGTGTTTTCGGAATAGTCGATAGGCACAACGACGAGATGCACGCCGCCGCCGGTGAAGGCCTGTTCCAGCGCCGGCCGCAAGTCGGCGATCTCTGCAACCCTGGTTCCCTTGGCGCCATAAGCCTCGGCATACTTGACGAAATCGGGATTTCCGAAGGTCATGCCGAAATCCGGAAATTCGTCAACCGCCTGCTTCCAGCGGATCATGCCATAGGCATGGTCCTCGAGCAGCAGGACGACGAGGTTGAGCTTGAGCCTGACGGCGGTCTCCAATTCCTGGCTGTTCATCATGAAGCCGCCATCGCCGCAGATGGCCATGACACGGCGCTGCGGATAGAGCAGTGCCGCCATCATCGCCGACGGCAAGCCCGCGCCCATGGTGGCCAGCGCATTGTCGAGCAGGATCGTGTTTGCCATGCGCGTCCGGTAGTTGCGCGCGAACCAGATCTTGTACATGCCGTTGTCGAGGGCGAGGATCCCGTCGGCCGGCATCACGGCGCGCACGTCGTGCACGATGCGCTGCGGCGTGAAGCGATCTTCGGTGGCCCGCGCGGCGATCCGGCTCAGAATGCCTTCCCGCAGCGGCAGCAGGGCCTGCGCGTTGGGGATCTTGCCCTCGATGCGGTCGGCCAGCAGCGCCAGCGAAGGGCCGAGGTCGCCGACGATTTCGGCTTGCGGGAAATAGACCTGCTCGACATCGGCTGATTGGTAGCCGACATGAATGACCTTCGGCCCCTTCGCCCCCATGATGAAGGGCGGCTTCTCCACGGTGTCGTGACCGATGGTGATGATCAGATCGGCCTGCTCGATGGCCTCGTGCACGTAGTCGCGCTCCGAAAGGGCTGCCGTTCCCATATAGAGCTCCGTGCCGCCAGGCACGGTGCCCTTGCCCATCTGCGTGGTGAAATAGGGAATTTGCGTCCGCAGCACGAACTGCGCGACATCGGGGGTCACGCGCGGTCGCGACGCCGCCGCGCCGAACATCAGCAGCGGGCGCCTGGCTTCCAGGATCATACGGGCGGCGCGATCAAGCGCGCCTGGACTGGCCAGCGGCAGTTCGACCGGGTGCGTCGGCACCAGCGCGATCGGTTCGCACTCGGCCGCCGCAATGTCTTCCGGCAGTTCCAGATGCACGGGGCCGGGACGCTCTTCCTGGGCGACACGGAAAGCTTCGCGCACCAGCGAGGGGATCATCTTCGGCGAGACGATCTGGCGCGACAGCTTGGTCAGCGGCTTCATCGCCGCGACGATGTCGACGATCTGGAAGCGCGCCTGCCGGGATGACAGGATGCCCTTCTGGCCGGTGATCATGATCATCGGCATCGCGCCGAGCAGCGCATAGGCCGAACCGGTCGAAAGATTGAGCGCGCCTGGGCCAAGGGTGGTGATGCACACACCCGGCTTGCCGGTGAGCCTGCCATAGGTGGCGGCCATGAAGGCCGCTGCCTGCTCGTGGCGGGTCAGGATCAGCTGGATCGAGGAGCGGCGGATGGATTCGACGATATCGAGATTTTCTTCGCCCGGAATGCCGAAAATCCGTTCGACCCCTTCGTTCTCGAGGGCCGCGACGAACAGATCCGAACCTTTGGTCATAAACTGTCTCTCCCGCAACATTCCGTCGGCCCCCCTTCATATGGCATCGGAATGCGACGCCTCAAAGAGGCATCTTCGGCCGCGGGTCAGAGGCGCGTGTTGCAACTCGCCGCTTTCGGCGAAGCGAAAAGTTCCTTCGGCGCAGACCATTGGCTGACGGTCGCGCCGCGCGTGCCGGTGATCAGCGAGCGCAGTTCCGACAGATAGGTCTGCACGAAGAACGAGGTCTGGCTTTCCAGCGGCGTATAGGGCCCCGGCCGGTAGGCGCGCGACATGATGCCGTCGGCATTGTCTTCGGTGATCTTCTTGTCCTGCACCGTGGTGATGTCCCACATCCAGCTGATCGCATCGGCGTCGACGTCGTTATCGGCATCCTTGTCGACGAGCCAAGTCAGGATGACGTCTGTTTCCATGGCGTTGCGCGGTATCATCTGGAACAGCGTGACATAGTCATTGGCAGCACTTGCAAACGACAGGCGTCCGAGGCGAAAGCCGCTTTCGCCGCCATCATAGGCACGACGACCACCCATCAGGCACGAGACCCCCTCGCCCGTATTGGACAGCGTGTTACGGCCGGAGCCGATCGGCTTGCGGTGCATGGCGAACGGCATCGTGTCCAGGTCGCCAGCCTGCCACGCGCCCTTGTGGAACTCGGCATCGCCGATGACGCTGTGCCAGGCCTCGATTTCGTTCTGCCACTCGACCGCCTTGTCGGCATCGCGGGTCGCGGTCACTTTGACATGACCGTTGACGCGGTAATATTCGGGGTGAGCCGGACGGCAGTGATAGCATTCAAGGAAGTTCTCGAGCACCAGCTTCCAGTTCGCCTTGGTCAGGTAATTCCTGCGCGCAACGATGCGTGCGCGGTCGAGGCCGTTCTCGCGCAAGCCACCGGTCAGCCCGTCCGCGACAGGCTGGATGTCGGGCAACGACTTGGCATCGAGGCCGCAGAATACCAGGCCGCCGAAACTCTTGCAGGGCACCCGGTGCAGGCCGAGCGTTTCCGGATCGGCGCTTGTAGGAAGGTCCTGCCGCGACTGCAATTTGCCGGTCAGCCTGAACGACCAGGCATGATATGGGCAGACCAGAAGCTTGCCGCGACCATCCTTGGCGCAGAGCCGCGAGCCGCGATGGGTGCAGACATTGTAGTAGGCCGCGATGTCCTCCTCGCCATCGCCGAAGCGCACGACGATGATCTCTTCGTCGAACAGCTGGCGCACGATGTAGCGGCCCTTTTCAGGGACCTCGCTGGCATGGGCGACAAGCATCCATTGGCGCGGAAACCACAAGTCACGTTCCAGCGCGAAGATCGTAGGGTCGGCATAAAAGGCCTGTTCCAGCGACCAGTCCGGACGTTGCCGGTCGATCAGCCTGACGGTCTCGCTTCTGTCGATAGGCTGGCTGTTCGGTGTATAGGCCTGCACTGCAACACCTTTCTGCTCGCTGGCGTTAGGATGACGTTTCGATAGGAATGTGCGATGCGGAAAGGCTTGCGGCAAACACAGAAATGATAGACCTTCATATCGAAAAGGCATGAAGGCAGGTTTGGATTGTGAAAACCCTCAAGACATCGCTTCCCCTGCTGAACGCCATGGTCGTCTTCGAGGCTGCCGCCAGGCATGGCGGGCTGACGTTGGCCGCTCAGGAGCTGAACATCGCCCAATCGGCGGTCAGCAGGCACGTCGCCAATCTCGAGCGCCAGCTGTCGGTCGAGCTGTTCGCGCGCAAAGGCAACCGCGTCGCCGTCACCGGGGCCGGCAACACGCTAGCCGAAGCGATCCGCGAGGGTCTCGGCACCATCAGGCAAGCGGTCGAGGATTTGACCGCGCACGACAGCGATACATTCGTGGTCGGCTGCAGCCACGACTTCGCGCAGGCATGGCTGATGCCGCGCTTCGGCCTCATCACATCGCAGGTTGCCGATGGCCGGGTGCTGTTGCAGACATCCACCGACTACAGGGATTTCGACCAGCCTGAAGTGGCGCTGTCGATCCGCTTCGGCGAAGCCGGGCAATGGTCCGAATTCGTGACCGAAAAACTGCTCGACGGTGAATGGTTCCCGGTCTGCGCACCGGCGTTCCTGGCGCGTTATCCGGCGCTCGCCTCGGAAGACCCAGAGGCTTTCATAGCAGTGCCGCTGCTGCATCAGGTGACGCCGCCGGGCGCGATCGACAGCTGGCAATCGTGGATCGGAACCGACCGGAAACTCGATGGACCTCGGTTCACGGGCTACATATCGATGATCCACGAAACCATCGCCGGGCGCGGCGCCGCGCTCGCCTGGGCCGGGTTTGCCGACGAGCATCTGCGCCGCGGCCAGCTCGTCCGGCTGACGAAGACCTCGCGTCGTCACGCCGGCTCCTTCCACATCGTCACGAGGAAGAATGCCGGCCCGGTGGTCAGGGCGGTGGCGCAGGCGCTGCTCGGCAGCGTCGACGACTGCTGACATCAAGCCTCGCGGCCAAATCGCGACGCCTCATGACGCGCGCCCCAGGCCGGCATGGCGGCCTCGATCTCTGCTTCCGACTTGAAGGCATCGGAGGCGTAGCGATCGACACGGAACCGCTCCGCGGAAACGAATGGGGTCTGCCCGAGGACCAGTTCGCAGGAGAGCCGGCCAAGACCCGGCCCATGGGTGACGCCGCTCTCATTATCGCCGCCGACGACCACGATATTGTCGCTGCCGGGGACCTTGCCGACGATAAGACCGTTGTCGGGCGTGTAGCACGGCACACCTTGCGCCCAACTCGCGATCGTCGAACCGCGCAGCGGCGGGAACACCGTCTGCAGCTCGGCAAGCTCCTGCTCGAATGTCTCCTGCATCAGTTCGAGATTGTGCGGTTGGCCGGGTTCGATTTCGCTGTCATTTGTTTTGTACAGGGGTTTGTAGTGCCGGCCGGTTCCCCACATGACGGCCCCGAATGTCTCGCGCAGCCACAGCCGCAATTCGCGGCACTGGACGGTGGGGATGGTCGACGGCAGCCCGCGATCATCGGTGACGATGCGTGTCGCGACGACCCGCAGCAGCGGCAACTTCCAGCCGAGGCCCGATATGATCTGGTTGTCCCATGCGCCAGCGGCAACGATCACGCCGTCAGCCTCAAGGCTGCCCTGATCGGTCTCGATCGCCACCCGGTCGTCGGCATCATGGACGGCCGTCACGCGTGTGTTGCTGCGGAATACGCCGCCCAGCTCGCTGATCTGGCCGGTCAGCACACCCATTGCCAGCTTGGTGTCGAGCTGGATGCCATGCGGATTGTAGGCCGCCGAATGGACCCGCGCCGGATCGATGAGACCTTGCATCTTCTGGCCGATCTGCGCGGCGTTCAGATCCTGCATTTCCGTCGGGGCATAGGAAGAGTCCAGCACCGGGCGGACAAAACGCTCGCGCCCGTCCTCGGTCAGCGCCATGATCAAGGTGCCGTTCGGCCGATAGCCGATCTCGACGCCGACCTCGTGCAGCCGGCGATAGAAATCGAGGCCATATTGCTGCAGCTGAAGACCCTCTTCGCCAAGCGGAATCATGCCGGCGGACCAATGCGAGACAAATCCCGCGCCGGCGCTGGTGGTCGCGGCACCCGGCTGACCCGCATCGATGACCGTCACCCGGCGCACGCCGGACCGCAGCAGATGGAAAGCCGCGCTGCAGCCGATGATGCCGCCGCCGATTACCGCGATGTGCCTGCTATCGCTCCCGCCATGGCTTCCGTTTGAACTCATCTTTGTTCTCCCTTTTGCCGATGGTCCGATCGGAGCGACATGCAGCGACGGCGACCATACAGGCCCGTTCGGAGCTGTATAGACACATGTGTCTGTGGCCTGATACTTGATGCGTACTGCATCTGGATCACACGTCCGGAACGCCGCTTGATCCGGCCTTCCGTCGTGTTGGCGTTGCCAAGAGAGTGAGAAAAAAGTGAGCGTTTCGACTGCCGCCAAGGCCATTTTCGACAGTGAAATCATATGGGACGCGCATTCCGGCTTCATGCCGGACCCGGCTGCGGACCTGAACAATCTGCAGATCTGGCGCGACGCCGGCATCGACTATCTGTCGATTGATGTCGGCTTCGACCTGTTGCCCTGGGAGCAGACAGTGCGGACGCTCGCAAATTTCCGCCACTGGATCCTTGCCAATCCCGAGCACTACACGCTGGTCTCCTCGGTAGAGGAAATCCGCAAGGCAAAGCTTGAGGGCAAACTGGCAATCACCTTCGACGTCGAGGGCATGAACGCGCTCGACGGCCGCATCGAAATGGTGGAGTTCTATCACCATCTGGGTGTGCGCCAGATCTTGTTTGCCTACAACAGGAACAACCTCGCCGGCGGCGGTTGCCACGATGTCGAGACCAGCCTGACGGCGTTCGGCCGCCAGGTCATCGACGAGATGAACCGTCTCGGCATGTTCGTCGACGTCACCCACACCGGCTATCGCACCTCGATGGAGGTGATGGAATATTCCAACCGGCCGGTGATCTTCTCGCACTCCAACGCCAAGGCCTTGTGCGGCCATGGCCGCAACATCACCGACGAGCAGATAAAGGCCTGCGCGCGCACCGGCGGCATCGTCGCGATCGTCGGGCTCAATCGTTTCCTGGGAGAGGGACGCACGGACTCGGACAGGTTGGCCGACCACATCGAATATCTTGTCGATCTGGCTGGCCCAGATCATGTCGGCATCGGGCTGGACTACGCCTTCCCCGTCGACATCAAAGGCATCGACCGTATCATTTCCGACAACCCGCAATTCTGGCCCAGGAGCGAGTATCCGGAAGGGGCGACGACCTACGCGGCTCCCGGCCAGATGAGCGAACTGACCGATGTGCTTCTGCGCCGCGGCCAGTCCGAGCAGACCGTGCGCAACGTCCTGGGCGGCAATTTCGTGCGCCTGGCGGCCGAAATCTGGAAGTGATCGGCCGCGGAGAGGCGCATGTCCGCTACAGCTCTTGATCCAGGCCCCACCGAATGGCGGGCCAAGCCGCGCCGTGTGGGCGATCACATTTAGCCCGCGTAGGGCCCAAGCCGACGCGCTGGCGCGGTCGGAACAGATGTCGATATTTCCCGCAAGATCGTCCGTATTCAAGATTCGGACATGCCGGCAAAATTTTCGCTAGACATACATGTCTATTATTAGCAGTTTTAGCTGACAGACACATTCGGCCCGGCTTGGAGAATGGCCAACGGCCGGAAACAAGACAACGAAAACAGCAGAGGGGTAGAGCATGTCCATTCTAGCCGACACCAGGGTTTCGCGCCGCAGCCTGCTCGCCGGAGCCGGCGCTTTCGGCCTCGCCTCAATGGTCAATCCAAAAGTTTCCTGGTCGAGCGACGGGCCGATCCTCAAGGTGCGCTCCTACGCCGACATCCAGACGCTCGACCCTTGCTTCCGGCTGGCGGCACCCGAAGGCGACATCACCAGCGTCATCTTCGCCGGCCTCGTCGTCACCACGCCGGGCGACAGCTGGGGCTGGCGGCCGATGGCGGCGGAGACGATCAAGCAGCTCGATCCGCTGACCGTCGCCTTCCAGCTGCGCGACAATATCGGCTTCACCGATGGCTACGGCCAGATGACGGCCGAAGACGTCAAGTTTTCGATCGAACGCATCGCCGATCCCGCCAACAAGAGCCCCTACTCCGGCGACTGGGCGACGCTCAAAGAGGTCGAAGTCAAGGACAAGCTGTCGGGGCTGATCCACCTGAAGCAGGCCTTCGCGCCGCTGTGGACGTCGACCTTGCCGACGCCTTCCGGCACCATCCTGTCGAAGCGCGCCATCACCGAGCTCGGTGGCAAGATGGGTGTCAAGCCGGTGGCCCAGTCGGGGCCCTACATCCTGAAGGAATGGCTGCCCAAGCAGCGCACGGTGCTGGTGCGCAATCCCGACTGGAAGTACGAGCAAGGTGCCTTCGCGGAGATCCACATCCATCCGATCGAGGATGAGAAGACCGCCGAACTCGGCTATGAGGCCGGCGACCTGGATTACACCTGGACCGCGGTCTCCTCGATCTCGCGCCTGAAGCAGACACCGCCGCCAAAGACGACCGTGGTCGAGAAGCCGTCGCTGGCCTTTGTCTGGCTTGGCATGAACCAGGATGTCGCGCCTTTCAACAATCCGAACATGCGCCGCGCGGTTCAGTACGCCGTGGACCGCAAGGCGGTGGTCGATGCCGCCTATTTCGGCGCCGCCGCCACCGCCACCGGCATCATCGCGCCCGGCCTGCCCGGCCATCGCGAGAAGAACCTGTTCGATTTCGATCCGGACCGCGCCCGCGACATGATCGCCAAGGAAGGACTGGCCGGCGCGACGATCACGCTCGACATCCTCAACAAGACCGAGCGCCTGACCGCGGCGCAGGTCGTGCAGTCGAACCTGCAGGATGTCGGCCTCACTGTGGAGATCAAGCAGAACGACAGCGGCACCTTCTGGACGCTGGGCGCCAAGGAAGGCGACTACTACAAAAAGCTGCAGATGATCATCAGCCGCTTCTCCATGCAGCCGGATCCGAGCTGGGCCACTGCCTGGTTTACCCGCGACCAGATCGGTGTCTGGAACTGGGAGCGGTTTTCCAGCGAGGAATTCGACAAGCTCAATGCCGAAGGCATGGTCGAGCTCGACCCGGCAAAACGCGATGTCATCTACAAGAAGCTGCAGGACCTGATGGAGGAGAACGGCAACTACGTTTTCCTGACGCATGAGGTCACCGGCATCATGAATCGAGATACGCTTGTGGCCGGCCTGAAGCCGAACGGCGAACCCGTGTTCACCGACTTCAAACCCGCATGATATCGGCGGGCGGGGCTCGTCCCCGCCAAAGACCGTCCGACAGGTACTGGAAATGATCCGCTACGCCCTCAAGCGTCTGTGGCTTGGCGCCATCATCATCAGCGTGGCCATGATGATGATGTTCGCCATGGTTTACCTCATTCCCGGCGACCCGGCCTCCGTTGCGCTGGGGCCGCGCGCGACGCCGGAGATGATGGAGGCGCTGCGCGTACGCATGGGCCTCGATCAGCCGGTGTGGCGGCAGTTCCTACATTTCTACGGATCGGTCCTGCGCGGCGATCTCGGCACAGAGGTGCTGTCAGATCGGCCAGTTCTGGACGTGGTGATGGAACAGCTTCCGTTCACGCTGGCGCTGGTGGTCGGCGGCATCACGTGGTCGGTGGCGCTCGGCATTCCGCTTGGCTGCATCGCGGCGGTGCGGCGCGGCGGCTTTGTCGATCAGGTGATCGGGGTGCTGTCGGTGGCGATGATCGCCGTGCCGTCCTTCGTCGTCGCCATCTATTCGCTGCTGGTGTTTGCGGTCGCCCTGCAATGGCTGCCGGCGATCGGCGCCGGCGAACCGGGCGACCTCGCCAGCCGGCTCCAGCACCTCATCTTGCCGTCGCTGGCGGTTGGCCTTGGCTGGATCGGCTATATCTCGCGCATGGTGCGCGCCTCGATGCTGGAGACGCTGGAAGCCAGCCATATCCGCACGGCGCGCGCCTTCGGCCTGACCGAGCACAGGATCGTCTACACCTACGCCCTCCGCATCGCCGTGCTGCCGACGATCACCTTGCTCGGCGTCGGCATCGGCCACATGCTGTCGTCTTCCGTCTTCGCCGAAATCGTCTTTGCCCGTCCCGGCATCGGCAAGCTGGTCTATGAGGCGATCTCGGTGCGCAACTATCCCATCGTCTCCGGAGCCGTGCTGGTCACCACGGTCTTCTTCGTTCTCGTCAACGTAGCAGCCGACATCCTCGTCGGTATCTTGGATCCCCGTGTCAGATCAAGTTTCAACTGAGCTGCCATCCCGCAGCTTCCGTCTCGGCATGATATGGCGCACCTTGCGCCGCATCATGCGCGAGCCGCTCGGCGCGATCGGCCTGACGCTGGTGACGGTCGTGGTGCTGTCGGCGGTCTTCGCCAGCCTCCTGACCAGCTATGCGCCGAGCAAGATATCGCCGGCCGAACGCTTCGCTTCGCCGAGCCTCCTGCATCTGCTCGGCACCGACCATCTCGGCCGCGATCTTCTCACCCGGGTGCTCTATGGCGGACGCGTCGCGCTTTTGATCGCGCTGGGCGCGACAGCGGTGTCGCTGGTTGTCGGCGTCGTGCTAGGGCTGATCGCAGGCTATGGGCCGCGCTGGCTCGACAATGTGCTGCTGCTGATCTTCGACGCCGTGAAGAGCTTTCCCACCGTTATGCTGGCGCTGACGCTGGTCACCCTGTTCGGCCCCTCGCTCTACGCGGTGGTGCTGGTGGTGATGCTGGTCAATGTGCCGGGTTATGCGCGCATCATCCGAACCCAGACGCTGGTGCTCAAATCGGCCGAACACGTCATGGCGGCGCGCTCGATGGGGGCAAGCGCCGGCCGCATCCTGCGTGTCCATATCCTGCCCAACATCATCGGCCCGATCCTGATCCTGATCTCGATGGACATTCCCGTGGTGGTGGCGATCGAGGCGGGCATGAGCTTCCTCGGGCTCGGCGTGCGGCCGCCGACGCCGAGCTGGGGTGCGATCCTCAATGACGGCTTCGCCAACATCCGCGATTCCTACTGGATCGTGATTGCCGGCGGCCTGCCGATCGTGCTGACCACGCTCGGCTTCACCTTCTTCGGCGAGACGCTACGCGACCTCTTCGATCCCAGGCTGAAGGGACGCTCATGACGGTTCTCGAGGTCAAGGATCTGAGCGTCGCCTTCCACACCGAGGCCGGGCGACTGGAGGCGCTGAAGCAGGTGAGTTTTTGCGTGCCGGCCAACCGCAGCGTCGGCGTGGTCGGCGAATCCGGCTGCGGGAAATCGACGCTCATCAACGCCATTCTCGGCCTGCTCGCCGACAATGGTGAAATCACATCGGGCGAGATCATCTTCGAGGGCGACAAGGACCTTGCCCGGCTCGACCCGACCGCGATGCGCGGCCTGCGTGGCCTCAGGATCGCCACTGTGTTCCAGGATCCGATGGGCGCGCTCAACCCGGTGCTGTCGGTGGGGCGGCAGATGCGCGACATTCAGTATCGCTCGGGTCTGTCGAAGCGGGACAAGGATGCACGCTCCGTCGCCATGCTGCGCAAGGTTCGCATTCCCGATCCGGGAAGCCGGCTGACGCAGTTTCCACACGAGTTCTCCGGCGGCATGAAGCAGCGCATCGCCATTGCGATGGCGCTGATGATGGAGCCGGCGCTGCTGATCGCCGACGAGCCGACGACGGCACTCGATGCGACGCTGGAGGTGGCCACCATCGAACTGCTCAAGGATCTGCAGCGCGACATCGGCTGCTCGGTGCTGTTCATCTCGCATCATCTGGGCGTGATTGCCGAACTCTGCGACGAGATGATCGTGATGTATGCCGGCGAAGTAGTGGAGAGCGGCACGACCCGCGAGATATTCCACGATGCGCGTCATCCCTACACGCAGAAGCTTTTGGCTTGCGATCCCGCCCGGCTGTCGCAGCGGGTTGCTCGCCTGCCGACCATTGCCGGGACCTTGCCGGATTTGCGCCGCCGGCCGAGCGGCTGCGTCTTCCAGCCGCGCTGCGATCGCGCCGACGCCCAATGCCTGACGACGCCTCCCAGCGCAGTCCTCGGTGGGTCTCACATCGCCCACTGCTGGCATGCGGACATTCCCTTGGGAGCGATGAACGCATGAGCTCCGAAGACCTGCTCAGCGTCAATGATTTGCGCGTCGCGTTCCGCGCTGGCGGCCTGTCCGCCAGGCTCGCGGGGCGGGCCACCGAGATCGAAGCGGTCTCCGGCGTCAGCTTCACGCTTCAACGAGGCAGCACCTTCGCGCTGGTCGGCGAATCCGGCTCGGGCAAGACGACGCTGGCGCGCACGCTCAACGGTCTTCAGCCGGTGAAGGCGGGCACGATCCTGTTTGAAGGGCAGGAACTGCAAGGCCTGTCTAACACCGCCATGAAACCGGTGCGGCGGCGCATGCCGATGATGTTCCAGGATCCTGTGGGATCGCTGTCACCACGGCTCAGCGTGCGCTCGCTGCTGTCTGAGCCTTTCGTCATTCACGGCTTGTCCGATCGCGATCTCAACGCCGAAGTCACACGGCTTCTTGCGCTGGTCGGGCTGCCGCGCGATTTCGCCGACCGCTACCCGCACCAGCTTTCCGGCGGCCAAGCGCGCCGCGTCGGTGTGGCGCGGGCGATCGCTCTGGACCCGGTGCTGGTCGTCGCCGACGAGCCGACCGCCGGCCTCGACGTCTCCGTGCAGGGAGAGGTGCTGAACCTGCTCAACGACCTGCGCGACCGAATGGGCCTGTCGATGCTGATCATCACCCACAATCTGCATGTCGTGCGCCAGATCGCCGACCGCATGGCGGTGATGTATCTCGGGCGCTTCGTCGAGCAGGGTGAAACCGAAGCGATCTTCCGCGCGCCGCATCATCCCTATACGGCGGCCCTTCTGTCCGCCAATCCCGAGCCGGACCCAGATCGGGTGCACCAGCGCATCACGCTGCCGGCCGACGTTCCCTCCCTGCTGGCGCGCCCTTCAGGCTGCGAATTTCACACACGCTGTCCGCAGGCCCAGCGCTGCTGCGCGGTGGATGTCCCCATCCCGGTCGCGGTCGGAAACGGCCGCCTGACCTGCCATTTCCCGCTGAACACATAAGGATCGCCACCGGCGCAAGTTGTCGGCCGGGGCGTCGAGAGGAGCCGCCATGCAAGATATCCGCGTCGTCACCGATTTCCCGCGCAAAATCCGCGAGATCGAGAATTTGTGGATTCCGATGCCTGACGGCGTCAAGCTGGCGGCGCGTGTCTGGCTGCCGGAAGACGCGGAGGCCGATCCGGTGCCGGCGATCCTCGAATATTTGCCCTACCGCAAGCGCGACGGAACGGTGGAGCGCGATGCGCTGACGCATCCCTATTTTGCCGGTCACGGCTATGCCGGCGTGCGGGTCGACATGCGCGGCTCAGGCGACAGCGAGGGATTGTGCAAGGGTGAGTATCTGAAGCAGGAGCAGGATGACTGTCTGGCGGTCATCGAATGGCTGGCCCGGCAATCCTGGTGCTCGGGTAGTGTCGGCATGATCGGCATCAGCTGGGGCGGCTTCAACGGGCTTCAGGTCGCCGCGCGGCGACCGCCAGCACTGAAAGCGGTTGTCTCGCTGTGCTCCACGGATGATCGCTACAATGATGACGTGCATTATCTCGGCGGCGCCATGATGTGCGACAATCTGATGTGGGGAACCACCGCCTGGGCCATCGCCATGACCCCGCCCGACCCGTTCATTGTCGGCGATCGCTGGCGCGATCTTTGGGAGCAACGGCTGAACGGCAACGGCATCTGGATGCAGGACTGGTTCGAACACCAGCGCCGCGACGATTTCTACAAGCACGGCTCGATCTGCGAGGACTATTCCGATGTCGAAATCCCGGTCTATGCCGTCGGCGGCTGGGCCGACGGCTATCCCAATCCGATCTTCCGGATGCTGGAAAAACTGAGCGGTCCTCGCAAGGGCCTGATCGGACCCTGGGGCCACAAATATCCGCACTTCGCCATGCCCGGCCCGCGTATCGGCTTCCTGCAGGAGTGCCTGCGCTGGTGGGATCAATATCTCAAGGGCATCGACACCGGCATTGCCGACGAGCCGATGCTGCGCGCCTGGATTCAGGACCCCGCACGGCCGGCGGCGATCTATGACGAGCGGCCCGGCCGCTGGGTGGCGGAGCCGGCGTGGCCGGGACCAGGCGTTGGCGAAAAGGTGCTGAACCTTGCGCCGCATGTGCTGAGCGAGGCCAGGGGCGAAGATACGATCCTGGAGATTTCGTCGCCGCAGACGGCCGGCCTGTCGTCCGGCGCCTGGTGCGGTTATGGCGTCATGCCGACTTTGCCGGTCGACCAGCGCACGGAGGAAGGCAATGCCCTGATCTTCGAGACCGCGCCGTTGACCGAAGCCATCGAGATCCTTGGTTTCCCCGAATTCGAGGTCAGGCTCTCCTCTGACAAGCCCGTCGCCCTTCTGTCCGCCACGCTGTCGCAAGTGTTCCCTGAAGGTGCTGCCTCGCGCATCAGCTACGGCATCCTCAACCTGAGCCATCGCAACGATGATCTGGACATCGCACCCATGGTGCCGGGCCAGGCGGAAACGGTGCGCATCAAGCTGCGCTGCTGCGGGCAGCGTTTCGAGGTTGGCGAGCGTATCCGGCTGGCACTGGCGACATCGCATTGGCCGATCGTCTTCCCGACCGCCGAACAGGCGACGCTGTCGATCCATTGCGGCGACAGCCGGCTGATCCTGCCGGTACGCCCACCGCAGAAGCTGGACGACACGCTAGGGGCCTTCCTGGGACCTGAAAGCGCCAAGCCGATGGAGCAGGAGGTTCTGGCCAAGGGCGACGGCTTTCAGCGCTCGGTGTCGGCGGACCAGGTCACCGGCGAGACCGTCTATCAGGTCGTCAATGATGGCGGCACGGTGCGGCATCCACATACGCAGATGACCGTTGCGGCGAGGCATGTCGACCGGTTCACCATCCACCCCGACGATCCGAACTCGGCGGTCGGCACCTGCACCTGGGAAAAGTCCTATGGCCGCGGCGACTGGCAGGCGCGCCTTTCGGTGAAGGCGACCGTGCGCGCGCTGCGCGATGTCTGGCGGATCGAGACCCACATCACTGCCCATGACGGAGATGAAGTGGTCGTCGATCGCAGCGAGGTCAAGGAGTATCCGCGCGACCTCAACTGAAAGCGGCTGCGATTGGCAATCAGGCCATCGATCTCGGCAAGGCGGCAGCCAGCGCATCGACGGCCAGCCGCACCTTCAGCGGCAGATGCGGTGTCTGCAGCCAAAGGGCGTAGCAGTCGTAGAGATATCGCGGCTGGTCCGGCAACAGCGCCACCAGCGCACCGGCTTCAATGCGCTCGCGCACCAGCCACCAGGGCAGCCAGGCAAGCCCCATGCTCTCAACAGCCGCATCGGCGATGGCATCGAGATCGTCGAGCCGCAGCCGCCCGGTTGGCGTAATCTCCTGTACGGATTGCCCCTCGCGCGCAAACAGCCACGGCTGAACGACCTGGCCGAGCCGGCGGTAGACAATCGCCTGATGATCAGCGAGATCCTCGATACGCTGCGGCTCGTCATGAATTCTGAGATAGGAGGGTGCGGCGCAGACGACCATGTCCTGGCGCGCGACGCGGCGTGCGATCAACCCCGCCTTGTCGCCCAGAGCACCGGTCCGAATGGCGAGATCGTATCCGTCTTCGGCAAGATCGGCGAAGCGGTCGGTGAGCGACAGGTCGAGCTCCAGCATCGGATATTGCCGCGCCAGCCGCAGCAGCACGGGTGCAACGCAATGGCGGCCGAAATGCGCCGGCATGGTGACCCGCAGTTTTCCACGTGGTTCGGAGAACTGGTCGGCGGCGAGCGCATCGGCGGCTTCGGCCTCGGCCAGCACCACCCGGCAGCGTTCATAGTAGGCGCGCCCGAAGTCGGTCAGGCTCTGCCGCCGCGTGGTCCGGTTGAGCAGCCGCACGCCCAGCCGCTCCTCGAGGAACCGCACATGCTTGCCAACCATTGGTCCGGACAGATCGAGTGCGACTGCGGCGGCTGCGAACGAGCCGAGGTCGACGGCCCTGACGAACACGGACATGCTCTCAAGCCGATCCATATTCAAAACTCCTGGTTTCTACTGTTCTTCCCTTACAGCCATTTATCCCCGGCAAGCCTAGCTGCATAGCTCATTCGGTTCAGATGATTTGGAGTATCCCGAATGACACGCGTAGTTCGCTTTCACCAGCATGGTGGCCCGGAGGTTCTGCGCATCGAGGATGTCGCGCTTTCCCCACCGGGGCCGGGCGAAGTTCAAATCCGGGTCAAGGCACTCGGCCTCAATCGCGCCGAAGCGCTGCTGCGCGCGGGGGCCTATATCGAGACGCCGACGCTCCCCTCGGGGCTTGGTCTTGAAGCGGCGGGTGTCGTCGAGACTATTGGCGACGGCGTGAAGGATTTCGCGCCAGGTGACAGCGTCAGTGTCATCCCGCCGCAATCGATGATCCGCTGGCCGGCCTATGGCGATCTTGCCACCTACCCCGCCCGACTTGTCGTCAAGCATCCGCAGTCGCTTGACTGGCAAACGGCAGCGGCGGTCTGGATGCAATATCTCACCGCTTATGGCGCGCTGATCGACATCGCCGGGCTGCACAGCGGAGACGCCGTCGTCATCACAGCAGCATCGAGCAGTGTCGGGCTTGCGGCGATCCAGATCGCCAACAAGGTCGGCGCGACCGCGATCGCGGTGACGCGGACATCGGCGAAGATGCGGGCGCTGCTCGAGGCCGGCGCGGCCGACGTCGTGGCCTCGACGGAGGAGGATCTGGCGGCGCGATTGAACCAGATCGCCGGGCCGCGAGGCGTGCGCGTCGTGTTTGATGCGGTCGGCGGCCCGATCTTCGAGCCGCTGACGGCGGCCATGTCGCATAGCGGCATCCTCATCGAATATGGCGGACTGAGCCACGCGCCGACGCCATTCCCGCTGCCAGCGGTGCTGAGCAAGACGCTGACACTGCGCGGCTACCTCGTGCACCAGATCACCGGTAACCCGGTAAAGCTGGAGGCCGCCAAGGCGTTCATCGTCGAAGGCCTGCAGAGTGGGGCACTAAGACCGATCATCGACCGGACCTTTGCGTTCGACCAGATCGTCGAAGCGCATCGGTATCTGGAATCAAACGAGCAGTTCGGCAAAATCGTGGTGATGATTTGAGCGGAGTTGACAAACAAATCGTTCCTGGGGGCGATATCGCTCTTGAAGGCGCCGAGTTGCATTCCTAACTGTCTCACGCGGGCCGGGCCCCTCTGACTATCGCTTTTGGCGATCGTGATGTCGGACCGCTTTAACGGGCCCGTTTCCATGTTTTCGGTCAAGCGGGCTCAATCTTTTTCGGTTTGGAGCCCCGTATGACATCTTCTCTTCTTGGCATGACTTGCCCCTCCTGCCGCGTTGCGCTCGTGATGAGCGAACGCCAGGGTATCGAAATCGACTACTGTCCGCAGTGCCGCGGCGTCTGGCTTGATCGGGGAGAACTCGACAAAATCATCGAGCGTTCCGGCAGGGAAGCGGCGCCCGCGCCGCAGCCACAGCCGGCAGCATTCTCCCAGCCGCAACACGGCCAGGGCCGCGACGACGATTATTCCCGCTCCCACGGCCACCGCTATCCGAAGCGGAAGAAATCATTTTTCGAAGAGTTGTTCGATTGACCGCATGACGCCGGCACCCGGCGGCGGCTGAAAACTTCCGAAACCGCAGAGACAAAGGTTCATCTCCGATGACTTCCCGTACAAGCCGATTTGCAGCCCTCTTTGCAGGACTGTTCCTGGCGTTTTCGATGGTTGCGATAGACCATGCCGAGGCGCGCCGCGGCGGCAGTTTCGGCAGTCGTGGCATGCGCACGTTCCAATCGGCACCGCCGACCAGGACCGCACGGCCCCGACCGCTCCAGTCGAGCGTTCGACGACGCCCAACACCGGTGCGAACAACGCGGCCCAGCAGCCGCAGGCCGGCCCGCAGAGGCCCGGCTTCATGAGCGGTTTCGGTGGAACGATGATGCGCGGCCTGCTGCTCGGCGGCCTGATCGGCCTGCTCGTCGGCCAAGGCTTCGGCGGCCTGGCCGGCATGTTCGGTTTCCTGCTTCAGGCCCTGCTCATCGGTGGCACGATCATGCTGGCTATCCGCTTCTTCCGCTCGCAATCGGCGCGTGGTCCTGCGCCAGCGCTCGCCGGTGTCGGCAATGCCCAGGCTTCGAGATTTGAGAACCGCGCAACGGCAGGGCAGCAGACTGCAGGCTCCTTCACAATTCCTGGCTTTGGCGGTGTTTCGGGCGGAAGCTCTCCGGCCATCGGTTCTGATGAGATCACGCTGGCTCAGACCGACCTCGACGCATTCCAGCAGCTGTTGACCGATGTCCAGGAAGCATTCGGGCGCGAAGACCATGCCGCTCTGCGCCGGGCTGTTACCCCCGAAATGGTGTCCTATCTGTCGGAAGAGCTGGCCGACAATGCCCAGAAAGGTCTCAGGAACGAGGTAACGGACGTCACGTTGCTGCAGGCCGACGTCGCTGAAAGCTGGCGTGAGGATGACCGCGACTACGCCACGGCCGCATTGCGCTACGAGTCTCGTGACGTGACGCGCGAACGGGCTAGCGGCAAGGTCGTCGCGGGCGACGATGATCATCCGACAGAGACGACCGAGCTGTGGACATTCGTGCGTGAGAATGGCTCGAACTGGAAGCTCTCGGCAATACAACAGGCTTGAGCCCAGGGCGATTTTGTCCAGGGCTTCACAGTTGTGGGCGTTCAGCGCACGATCTTGATGCACATCGGCGTGCCGATCTCGATGGCGCGCCCGGTGTCGCTGAGCATGCCGGTCTCGGCGTCGCGAGCGAAAATCGAGATGCGGTCGGCATTCTGGTTAGCCGAGAACAGATGGCCGCCTGAAGGCGTCAGCGCCAGGTTGCGCGGCGTCGCACCGCCGCAAGGGACATAGCCGACGAGGGCCAGCGAACCTGTCTGCTGATCGACCGCCATGATGACGACGCTGTCGTGGCCACGGTTGGAGCCGTAGACAAAACGGCCATCCGGCGAAATCTGGATATCGGCGCAATGGTTGCTGTCGCGCGCCTCGGCCGGCACCGCCGGCTTTGCGTCGATGATGGACAGCTTGCCTGATGCCTCGTCCAGCGCCATCGAGACAATGGTCGAATCCAGCTCGTTCATGACAAAGACGAAGCGTCCGTTCGGATGCAACGCAAGATGGCGCGGACCGGCGCCCGGCGGCAGAGCGGATTCAGCGAGCTTGCTGAGCTCGCCATCTCGCCCGATGCGGTAGGACACCAGCCGGTCGATGCCGAGGTCGGCGACGATAGCCATGCCACCACCGGCAATGGTTTCGGTGACGCTGTGGGCATGCGAGCGTTCCTGCCGCGCCGCATTCGGGCCGGTGCCGGAATGCGATACGCTGGCCAGCGGCGCCGACAGCGCGCCGTCCTTTTCGAAACCATAAACCGCCACGGCACAATCCGGACCGCCCTCGCCCATGCCATAGTTGGCGACCAGCAGCCTCGTCCCGTCGCGGGTGATGGTGTTGTGGGCGGTGATGCTGCCGAGCGACGGCTGCTTGTTCAGATAAATGAGCGTACCAGAAGCTCGATCGAAGCTGTAGGCGGAGACGGTGCCCTCGCGCCAGGTGAAGACTTCCGAATTGGCATAGATGTGCGAGCCGTCTGGCGTCACCGACAGGAATGTCGGATTGTCGACATCGTTGGTCTCGGCCAGTTTTCGTGTTTCCAGCGTCGTCTCGTCAAAGCTGTAGACGCCGAGACCGACGCCCCGAGCGCCCTGAAAATACGGCGCCTCGCGGTTCAGGCTGCCGACAAAGACCAGACAATCCTTGCGCATGATTTCCTCCCCTGCCCGCCTGCGCTTCGGCGCGCGGGAGCAACCAAAATTTCGCCTGCTCACGCTTGCAACGCAACCCCATATGTGAAAATACTATTTACAAAAGAAGATTGACGGGAGGAGACGTCTTGCATTTCGACGCCTTGATGCGTTTTCCGACAGCTGAGACGTGCTCCAGGCAGGGCTGGTGGAGCCGACCATGAACGATTTTGCGCCCACCGTCGGCGTCGCCTCGACGCACCCAAAAAATATGCCCGAGGAGCACGCCGCGCTGCCGGTGTGGAACGCCGAAAACTGGTTCTATGAGGATTGGCCGGTCGGGCAGAAGATCCGCTCGTTGCGACGGACCATGGCCGAAGGCGATAGCCATTTGTTCAACACGCTGGTGCTCGACATCCACCCCTATGTGCAGGACCAGATATTTGCCGAGAGCGAAGGCATTTTCGGCAAGCGGCTGATCGCCGGCGCCTTTGTCTTCTCGGCTGGCCTCGGCCTGGTCGCCACCAATTGCGTCAATGCCTTTTCCTATGGCTACGACAAGCTCCGTTTCATAAAGCCTGTCTTCATTGGCGACACGATCTATTCGATCCGCTCCAACCTCGACAAGAAGCCCCGCTACAAGGAGATGGGGCTGATCCGCGCCAGCTATGAGGTTTTCAAGGGCGAAGGCGAGCTCGTTCTCTATTGCGAGCATCTGCAGACGGTGAAGTACCGCAACCCGGCCGACTTCGTCGGCAAGACGGAGAAATAGCATGCCGGCAGCAGCCGAATTGCCGCTCGCCGGTCTCGTCGTCGTCGACATGAGCCAGTTCCTGTCGGGCCCGTACTGCTCACTCAGGCTGCTCGATCTCGGTGCCCGCGTGATCAAGATCGAGCGTCCGGATGGCGGCGACCTGTCGCGCCGGCTCTATCTCAGCGACACCGAGATCGGCGGCGATTCCACCATCTTCCACGCCATCAACCGGGCCAAGGAAAGTCTTGCCATCGACCTCAAGAACGAGGCCGATCTCGAAGCGTTGCGCGGCCTCCTGGCCAGGGCTGACGTGCTGATCCAGAATTTCCGGCCGGGCGTCATCGAACGGCTCGGCCTGGACTATGAAGCGGTCCGCAAGATCAACCCGCGGCTGGTCTATGCTTCGATCAGCGGCTATGGCGAGGATGGGCCATGGGTCAAACGGCCCGGCCAGGATCTCTTGGCGCAGGCGCGTTCCGGCGTGATGTGGCTGAACGGCGACGAGGATCAGGGACCGGTGCCGTTCGGCCTCGCCATCGGCGACATGCTGGCTGGTGCCGCCTGTGCGCAGGGCATTCTGGCCGCACTGGTGCGGCGCGGCATCACCGGTCAGGGCAGCCATATCGAAACCAGCCTGCTGGAAGCGCTGGTCGATTTCCAGTTCGAGGTGCTGACGACGCATCTCAATGACGGCCGCCGGCTGCCCAGGCGCTCCAGCTTCCGCAGCGCGCATGCCTATCTGTCGGCGCCTTACGGTGTCTACCCGGCCAAGGACGGCTATCTCGCCATCGCTATGACGCCGATCCCCAAGCTGGCCGACCTCTTGTCGCTCAGCGAGTTGGCACCCTATCGCGACAAGCCTGCATCGTGGTTCACCGCGCGCGACGACATCAAGGCGATCATCGCGCAGCGGATCGCCACCAAAACCATCGACGAATGGCTTGATATCCTCGAGCCGGCCGACATCTGGTGCGCCAAGGTACTGACCTGGCCCGAGATGCTGGCAAGCGAGGGGTTTCAATCGCTCGATATGCTGCAGACGGTGACGCGCGAGGATGACGTCTCGATCCTCACGACGAGTTCGCCGCTCCGGGTCGATGGCATCAGGGCCAAGGTCGATCGGGCGGCGCCGCGCATCGGCGAGCACAGTGCCGCCATCCGCGCGGAGTTCGGCCTGTGAGCGTGCCCAAGCTCAAGGGCATGACCTGGAGCCATCCGCGTGGCTACGATCCGATGGTCGCCTGCTCGGCGCTGTGGCAGCAGAAGACCGGTATTGCCATCGAATGGGACAAGCGCTCGCTGCAGGATTTCGAATCCTTCCCGGTCGAGGAACTGGCGCGCGCCTATGATCTCATCGTCATCGACCATCCGCATGTCGGCCAGATCACGGCCGAAGGCTGCCTGGAGCCGCTGGATGTCGCCGGACGCGAGGCGGAACGCACGGCCCTTGCCTCGGGCAGCGTCGGCCAGTCCTATCCGAGCTACAACTGGCAAGGACGGCAATGGGCTTTCCCGATCGATGCGGCAACCCAGGTCCAGGCATGGCGGCCGGATGCGATCGAGGCGCCACCGGCGCGCTGGAGCGAGGTGCTCGATCTCGCCCGGCAAGGCCGTGTGCTGCTGCCGCTGCGGCCGCCTCACGTGTTGATGGTGTTTTACACATTCGCAGGCAATCTCGGCCGTCCTTGCACCACCGATCCATCCCACGATCTCATCGATGTTGACGCCGGTAGCGAAGTGTTTGAAGCAATGCGCGAGATTGCAGCGCTCGTTGATCCGGCTTGCTTGGAGATGGATCCGATTGCCGTCTCGGAGCGCATGGCGGAGGCCGGTTCCAGGTTCGTCTGCGCGCCACTGATCTATGGCTATGTTTCCTATGCGACGACTGGCTTTCGGGCGAACCGGCTGGCCTTTGCCGATGTTCCGGTCATCGGTTCCGGCGGCCCGATCGGTTCGGCGCTCGGCGGCACCGGCATAGCCGTATCAGCCTTTTCCAAAGCCAGGGATGCCGCGATCAACTTTGCCTATTGGGTCTCGAGCGGCGATGTCCAGCGCGGCGCCTATGCCGCCGCCGGCGGCCAGCCCGGCCATGCAGCGGCCTGGGAAGATCAGGCCGTCAATGAAGCGACCGGCAATTTCTACCGGGACACGCGCGCGACACTGGAGGGTGCATGGGTGCGGCCGCGCCATGACGGCTACATGGCGTTCCAGCAGGCCGCGTCCGAACGCATCCTTTCCGGCATGACCTTCCGGCATCAAGCCCGACAGGTCGTTGCCGATCTCAATCGCCTGTTTCGGGAGAGTTCCCCGGTGCAGGTGTCCGGCGCTGCCGGTGGAGGAGCCTGAACCAAACCGAACGGAGGAGAACAAGAATGACAGGAATGATCCGCGGCCTGCTGGCCGCAACGGCGCTTGCCTCGCTTGCAACGGCCGCCTTTGCACAGGATGTGCAAGGCGTCATCGGTGGACTGCCGACCGAACTCAAGGCGCAGTATGACGGAGCACCCCAGAAGGTATTGCCTTCGGCCTGGGAGAATTTCAACGCGCCGCCAAAGCCGTGGAAATGGTGCCACTCGGAATCCTACCAGGGCAACCCGTGGCGGGTCACGGTGACCAAGGAGTTGAAGCGTCTTGTCGACGGGCTGATCGCCGACGGCACCGTCTCCAGCTTCGAGGTGTCGGATTCCAACAACGACGCCAGCCAGCAGATCAACCAGATCCGCGCCTTCATCGACAAGAAATGCTCTATCATCACGTCGGTGCCGGGCTCGGCGACGGCGCTCGACGATGCCATCGACGCTGCCGCCAAGGCCGGCATTCCGTTCATCACCGCCGCCGGCTCGGTGACCAGCCCGAACGCCATCAATGTCGATTCCAACTATGCGCGCTGGGGCTATGACATGATGACGGCGATCGCCAAGGCGCAGCCGGACGGCGCCAGCATCCTTCTGGTCGAAGGCATCGCCGGACACCCGATCGTGGTGCAGGAGCGCCAGGGCGCGGACAAGGCGCTGGCCGAAAATCCGAAGCTGAAGATTTCGCGCAACGTCAACGGCAACTGGACAGCCAACGTCACCAAGACCGTGGTGCTGCAGGCGATCGCCACCAACCCGGCGCCGATCGATGCGGTGTGGACGACAGGCAGCGAAAGCCGTGTCGTTGCCGAAGCCTTCGCGGAAGCCGGCCGGCCGGCGCCATTGATCACCGGCTCGATCACCGGGGACGCGCTGGGCTACTGGAAGGCCAACCCCGACAAGTACCGCTTCGAAGGCCATGCGGTGCTGCCGCACTGGACCGCGCAAACACTGTTCCGCGTCGGCGAGCGCATGCTCGACGGCCAGAAGCCGAAGCTGAACACGCTGCTGATCCCGATCCCGCCTGTCCACACCGCCGATCTCGGTGCCTGGTACAAGGACTGCATGACGACGGATGCCGTGTCGATCTTCCCGATCCCGCCGAAAGATCCGATGCCGGAGGAATGGCTCGACGCCTATTTCTCGAACCCGGCGCCGACCAAGGGCTGGGATTATTCGAAGGTGCCCGATGCCTGTGCAAAGTGACGCCTGCTAGTCTCTCAGCAGGCCGGCTCCTTTCAGGGAGCCGGCCTGCCAGCATCGAAACGCGACATGCTTGAAATCAAAACCATATCCAAACGCTATGGCGAGACGATCGCGCTCGCGGACGCATCGATCGCGTTTCGGGCGGGAACCATCCACACCATCCTGGGCGAGAACGGTTCGGGCAAGAGCACGATGGTCAAGCTGCTGTCCGGCATCGTCCAGCCGGACAATGGCGCGATCCTGCTGCAAGGCAAGCCGTTTTCGGGTGCCAAGCCCTCGGCCTTCCAGGCGCAAGGTTTTGCCACGGTGTTCCAGGAGGTGCTGATCGCGCCGGACTGCAGCGTCATCGATAACATCCTGCTCGGCCTCGACGGGCTGGTCCGGCGCGCTGTTCCCCGCAACGAGCGCCGTGACCGGGCGAAAGCCGCGCTGAAGCGCTTCGCGGTTACCGACGTCCCCCTCGACAAGCCAGCCGGCCTGCTGCCGCTTGCCGCGCAGCAATTGGTCGTTCTCGCCCGCGCGATCGTGCGCAACCCAAAGATCCTGATCCTCGACGAGGTCACCGCCGCGCTCGACTTCGCCGATCGCGAATCCGTCTTTTCCCTGATGCGCGCGCTGGCCGGCGAAGGCTGCCTGATCCTGTTCATCACCCACCGCATGGACGAGGTGATGTCGCTGTCGGATCGCATCTCGATCCTGCGCGGCGGCAGCGTCGTGCGCACCGAGGAGCGCGGCGCTTCGACGCCGGCTGAACTTCTCAAGGCGATGGCGCCACGCACGGCGGCGGAGCTGCAGCATGGCTGATCGCGCCGCCCTCGATTTTGGTGGTCTTGCCGTTCGCGACCTCGTCATCGCGCCCGGCGCCAGCCCGATCACGCAGGCAATCGCTCCGGGTGAGATCGTCGGGCTTGCCGGTCTCGATGGTCATGGCCAGGAGCTGTTTCTCAAGATGCTTGCCGGCCTGGAACCGCCCCATGGCGGCTCGATCGAACTCGGTTCATCAGATGCCTCCCGAAAGATTACCGGGTTTCGCAAGGCTGTCGCCAGCGGCATCGCCTATTTGCCGCGCGACCGACGCGCCAACGGCATTTTCCCGACACAGTCGGTGCTCGACAATTTCGCCGTCTCGACCTTGTCGCGCGACACGCGGCTCGGGCTAATCAGCCCGTCGGCACGCAAGGCGCGCTACGACTTCTATCGCGAAAAACTCTCGATAGTGGCGCCCCGGCCCGATGCGCCGATCACCACTCTTTCGGGCGGCAACCAGCAGAAGGTGCTGTTGGCGCGTGCCTTGGCGCTGGAGCCCGCGATCCTGCTCCTCAACGATCCGACGCGTGGCGTCGACGTGGCGACGCGGCATGTGCTCTACGACGTGTTTCGCGGGCTGGCGTCCGACGGCATGGGGCTCGTCATCCTATCCAGTGAAATCGAGGAGATTCTTCTCCTGTGCCAGCGCGTGCTGGTGTTCCGTGAGAATGAAGTCGCGGCCGAGATCTCTGGCGACGCGCTCACCACCGACAGCGTGATATCAGCCATGTTCGGACGTGCGGCATGAACCCTGTTGCGCGCCTCCTGTCCCTTGGGCGAAATTTCGGCTTCGCGGTGGTGCTGCTGGTCGTGCTGCTTGCGATCAATCTTATCCTTAGCCCCGGGCGGTTCCAGCCGGGTTCCTGGGGCGCGCTGGTCGGATTGGCGGCGCCCTTGATCGGTGCGGCCATTGCGTCCACGCCTGTCATCCTCGCCGGGCGTGGCGGAATCGACATCTCGGTCGGGCCATTGATGGGCTTCGTCAACGCTTTGACGATCCAGGTGCTGTTCCTCGGCACCGGCATCTCATCGCCCCTGGTGCTCGTTCCGGCTGCATTGCTCGTCGGGGCGCTGGTGGGTGCTGCGAACGGCTTTCTGGCGACAATCGTGCGCATTCAGCCGATCGTCGCGACGCTCGGCACCTATCTGATCCTCACCGGCGTGACGTTAACAATCCTGCCGGCGCCGATCGGTCCCGCACCGGCCTGGCTCAAGGCACTGTCCGGCCCGCTGTCGATGCTGCCGCTGGCGGCGATGTTCATCGTCTGGTGGCTGGTGCGGCGCACCCCTTACTACGACCAGCTTATGGCGGTGGGCAGCGACGACCGTGCCGCCTACACCGCCGGCGTCGATGTCACGCGCGTGCGCTTCATCGCCTATATCATGACCGGCATCCTTGGCGGCTGCGCCGGATTGATGCTGACCGCGCTGATCGGCTCCGCCGATCCGAACATCGGGCCAACTTACACACTGATCGCCATCGCCGCGGTAGCGCTCGGCGGCGTCAGCCTTGCAGGCGGGCGTGGCAGCGTCACCGGTGCCGCCATTGGCGCCATCGACATCTTCCTGCTGCAAAGCGTGCTGACGACGTTCAACGTCTCGACCTTCGTGCTGCAGATCGCCTATGGCGCCATACTGGTGCTGGCCGTGATGCTGACAGCGCTGCAGGAACGTCTTGCCATGGGGAGACGCTGACATGGTTTTGCGCCAAAACCTCTTCGCGACAACCAACGCCCGCGTCGTCGGGGCCTTCTGTGTCGCCGTCCTTCTGCACCTTGCCGGTACGGTTCTCATTCCTGGCTACTCCTCGCCGTTTGCGGTGCGCGCCATGTTGGTCCTCGCTTCGCTGCTCGCCGTCGCCTCGATCGGCCAGACGCTGGTCGCCATCATGGGCGGCATCGACCTTTCGATCCCTTTCGTCATCGGCTTTGCCAATGTCGTGGCGGCGCAGCTTTATGGCGATGGCTGGAATTTTGTCCTGGTCTGCGTCCTCGTCAGTATGCTGGCGCTCTTCATCGGCGGGCTGAACGGGCTGATCTCGCGCAGCCTCGACATCCAGCCGCTCATCGTCACGCTCGGCGTCGGCATGGTCGTGCAAGGGCTGGTGCTGCTGTGGACAGCCGGCTTCCCGTCGGGCTCCGCGCCGCAAGCGGTTTCCAGCTTCGTGTCGATCGGGGGATCGGCCGGACCGCTGCCGGTTCCGTGGCTGGTGCCGAGCCTGGTCGTGCTGGCCGCGCTCGTCGTGCTGGTGCTGGAGCGAACGCCTTATGGCCGCCGGCTCTATGCGCTGGGCAGCAATCCGGGCGCGGCACCGCTGGCGCTGATCGACCCGGTTCGCATGTGGGTCATCACCTATGCGGCAAGCGCTTTCTTCGCCGCCGTGGCAGGGGTGCTGCTGCTCGGCTTCACCGGTTCGGCCTATGGCGATGTCGGCCAGCCCTATCTTTTCCAGACCATCGCGGCGGTCGTCGTAGGAGGCGCAGCACTTGTCGGTGGCCGGGGAAGCTATCTCGGCACGATCGCCGGCGTGCTGGTGCTGACCGAGATCAACACGCTACTGATCGGCCTCGGCTTCCAGCCCGCAGCGGTGCAGGCCGCGCTCGGCTTCGTCATCGTGCTGCTGGTTTCGCTCTATGGCCGCGAACGGCACGTCTCGACAACCATCTGAAAGGACCAGTCAGTCGAGCCGCCACAGCTTGCGGGCATTGCCGGACAACAGCCTGTCGCGCTCGGAGATGCTGCAGCCCGAGAGCAATGCATGGGTCGCCGCCACCCAGGTCGACAGACCGCCGCCTAGCGTGCAGACCGGCCAGTCGCTGCCCCAGACGACGCGGTCCCAGCCGAATGAATTGATGGTGTGCTCGACGTACGGCCGCAACGTCTCAACCGTCCAGCTGCCGGCATCGGCATAGGCGACGACACCGGAGATTTTGGCCATGACATTCGGGCGCCGGGCGATGTCGCTCATATGCTCGCGCCATGGATGTTCGCTCTTGCCTTTGATGTCGGGGACGCCGCAATGGTCGAGGACGAACGTCACATCGGGTGCCAGGTCGGCAAGCACGATCGCCCTGGGGATCTGGTGCGGCAGCACGACGAGATCGAAGGTCAGGCCGGTGCCGCCAAGCCGCTTTATGCTGGCGCGAAACACCGCACCTTCCGAGAGCTCGTCGGGCACGACGTGGAGGACGCGGCGAAAGCCTTTTACGAACGGGTTTGCCCGCTGCCGTTCGAGATAGGCCGCGAAGTCCCCTTCCTCAGGACGGCAGGACGCGATCACCCCGGCCAGCATGCTGCCGGACTGCCGTGACAGTCCTTCCACACGAGCGGTCTCGGCTTCGATGTCGGCCGCATCGACATCGACCTCCATATGCAGCACACGCCCTACGCCGACACGCTGCGCCTCCACGGCGTATTCCTCATAGGAGAAATCGCGGTTGAGCGCCGGCACGCCGGCGAGCCAGGGATAGCGCAGGGCCGAGCGATCGATCAGGTGAAGATGGGTATCGATGATCATGGTGAGGCTCCTCCCTCTGGCTTTTCAAATCATCTCACGGGGGAATTCTTCATTCAAATAAGAATTCACACCGATGAGCCGACTGCTGATCCAGCAAGGTGCGACAGCTTTTCACACGTTGCCAGCAACAGTTCGATCGTCCTGGTGATGTCGGGCGCGGAAGGCGCGTTGACCACCGTGATGTAGGGAATCGACAGCGCGGCGATCGCCTTGCCGTCGGAACTGCGCACCGGGGCGGACAGGTTGAAGACGCCGGCTGTCTGCATCGAGGCCATCATCTCGTAGCCACGGTCGCGGATCTGGTCGAGACGGGTGAAGAACTCGGTCGATTGCGCCGTCTTGTCGGTGCTGCGGACGTGTTCGGAAATCATCATCTGGCGCTCTTCCGGTGAGCGGAAAGCGAGCAGCACATGTCCCGAGCCGGTGTCGAACAGACTGATATGGGAGCCGACCCGGATCGATATGCCCCAGTAGTTCGGTGCTTCTTGCTGGCCGATGACGACGGCAGAACCGCGATCAAAAACAACGAGTTGGTTGGCCTGCTGCGATGTCTCGGCAAGCTCACGCATCAGCGGCGTCGCATAGGAGACCAGCCGCCGAACCGGCGCGTGCAACTGTGCCAGACCGAACAGCTTGAGCGTCAGCGAATAGCGGTCGCCGTCGAGCCTGGTGACATAGCCGCGCCGCACCAGCCGGTCGAGCATACGGTAGAATTCGTTGGGGCTGCGGTCGAGTTTCTTGGCGATTTCTGCCTGGGTCAGGCCGCCGTCGACGCCCGCCAGCAGTTCAAGGATATCGAGCCCCTTGTCGAGCGCCGGCGCGCGATAGCGCTCGTCTTCGCTGTCGTCCATGGGCTCATCCTCCAGTGAATTTCACCCTTCATATACGCAGGAACGTGCGCGGCGGAAACAAATTTCGCCTTGACGTGTCTATGAATGTTTTGTTTGTATATGAATGTAGCACTTCTTGTCATCAGACGAGTTGCGGTCGCCGCGGAGGCGGCACCAAGGGAGGATACCAATGAACAGACTGCTGTCCGGCGTGTGCGCCGGTGCATTGTTGCTCGCGTCAGGTGCGGGCGCTGCCCTTGCCGGCGACCTGCCCGGCAAGTTCGAAGGCGTGACCGTCGACGTGAAGCTGATCGGCGGCCAGCAATATGAAAAGCTCTACGAGCGCATTCCCGAATGGGAGAAGGCGACCGGCGCCAAGGTCAACATCCTGACCAAGAAGAACGGCTTCGACATCGACAAGGAGCTCAAGTCCGACATCGCCTCGGGCAGCACCAACTGGTGCGTCGGCTGGAACCATTCGTCCTTTGCGCCGCAATATACGGGCCTTTACACCGACCTCAGCAAATTGCTGCCCAAGGAAGAGATCGACGCTTTCGTGCCGTCGACGATCACGTCCGCAACCATCGACGGCAAGTTGGAGATGCTGCCGCGTGCGCAGTTCGACGTTTCGGCGCTCTACTACCAGAAGAGCCTGTACGAGAACGCCGACAACAAGACCAAGTTCAAGGCGAAGTACGGCTATGATTTGGTGCCGCCGGACACCTGGAAGGAAGTGACCGACCAGGCCCAGTTCTTCGCCAACCCACCCAATTTCTACGGCACGCAGTTCGCCGGCAAGGAAGAGGCGATCAACGGCCGCTTCTACGAGATGGTTGTCGCTGAAGGCGGCGAGTATCTCGACAAGGACGGCAAGCCGGTCTTCAATTCCGAGGCCGGCATCCGGGCGCTCGACTGGTTCGTCAACCTCTACAAGGCCAAGGCCGTACCGGCCGGAACCACCAACTATCTCTGGGACGATCTCGGCCAGGGCTTTGCGTCCGGCACCGTCGCCATCAACCTGGACTGGCCGGGCTGGGCTGGCTTCTTCAACGATCCGAAGTCGTCGAAGGTCGCCGGCAATGTCGGCGTGAAAGTCTCGCCGAAGGGCTCGTCCGGCAAACGCACCGGCTGGTCGGGTTTCCATGGCTTCTCGGTGACCGGGAATTGCCCCAACAAGGAGGCCGCGGCTTCCCTGGTGTGGTGGCTGACCAACGAAGACAGCCAGAAGCTCGAGGCCGCCGCAGGCCCGCTGCCGACCCGCACCGCGGTGTGGGACTGGGATTTGAAGCAGGCCGAAAACGATCCTTACAAGAAGGAGGTTCTTACCGCCTTCCAGGAAGAGGCCAAGCACGCGTTTGCCGTGCCGCAGACGCCTGAATGGATCGAGATCTCGAACGCCGTCTATCCCGAATTGCAGGCGGCGATCCTCGGTGACAAGACCTCCAAGCAGGCACTGGACGATGCGGCCGCCAAGGCGACGCAAATCCTCCAGGACGCCGGCAAGCTCTAGAAACGGGCTCCCAAGGCTGCCTCCCCCATCGGAAATGGGGGAGGCGATCGTGTTTCGCGGCCAGCGATTTACGCTAACCCATCGCCCCCGGCCCACTCACGGCCGTCCAAATGCAAACACCTCAAGGATTCTGATGAAGGGCTTCAAGCCATCCGCGCCATTCCTGCTGCTGCTTCCGGCCATGATCGTGCTGGCGGCGGTTGTCGTTGTGCCGTTGCTGTTGTCCCTTTACTCCAGCTTCACGCCGTTCCGCCTGACGCGGCCCGAAACGTTCTACGTCTTCATCGGCATCCGGAACTATCTTTCGATCCTGTCCAACACTGATTTCTGGTGGGCGTTCGGTCGCACGGTGCTGCTGCTGACCATCGCGCTCAATCTCGAAATGCTGCTTGGCCTTGGGCTTGCCATGCTGGTCGAGAAAGCGACACGCGGCCAGCGCATCCTGCGCACGCTGATGATGTTTCCGATGATGTTTTCGCCGATCCTGGTCGGCTTTCAGTTCAAGTTTATGTTCAACGACAATATCGGACTGGTGAACAATGCGCTGCAGTCGCTCGGCATCACGCAAGACGCCATACCGTGGCTGATCGAGGGCCATCTCGCCTTCATCGCCATCTCGATCGCCGAGATCTGGTCGTCGACGGCGATCTTCGCCATCCTGATCCTCGCCGGTCTGCTCGCCATGCCCAAGGAGCCGATCGAGGCGGCGCGGGTCGACGGCTGCACGCCGTGGCAGACATTCCGCTATGTGACGTGGCCGTTCGTCATGCCTTTCGCGTACATCGCCATGACCATTCGCTCGCTCGACGTCGCGCGCGCCTATGACATCGTCAAGATCATGACCGATGGCGGACCGGCGGGCCGCACCGAACTGCTATGGACCCTGGTGGCCCGCACCGCCTACAGCGACGGGCGCATGGGCATGGCCAACGCCATGGCCTATTTCTCGATCCTGCTGTCGATCGCCTTCACCGTCCACTTCTTCAACAAGCTCGCCGCGGCGCGCACGCAGATCGGTGCGGAGTGGTGATGGACGAGAATTCTTCCGCCCGCCTGAAGCGCCGGCTGCTGGGCGTCGTCTATCGCATCGGCCTGTTCCTGGCGATGCTGACCATCTGCCTGCCGGGCCTGTGGATCGTCATCTCGTCGCTACGGCCGACGGTCGAGATCATGGCCAAGCCACCTGTCTGGATCCCGCAGGAGATTTCATTCGACGCCTATGTCGCCATGTTCTCAGGCATCGGCAAGGGCGGCATCCCTGTCATCGAGTACTTCCGCAACTCACTGATCATCTCGGTGACCTCGACGGTCATTGCGGTGGCCATCGGCATGGCCGGCGGCTATGCGTTCGCCCGCTATCGTTTTCGCGGCAAATCGAGCGTCTTCCTCGGCCTGATGCTGACGCGCACCGTGCCGGGCATTGCGCTCTCGCTGCCACTGTTCTTCCTTTATGTGCGGCTCGGCATCATCGATACGCATTTCGGGCTGATCCTTGCCTATGTCGCCCTCAACGTGCCATTCACGATCTGGCTGATCGACGGCTTCTTCCGCCAGGTGCCCAAGGACCTCGCGGAGGCGGCACAGATCGACGGCTGCACGCGCTGGCAGGCGTTCTGGCAGGTCGAGTTCCCGCTTGCCGGGCCGGGCATCGCGTCGGCCGCGATCTTCGCCTTCCTGACCTGCTGGAACGAGTTCGCGCTGGCCTCGCAGCTGACCCGCTCGGTGAGCGCCAAGACGCTGCCGGTCGGCCTGCTCGATTACACGGCCGAGTTCACCATCGATTGGCGCGGCATGTGCGCGCTGGCCGTGGTGATGATCATCCCGGCGCTCACCCTCACCTACGTCGTCCAGAAACACCTTGTCGGCGGCCTGACCTCCGGCGCGGTGAAAGGCTGATACCATGGCAACCGTTACCCTCACCAAGCTGACCAAGCGCTACGGCAATATCGGGATCGTGCACGGCATCGATCTCGAGATCGCCGACCGCGAATTCATCGCGCTGGTCGGCCCCTCTGGTTGCGGCAAGTCGACGACGCTGCGCATGATCGCCGGACTGGAAGAGATCAGCGCCGGCTCGATCGAGATCGGCGGGCGCATCGTCAACGACCTGCCGCCGCGCTCGCGCAACATCTCGATGGTGTTCCAATCCTACGCGCTCTATCCGCACATGACGGTGCGCGAGAATCTCGGCTTCTCCCTGAAGATCGCCGGTGCCGCCAAGGAAGACATGGATCGCCGTGTCGCCGAAGCCTCGGCCATCCTCGGCCTCGACACGTTGCTCGATCGCCGCCCCTCACAACTGTCCGGCGGTCAGCGCCAGCGCGTCGCCATGGGCCGCGCCATCGTGCGCGATCCTGACGTCTTCCTGTTCGACGAGCCGCTTTCCAATCTCGACGCCAAGCTACGCACGCAGATGCGCACCGAGATCAAGAAGCTGCATGCCAAGGTGCAGTCGACAGTGATCTACGTCACCCATGACCAGGTCGAAGCGATGACGCTGGCCGATCGCATCGTCATCATGCGCGACGGCCATATCGAACAGGTCGGCACGCCCGACGAGGTTTTCCGGCGGCCGGCAACCCGCTTCGTTGCCGGCTTCATCGGCTCGCCGCCGATGAACCTGCATGAGGCGACGATCGATGACGGCCAGATGGTTTTCGCCAGCGGCGAAAAGCTGCCGCTGCCCGGCCAGTTCAAAACCAATGTCGCCACCGGCGACAAGATCGTGTTCGGGCTGCGGCCCGACGACATCTATCCAACCGGCCATGGCATCAGTTCCGGTGGCGCGGCAGACGTACACCAGATCGAACTGCCGATCACGGTGACCGAACCGCTCGGCAACGAGACGCTGGTATTCGTCGAATTCAACGGTACGGACTGGGTGTCGCGCATGCTGAACCCGAGGCCACTGCGGCCGGGCGAGCGGGTCGCCATGAGCCTCGACATGTCGCAGGCGCACCTGTTTGCAACCGAGACCGGAAAGACATTGCGGAGCTGATCGGCATGGCCAAAATTGAGAAAGTCGACCTTCGGATGGTGGACCTTGTGCCCAAGGTCAAGCGCACCGACGCCATCCAGAGCTTCGTCAGCCAGGAAACGCCTATCGTCACCATCACCGATTCCGACGGTGCGGTCGGCACCGGCTACAGCTACACGATCGGCACCGGCGGCTCGTCGGTGATGCGGCTTTTGTCCGACCATCTGGTGCCGCGCCTGATCGGCCGCGACCCCGACATGATCGAGGCAATCTGGCACGATCTCGAATTCGCCACGCATGCCACGACCATCGGCGCCATCACCGCCATCGCCATCGCGGCCATCGATACAGCACTGTGGGACCTACGGGCAAAGAAGCAGAACCTGCCTTTGTGGAAGCTGGCCGGCGGCGCCAAGGACCGCTGCCCGCTGTACACGACCGAAGGCGGCTGGCTGCACATCGAGACGCAGGCGCTGGTCGACGATGCGCTGGCCGCCAAGGCCAAGGGCTTTCGCGGCTCGAAGGTGAAGATCGGCAGGCCGCACGGCTCGGAAGATCTGGCGCGCCTGTCGGCGGTGCGCAAGGCGGTCGGCGACGGCTACGAGATCATGACCGACGCCAATCAGGGCTTTTCGGTCGACGAGGCGATCCGGCGCGCGGCAAGATTACGCGACCTCGACCTCGCCTGGATCGAGGAGCCACTGCCGGCCGACGACATTGACGGGCATGTGCGGTTGTCGAACTCGACGCCGACGCCGATTGCCATCGGCGAGTCGCTCTACTCCATTCGCCATTTTCGCGAGTACATGCAGAAAGGCGCCTGCTCGATCGTGCAGGTCGATGTCGGCCGCATCGGCGGCATCACGCCCTGGCTCAAGATCGCGCACGCGGCGGAGGCCTTCGACATTCCGGTCTGCCCGCATTTCCTGATGGAGCTGCATGTCAGCCTGACCTGCGCTGTTCAGAACGGCCGATATGTCGAGTACATTCCGCAACTCGACCAGTTGACCGGCAAGCGCCTCCGCATCGAGGATGGCCAGGCGCTGGCGCCCGACGAACCCGGCATCGGCATCGATTGGGACTGGGACGCGGTCAAGGCCATGAGCATCGCCGAATTCACCACGGCGATCACGAAATAGGAGAATGATATGCAGCGGATGGGAATGGTTCTGGGGCTGAAGCCGGAAAAGGTCGAGGAGTATGTCCGCCTCCATGCCGCCGTCTGGCCCGACGTGCTGGCCATGATCTCCGCCTGCAACATCAAGAACTACTCGATCTACCTGAAGCGGCCGGAGAACGTGCTGTTCAGCACCTTCGAATACCACGGCAGCGACTACGAGGCCGACATGGCGAAGATGGCGGCCGATCCGAAGACGCAGGAATGGTGGGCGGTCTGCATGCCGTGCCAGGAGCCGCTGGCGACGCGCAAAGAGGGCGAGTGGTGGGCCGAGATGGATGAGGTCTTCCATCATGACTGAAGGCGGTTTCGACCCTGCCTTGCTCGTTCAATCCTGGCCAAAACCCTCCAAGCCCCGGCAGATCGTCACCTTCGGCGCCGGATCGATCGTCGGCGACGCGCATTTCCCGGCCTACCGGAAGGCCGGCTTTCCGGTTGCCGGGCTTTATGATCCTGATCATACCAGGGCCGAAAAGCTGGCCAGCCAATGGGGCGTGACGGCCTTTGGGTCGGTCGAAGAAGCTGCTGCCGTCGAGGGCGCGATCTTCGACCTTGCCACCCCGCCGTCGCGTCATGCCGATGTGCTGAAGTCCTTGCCTGATGGCGCGGTGGCGCTGATCCAGAAGCCGATGGGCAGCAATCTTGCCGAGGCGACCGCGATCCTCGAGATCTGCCGCGCCCGGAAGCTGCACGCAGCGGTGAACTTCCAATTGCGCTTCGCGCCGATGATGCTGGCGCTCAAAGATGCCGTCGGCAAGGGCTGGCTCGGCGAGATCGTCGACTTCGATGCCTGGCTGGCGCTGGCGACACCGTGGCAGCTTTGGGAATTCCTGCTCAAGGCGCCGCGCGTCGAGATCGCCATGCATTCGATCCACTATCTCGACCTGATCAGGCAATTGCTCGGCGACCCCAAGGGCGTGCACGCTAAGACGCTCGGCCATCCCAATCATGCCGTGGCGCAGACGCGCACCAGCGCCATTCTCGACTATGGCAACACCATGCGCTGCGCGCTGTCGATCAACCACGACCACAAGTTCGGCCGCCGGCACCAAGCCTGCGAGTTCCGCATCTGCGGCACCGAGGGAGCAGCCTATCTCAAGTTGGGTCTCAACCTCGATTATCCCACAGGTGAGCCGGATGTGCTGGAAATCTATCCGAAAGGCGGGACGGACTGGATCGCAGTGCCCTTGGCCGGCGAGTGGTTTCCCGACGCCTTCGTCGGCCGCATGGCCAATGTCCAGCGTTTTGCCACCGGAGAAGATGCTACGCTGATCAGCCCGGTCGAGGACGCGTGGAGCACGATGGCGCTGGTCGAGGCGGCGTATCAGTCGAGTGCGGCACCGGCGACGCCGATTGCGGAAAGACCCTGATGGAACGGATTCAGTATTTCGAAGACTATGAGATTGGCGCGTCGCGCCTGACCAGCGGCCGCACCATCACCGAGACCGACTTCATCGTCCATGCCGGCCACACCGGCGATTTCTTCCCGCACCACATGGACGCCGAGTTCATGAAGACGACGCCATTCGGCCAGCGCATCGCGCACGGCACGCTGGTGTTCTCGGTCGGCATCGGGCTGACGGCAACCGTCATCAATCCTGTTGCCTTTTCCTATGGCTATGACCGGCTGCGCTTCATCAAGCCGGTGTTCATCGGCGACACGATCCGGACGCGCACGACAATTACGGCCAGGGAAGACGACCCGAAGAGGCCGGGGGCGGGACGGGTGATCGAACGCTGCGAGGTGATCAACCAGCGCGGCGAAGTGGTGCTGGCGGCCGACCACGTCTACATCGTCGAACGCAGGCCGGCGCAGGGCTGAAGCCCATCGCATGCCCATGAGCCACGCCGTCAGGATTCTCGCGACAGGCCATCTTCCCTGATCGCGCGGACCAGCGTCTCGCTTCCTTCGCGAAGATGCTGCCTCAGAATGCTTATGGCCCTGTCGCCGTCGCGCCGCCGGCAGGCGGCCAGCAGCTCGCGATGCTCCGTCTGCGAGCGGCTGCGATAGTCCAGGTTCGACAGCAGGATGCGGACGTAGCGATCGGCGGCATTGTGGTGCGCCTCGATCAGGCCGAGCAATCGATGGTTGCCACAGGCATCGTAGAGAGCCAGATGAAAGGCACGGTTCAGCGCACCCCATCGGCCGACATTGCGCTCCGCGTCGATCTGGTCGAGCACCTGTTCGGCCTCGTCGAACTTCGCGCCGGAGAGGCTGGGTACCGAAAGCCGGAGCGCCTCGCTTTCGAGCAGCTCGCGTAGCGCGTAGATTTCACTGATCTCGGCGCCGTCCATCCGGGCGACCTGCGCGCCTTTTGTGGGATGAATGGAAACAATACCTTCGGCTTCCAATTGGCGAAGGGCGTCACGAATTGGCATGCGGCTGAAGCCAAACTGCTCGGCCAATTCATCCTGGCGCAGCGGCGTGCCCGCCCTGATGGTTCCACTGGCAATCGCTTCGCGCAGGACATTGGCGACCTGTTCGGCCACGGTCCGCGGCCCCTGCATCACGCTTTCCGCAAATCCTCGCAATCGATGCTCCCCGTTTTCACACAGCATCGAGCCTAATTGAAAAACCCATGCGGATATAGGTATGCCCGTATACACACTGCCCGCGCCAAGCAGACTTCCTCCGCAAGACGCCACCCGCCTCCGCAAGGCAACGTCCCGATTCGCGCATATGAGACGATCGTCTGAAGCACTGAAGGCGCGGCTCGCCCAGCCCTGCGGGCTTTCAGCCAGTCTGCGGCAGGTCAAGCGCGGAGCGCATCCGCCCGACACCACGCTTGTAGAGCATCGCGCCTTGAGCTGGGGCGAGCAGATCAGCATGCGGCGTGAAGTCGGCAACGCACTTGTTGAAGGCGATCTCGCCACACCCGGGAACCAGGCAGTCGAGCTTTCCCTTCGGACACTGACTGAACTTGCAGAGCCGGCCCAGATATCTGTCGCTGCCGGGTTCGATCAGAAAAACGTCTAGCTGGTGATCGGCAACGCTGATCCCTGTTCCCTTCTCAAACGCCTCACGCAGGGCAAGAGCGGCGGCGCGACGCAGTTCGCCTAGACGAGCCTGCGAGTCAAGCCAAAGCGCCAGGTCGAGATCGCTACATTCATGCCAGACCTCGATCCGAGCGCGCCGGAATTCGCTGAAGCGCGGCACCTCTTTCCAAAGCGGCTTCGCGACAGAGCCGATAACGGCCACCGCCCCCACCTCTCGAAAACGCGTCCAAGCATCGGTGACGACATCCGCCGCCGCGCGGAACTGCTGCTGGCGTTCCAGCATGTAGCGATTTTGCTCGTCAATCGCCGCGCGCCGCATGTCAGGCCAACAGTTTCATGAAATTGCGCTTGCGGCCGAAGCGGTCTTTCACATCCGCCAGATACGCGGCATGTTCGGACGCGCCGCGCAGGCCGGCCATACGGCCGATCAGGGTTGACGCTTCTGCATAGGCGCCGTTACCGCCAAACTGGGCCAGTTGGTTTACGCGTTCCGCATAGATCTTCAGTGCCTCGCGCGGATGCGTGGCTTCACTGACCTGCGCGAGCTTTTCCTTCAGTCCTTCGGAAGCGCCATGTGCGCGCGTGTTCGCCCACGCCAGATCAAACTGCTTCTCCTCAATCAAGATGCTGATGAGCAGATCGGCCGGATAATGCCAGGCGGACGGCTTCTCGCGCGCTAGCCTGGACTGGAGGCGCTCGATTACTCGATCGCGCGTCGCCGTGCCCGTCTTGCACAGCCGTTGATACAGTCCGAAGCTCGGTGCCTTCTCGAATGCGCGCCACAGATGCGCTTCGGCGTCCGCATCGCGACCGGCCGTGGTCAGCAGGTCGACTACAAAGGAAATGAGCCGCTCGTCGGGTCGATCATCCTCGAACACCCACAGGCCGTCCTCGGCCCTGCGCAAAGCCTCTTCGGCGCGACCGTGCGAGAGGCAGAATTTGGCGACTTGCAGATAGGCTTGCTGTGAGGACAGATGCTTGGCGCGAAGGGCGATGCGTGCCTCGAGGTCGCCATCGCGGTCAGCAAAGAAGTCGAGGATTTCCTGCAGCCTGAAATGGTCGCCGGACAGTCCGTGACCTATCCGATTCTTGCCGGCGGTTGCGGGCAGTTCATTCCAGGCTTCGTTGGCCAGGCGACGGTATTCGGCCAATCCTTCCTCGCCGAGGATATCGCCATAGCGCTCAGCCGCGCCACCGAAGGTGTCGTAGCCACCATTCATCTCGCGCGCGAACAGGTCACGCGCCAGGGACAAGGGTTCGCAAGGCGCCTCCGAGACAGCGTTGCAGTGAATTTCGCATGCCCGGTCGAGAAGTGGGGCGCAATGGCCATCGGAATCGTCCACGACCTCGATGGCAGCCTCGATCCGATCGATGGCTCGCATAGCGAGCCGTATAACGATGCCCGCATGCTTGCTCGAGACCGAGGCGATCACATCGAGCGCCTCGTCCACACCTTGGGCCCAGTCGGGCGCCTCGCGGTAATCTATGAAGCCATTCGTGGCGGTTGCGCCGTCGATCATCTTGCCGAGACGCGCCTCGATGGCCGCCTCGTCGCCGTCTTGCGTAGTCAGCGTGGCCATTTCCAGCCTACGCAACAGGATAGGATCGCGCTCGACGACATCCATGATCATATCGACAAGCGCCGCCTTGTTCTTGCCTTCCAGATGTTCGCGTATACGCGTGAACACATCGATGCTTTGCGCTTCCGTGTCGCTGCCCATCGCGTTTGCCGCCAGCGCCGTCGCCACCAAATGCTTGCAATAGCCCCAGTCGCCGAAGGCGCGGCAGGAACACGAACCGTCGACCGACTCGCCACGCCCCGTCAGTTCAACACGGTAGTCCTCCGTGCCGGCAACCTGCGCCAGCACGCGCTTGGGCCCAACGGTCAGCAGTTGCACCAGCCCGTCACGCCAGTAGGCCTCGCCGCGCGAGTACACCTTGGTGCCGACAAGATCGCGCAGGGCATCGACATCGAAACGGGGTCGGCTGTTCTTGCGGTTCATAGTGGCGGCTGGAGCCTCGAGTCAGCCGAGATGAGACGCAGGGCTTCGTCCAACGTAACGGTCGCATGCAGCCGCCCACATGCTCCGGTGTGCCTGTGCCACATGAGGTCGAACCGGGTCTCGGCGAGATGCTCCTCCACATGATCGAGCCGGGCGAAGGGAGCGTTGAATTCTTCACCGTCATCCGAACGGTAGCGCGCTGAGAAACCGTATTTGCTTCCTCGCCACTTGCCGAAAATGTCTAGCGGATGGTCGAGCCGATTCGGCTGGCCGTGGATGAACCGAGGCTTCAGAACCTCGGCGATGAAACGCTCGCAAGTGGCAGCCATGGCCAGCTTCTCGTCAGCCGAAGGCTTCTTAACCCACACCATCGCGTTTTCCCGTTTCGCCAGCGCGATCATTTCCCACTATCCGCCGCCAAGAGCGCTGTGGGGCTGCCCTCAGCCATACGGTATCGCCGTTCATGATAATCGACCGATCCGGCGAGGCAATCCTTTTTGAACGCAGAATGCATCTGGCATCATTTGCGAGAATTACCCGATCGAACATGACCGCTGACCTGCACGCCGTCCTCGGCACGCAGGTACAGGAAGCCGGGGACGGACAGCAACGGGATGACCGCGGTCAGCAGGAACACCTGGTGGAAGCGTTCCGCTGTCACGATGTGGGTTTCTCCTGCGACAAGGCCCAGCACCATGGCGGCGATCGAAACGCCCAGGGAAACGCTGAGTTGCTGCAGGACGCCGCCGAGACTGGTGGCGCGGCTGAGCTTGTCGGCCGGCAGGTCGGCGTAGGAAAGCGTGTTGGAGGTCATGAACTGCGCCGACCGGATGACCCCGAAGACAAAGGCGTAAAGGCCGATCATCCAGTGCGGCGTATCGGCTTCGATCAAGGCGAAGCCCCCGACAGCGGCGGAACCAACCACCGCGCTGCCGATCAGCACGACATTGAAACCGAAGCGCCGCAACAGCGGCGACAGCAGCGGCCGAATGAGCAAGGCGCCGAAGCTGCCGACGAATGTCAGCGAGCCCGAGGTGACCGGGCTCATGCCAAAGCCGACCTGCAGCATCAGCGGCAACAGGAAAGGCACGCCATTGAGGCCAACGCGGCACAGGCCGCCTGCGAGCGTACCGACCCAGAACGAGCGAAATCGAAACAGTGTCAGATCGACTGCCGGTGCAACGACGCGGCGCGCATAGCGCCCGAAGGCGAGCAGCAGCAGGATCGCCGCGGCCAACACCAACGCTGTCGCCGAAACGGAGATGATTGGCCTACCGATGCTTTCCAGTCCGAACTGCAGCAGCGCGACTCCGCATCCGACCATCAGGAACCCGGCAAAGTCGAAGCGTTGCACCGCTTCCTCGCGGAAATCGTCGACGAAGCGCAGCGCCGCCAGAATGCCGAGGCAACCGAATGGCACGTTGACATAGAATATCCAGCGCCATGAGGCATAAGTGGTCAACAGGCCGCCGAGCAGCGGCCCGATCACAGGCCCCATGATGGCGGGCAAGGTCGTGTAGGTCATGGCGGTGATCAGCCCGCTGCGTGGGAAGCTGCGCAGCAGGATCAGCCGCCCGACCGGCGTCATCATGGCGCCGCCCAGCCCCTGCAGGGCGCGCATCGCCAGCAGCATGCCGAAACTGTTGGCCATGCCGCACAGCGCCGAGCCGAGGGTGAAGGTGAAAAGCGCCAGCGCGAACACTTTTCGCGCACCGAACCTGTCGGCGAACCAGCCGCTGACGGGAATGAATACGGCCAGCGTCAGAATGTAGGTGGTGATCGCCAGGTTCAGCCTGACGGGCGTCGTGTCGAGACTGCGTGCGATGGCGGGGATCGCGGTGGTGATGATGGTGGAATCGAGCTGCTCCATCAGAAAGGCGATGGCGACGATGATTGGGATGATCAATCTCAGCCTCGGGTCGCGCTCGGTGGCAAATTGAGGCTGTTCCAATTCTATTGCCAATTCCGTCATGCAAGCGGCTGCTCTATTCCAGGTGGCGCGTCCGCGTTCAAAGGCAAGGTCGCCTTCCGTGCGGCAAGCCAGCCGAGGCCCGATCACACGGCCTGTCTTATGGTCCGACAAGCAGGCAAGCGGTAGTCATTTCCTCTTTGATGGAAGTCAAAAAATTTTGACTGCCGACCCCTTCGAGAGGAGATCGGCAGGACAGCGCATTGGGAGTCCGAACTGCCGTCGCCAGGCACATTTGCGTTTCAGCGGACGCCCGTCCCGATTTCGTGAAGGAACGTGTCAGGTAAGAGGCCGTCTTACCGCCGCCATGAGCGCTTGCGTCTTGACGGCACAGCGAGATTGAGCCACTTGTCGACTAGTATACAAGTGGTGAGGCCATGCTTGAAGTTCTCGTTCGCGCACCGCAGTCGCTGGAAGTCCGGCAGGGCGCCATGCCAGAGCCCGGCACTGGCGAAGTCGTCGTTCATGTCAGCCGTGCCGGCATCTGCGGCTCCGACATTCACATATTGCACGGCTCCAATCCGTTCGCCGTCTATCCGCGCATCATCGGCCATGAATTCGCCGGCACCGTAACAGCGCTCGGACGCAATGTGACCGGCATAGCGGTGGGAGACCGCGTGGTGGTCGATCCCGTGGTGTCGTGCGGCCACTGCTATCCCTGCCGGGTCGGCCGCTCCAATGTCTGCGCCAACCTCGAAGTGATGGGCGTTCACCGCGACGGCGGTTTTCGCGCCTTCGTGGCGGTGCCGGCGGCAAATGTCATACCGGTTCCAAGGGATATGCCGTTTGGGCTGGCGGCACTGGCCGAGCCGTTTTCCATCGCCGCCAATGTGCTTGATCGTACCGGTTGCGGACCCGAGGACACGGCGCTGATCTATGGCGCCGGCACGGTCGGCGTCACTGTCCTGCAGGTCGCCAAGCTCAAGGGCGCACGCTGCATCGTTGCCGATATCGACGAAGCCCGCCTGGAGCGAGCGCTCCGCTTCGGCGCCGACAGGGTGATTCACTCCGTGCGCGATCCCGTGCCGGCCGCGGTGCGCGGTGAAAATGACGGTCTTGGCCCGACGCTGGTCATTGACGGCGCCGGCATTCCCGCACTTCTTGACGAGGCTTGCCGGCTGGCCAGCCCGGCGGGCCGCATCGGCCTGCTCGGCTTTTCGGACGCCCCATCCAACCTCAGCCAGCAGGAAGTGGTGCGCAAGGAACTGACCATCGTCGGCTCGCGCCTGAACCGCCGGCTGTTGCCGCGCGTCGTCGAATGGCTGGCCGACAAGCGGCTCGATCCGCAAGGCATGATCACACAGGTCTTCGCGGCGACGGAGGCGCGCGCCGCCTTCGACCTGATCGAGAAGGAACCTCAGCGCACGCTCAAGGTCCAGCTGGATTTCTCTTGAGCCGGTTTAGCCCTCGACCAGCGCGATGGCGCGCAGCGGTGATCCGGTGCCGCCTTCGATCGCCAGCGGCAAGCTGATCAGGAAGCACCGAGGCGGCAAGTCACCAAGCCGTGCGAAATTCTCGCCGATCAGGATGCCGGCTGAAAGCAACGTATTGTGCGCCGGGAAATCCTCGCTGCCGAAACAATCGATCGACAGGCAGTCCGAACCGACGATGCGCGCACCGCGCTCGACCAGCAATTCGCTTGCTTGCCGCGACAGGCCGGGCCAGTCGGCGAGAAACGCGGCCGGATCGTCCCAGAACCGGTCCCAGCCGAAACGGAAGAACACGGCGTCGCCCTGCCGTACGCAGCCCTGTTCGGCCTCGAAAGCGAAGATAGAATCCGGCTCGACCGCCTGCCGGGGCGCGCAGTCCCGCGCATCGATCGTCACCATGCGGCCGAAGAAACGCTCGACCGGAATGTCCGAGATGGCAGCACCGCCGCGGATGAAATGGACCGGCGCGTCGAAATGCGTGCCGGTGTGCTCGCTCATAGCCAACGCATGGTTGCAGGCGACGTCGCCGCGGTCATAGGATTCCACCATCTCCTGGCAGTAATGCGGGTGCGTCGGCCACACCGGCATGCCGGGCTTCATCGGATGCGTCAGGTCGACGAAGGAAACTGCCTTTGTTTCGAACAGCCCGGCGAGCGTATCGGTGGCGGGTGTCATCTGACGCGAGGCCTCGGCACGAGAGCGACGATCAGGATGATCAGCACGCCGGTCAAAAGGAAGCGCACGCCTGCCTGGATGCCAAAGGTGTTGAGCATGGTGGACATCAGGTTGAAGAACAGCGCAGCCCCCCATATGCCTACCGCGTTGGCCTGTCCACCGGCGACGCTGGTGCCGCCAAGCACCACCACGGCGATCGATTCCATCAGATAGGCGTCACCCATGTTGAGTGCTGCCCCGCCGCTGAAGCCGGCAAGCAGGAAGCCGGCGAGCGCTGCCGCCGTGCCGCACAGCATATAGGCAATCAACCGCACCCGGGCGACGTTGATGCCGGCGAGCCGCGCCGCCGGTTCGCTCTGGCCGGTGGCCAGCAATTGCCGGCCCCAGACCGTGCGTTTGAGGACGACCATGGCGACCAGCGTCAGCACCATCACCGCGATCGGCATGAATTGGACGCCGCCAAGGTTCATCAAGGTAAACCGGGAAAGGCCGGCCGGCGGCTTCAGTGTCGCCTGGCCGCCGAGATTAAAGGCAAGCGACTGGAAGACGAAGCTCCAGGCGAGCGTTGCGATGATCGGCGGCAGCCTGAGCGCGACGATGGCAAGGAAGTTAGCGGCACCCGCGACGGCGCCGACGGCAAGTGCTGCAAGCAGGCCAGGCAGCAGCATGCCGTCGGACCCTTGCATGACCGTTATCGATACATAGGCGGCCAGCGTCAGCACGGATGGCACGGACAGGTCGATATTGCCCGGCCCGGAGGCGACGACGAACATCTGCCCGGTTCCCACCACAACGCTGAAGGCACCGAAGGCGAGCGCCCCCGAGAGCGTGGCGCCGGCGCTGTCGATACCGGAATAGGCTGATGTCACCACCCACATTGCGAGCGCCACGATGAAGCCGTAGGTCCACGGCGCGAGGCTCAATCTTCGGGTCATCGCGCCCGCTCCGACAAAAGCACGCGCCCGGCCAGCACGAGAAACAGGATAACGCCCTGGGCACCGATCTGCCATGTCGGCGGCACCTGCAGGAAAGACAAAAGCGAGCCCGCGAGCGACAGCGTCAGAGCGCCGACCACCGTGCCGACCGGCGAGACGACGCCACCGGTGAAAGCGCCACCGCCGAGGATCACCGCGCCGACGCCGAGCAGCGTATAGGCCGGCGCGACATTGGCGTCGCCCGATGTGGTGAGGCCGGTCAGCGTCAGCCCGGCCAGACAGGCGAGCAGGCCGGCGGCGGCATAGACAGCGACGCGGATGCCGACAACGGACCAGCCGGCGCGCTGGACGGCGCGCGGATTGCCGCCTGCGCCGCGCAACACCACGCCATAGGAGGAGCGTGAGATGACGAGATGGCCGGCAAGCGCCGCCAGTGCCGCCAGCCAGATCGACAGCGGCATCAAAGGCGGCTGCCAGCTCATGAAGGCGGCAAGCCATGCGGGTGCCGAGCCACCCGGTGCCGGCAGTAGGATGACGGCGATGCCGAGCCAGATGAAGGACATGCCCAGCGTCACGATGATCGAGGGCAATTGCCGTGCATGAATAAGCAGGCCGAAGCCGGCATAGGCGGCGATCAGGACCAGGTAGCACAGCGCCGCAATTGCCGGCGCATCCCCGAGATAGAGCGCCGTGATGCAGGTGATCAGCCCGACAAAGGCGCCGTTCGACAGGTCGATGTCGCCCAGCATGATCACCATCATCTGCGCCAGTGCGGCAAAGACCAGCGGCACCGAGAGCTTGAACAGCAGATGGAAGCCGAAATAGCTCATCGCCGCCGGGCGGATGCTGAAGATGATGGCCAGCATGACCAGCAGCGCGATTGCCGGCAGGCCGACCTGCATCGCATTGAGCAAGGCCGAGCGCGGATTGGAAGGAGAACGGGCCGGAACTCGGGCAGGCGCGTCAGACATGGTCGCCTCCGAACGACGCCTGCAGGATACGGCCGGTCTCGATGGCCTCGCCTTCCAACCTGGTCACGGCGCGGCCCTCGCGGAAGACATAGATGCGCTCGCAATTGGTCAGCTCTTCGAGTTCGGTTGTGTACCAGACGAAGGCGCGTCCGTTCTCGGCTTCCGCGCGGATCAGCCGGTAGACCTCCTGCTTGGTGCCGACATCGACGCCGCGCATCGGATCGTCGAGGAAGATCACCTCGGCGTCCGACGACAGCGCGCGGGCGAACAGCACCTTCTGCTGGTTGCCGCCGGACAGCGACAGGATCGGCGTGTCGATCGAAGGCGCCTTGACGTTGAGCCTGTTCGACCAGGTCTCGGCCAGCTTGCGGGCGGCGGCGCCTGAAATCATGCCGCCCCGCGTCAGTGCATTCAGGCTGCGGATGGTCAGATTGTCGGCGATAGACCACAGCGAAAACACGCCTTCCGAGCCGCGGTCGCCGGCGACATAGGCACCCGGCAAGGCCTCGCGTTGCCGGCGCGAGGCATAAAACATCGCGCGCAGCCGCTCGCGCTGGCCGTGGCCGTCGAGCCCGGCGAAGCCGATGACCTCACCCTTGCCGACGTCGATGGTCAGATCTGTGGTGTCGCGACCCGCATGCCGGATAACCGGAGCTTGCACCGAGGCCACCTTGCCGGCCGTGCGCTCACGCGGCCGTTCGATGCTTCCCATCAACTCGACCAGCGCGGCGCGTGACAGGCCGGCGGTGGGCCGCTCGGCGACGACCTTGCCGTCGACCATGACGACGGTGCGGTCGCAGACGGCGAGGATCTCGTTGAGGCGATGGGTGATCAGGATGCAGGCGATGCCACGCCCTGCGGCACGACGAATGTGGGCGAGCAGTTGTTCCGTCGCCTCATGGCCGAGCGCCGAGGTCGGCTCATCGAGAATGACGGCGCGCAATTTGATGCTGGTCTGCGTGAAGGCGCGGGCGATCTCGACCATCTGTCGCTCGCCGATCGGCAGGTCGGCGACCTTCCTGTCGAGATCGATGCCGTGGCCAGGGAAGATCTCGTCCAGCACCGGACCAATCACCTGGCGCGCGCGCCGCCGCCAGCCCAACCCACGCAAGGACCTGTGCACGATGCGGGTGTTTTCCGCCGACGTCAAATTGGCGCAGAGCGACAGTTCCTGGAAGATACAGCGCAGACCGGCCTGCTGGGCACTGGCCGCACTCCAGGCACCGATCTCACGTCCGCCGAGGCGAAAGCTGCCGCTGCTGCGCTCGATGGTGCCGGCCAGCACGTTCATCAGCGTCGACTTGCCGGCGCCGTTGTGACCGACAAGGCCAACGACCTCGCCGGGTTTGAGATGAAAATCCACGCCGCCCAGGGCATGCACGGCATCATAGTGCTTGCGGACATCGCGCACCTCGATGAGGAGGCCGTCGGCATTGACCGTCTCTGCTGCGTCCCTTTTGGGCGACGTGGGATCGTTCATCATTCGGCCATGCTGCTCATTTCGGCGCGGGAACGCCCGGCAGAGGCTCCTTCTTCACGTTGGCGTCGATGATCTTGGCCACCAGCTCCTGCGGGTATTCGGCATTGACCACGCCGCCTGCGGGAACCGTCTTCAGCCAGGCGTCGAGGTCAGGCTGATTGATCTGCAGGAGCGGCACCTCGACGAATTTCGGCACCTGCTTGCCGGCCAGGATCTGCTGCGCGACCCAGAACGCGACCTGCGAGACGCTGGGCGTGGCGCCCAGCGAGAAGGTTTCGTAGCCGCCGGCATCATGCTCCTGCTTCCACAGCGCCAATTCGTCCTGGCGGTTGCCCATGATGATGATCGGCAGCGGCCGGCTGGCGGCCTTGAATGCCTGCGCCGCGCCATAGCCGTCGCCGCCCTGCGTCAGCACCGCATCGACCTGAGGCAACGACGGCAGGATGCCCGACACTTCCTTTTGTGCCACGGTGGCCGTCCACTGACCATAGACCTCGCCGACAGCCTTGTAGCTGGCGTGCGCCTTCATCGCCTTCTCGACGCCCTCATGCAGGCGCTTGTCGAAACCGTCGCCGGCCATACCGCGGATCTCGAGGATGTTGGCCGGCTTGTCGCCGAGCTTGCTGGAGATGAAATCCAGTTCGGCCTTGGCATAGGAATCGAGGTTGTAGTCGACGACATAGGCGCAAGGCTCGGTGACGCCGCTGGCGAAGGCGACGACCGTGATACCGGCATTGCAGGCATCCTTGATGGCGCCATTGAGTGCGGTGTCGGAGCCGGCAAGGACGATGATCGCATCGTAGCCCTGCAGGATCAGGTTCTCGATCTGGCTCGCCTGTTCGGTCACCGAATTGTTCGAGCTGACGACGGCTGTTGCGGCGATCTGCTTGTCGGCCACGGCCTTGGCGCCCATTTCCTCGAAGCTCTTGATCATCACCTGGCGGAAGGAATTGCCGGCGTAGGAATTGCTGAAGGCGATCTTCTTGGCCGAAGTGTCGCCCTTGGCGACGCCTTCATAGGCGCGCGCGTCCAGCGCTGCAAAGCTGGTGCAGCCGAGCATGGCTGCAATGAATAAGGCTGTGGTCTTGCTCATTGTTGTTCTCCTCCGGTTGAAAGTCATAGCGTCCTCCCGACGATCCTTTCGAACGGAAAATGTCAGCCCAGCCCGAGATCAGGCACGGCATCGTTCAAATGGTCGGCGAAATTAGTGTTGGGCAGCAGCGGATACCAGCCCGGACGGCCGGGATCGCGGTCGTAGGCATAGCCGCCCAGCGAGCGATAGAGTTCGGCATAGGTGGCGAGTTTGTCACGATCGAGTTCGACGCCGAGGCCCGGTGCCTCCGGCACCGCGATCGCACCATTCTCGTAGAGCATCTTGCCGCCGACGATGATGTCGTCGGCAAGGTGGTGATAATGCGCGTCGGCGGTGAAGACGAGGTTGGGCAGCACTGCGCCAAGATGCAGCATGGTGGCGAGCTGGATGCCGAGTTCGCCAGAGGAATGCACCGCAATACCGAGACCGAACGTGTCGCAGATCTGCGCCGCGCGCACGCAGGCGCGGATGCCGCCCCAGAAGGTGGTGTCGAGCAGGATCACGTCAACCGCAGGGTCGCGCACATTGGTGGCGAGCTGTTCGAAATCGATGACGATGGTGTTGGTGGCCAGCGGGATGGAGAGCTTCTCGCGTAAGCGGCGCATGCCGGCCAGGCCCCAGGTCGGGTCCTCGAAATAGTCGTTCCTGAGATCGGAGATGGCTTGGCCGAAACGCAGCGCCTCTTCGACTGACAGGGCTGCGTTCGGATCGTAGCGCAGCGTATCGGCAGGAAATTCGGCGGCGAGCGCCCTGAAACATTCCAACTCATAGTCGGGGTGAAACACGCCGGCCTTGAGCTTGTGGGCGTGAAAACCATGTTCGGCCTTGAGCGCGCGGGCATGCTCGAGCAATTGATCGATGGTGCGGACTTCGCCCTTGCCGCTGCGGCGGTCGGCATAACGGAAGAACAGATAGGAGGCGAAGCCGATCCGGTCGCGCACGCGCCCGCCAAGCAATTGGTAGACCGGCACGCCGAGCTTCTTGCCGATGATGTCGAGACAGGCGAATTCCAGCGCTGCGTGCAGCTGCGTGCGGTTGTTGTAGAGCGACGCCGTCGGATTGCAGATGGCGTAGCGCATCCGGTTGAGATCGAAAGGGTCATGGCCGACCAGGTAGGATTTCAGGCCGGCGAAAGCGAGTTCGGCGCCGGCGCCACCACCGCCCATCTCGCCGAGCCCAACAATGCCTTCGTCGGTCTCGACCTCGACCACGGTGCGGACAAAGCGTCCCCAATGCGTACCGTTGCTGTGCCGCAATGCTGCTTCCAGCGGAACGGTGATGGTGGTCGCCTTGATGTCCGTGATCTTCATGCCGGCTCCTCTCCCCTAGCCTGCTGGCGTCATACACACTACCATGGTAGTATGTCAACACAGCTTCAATCCTGCTTGCCGCTTGAGTTGGGACGTGCGCGGTGTCATGACCGGAGCAGTGCAGCGCCATTCACAGCAACGGATTCGTCATGGGGACCAAGCTTTCGGGGGCGACCAGATTTTCAGGCAGTGCTGCCAGGCTGAAAACCGCCGGTCAGCGCGAACCCTCGCGGGTGCTGGAGCCGGTCAACAATCGCATGCCGATCTCACCGCAGATCTACGAGCGCCTGCGCCGCGCCATCACGACGCTGGCGATGTTGCCGTCGGAAGCGCTCAGCGAACAGGACCTAGCCCAGCAGCTCGGTGTCAGCCGGACACCCGTGCGCGAGGCGCTGATCCGGCTTGCCGATGAAGGGCTGATCGACATCCTGCCGCAACGCGGCAGCTTCGTCGCGCCGATCCGGCTAAGTGACGTCGAGGAAGCGCAGTTCATTCGCGAGGCACTCGAGGTCTCCGTCGTGCAGAAGCTGGCCGGACACGGTTCGAGCGCCTTCATCGCGGCAGGCAGGGTGAATCTTGCCCAGCAGGCCAAGGCAGTGGCCGAGGGCGACCGCGAGCTGTTTCTTGAGCTCGACGAGGGCTTCCATCGTAGCCTTTGCGAAGAGGCCGGCCTGCCCAAGAGCTGGCGGGTGATCCAAGTGGTCAAGCTGCAGATGGACCGTGTGCGCTATCTGAGCCTGCCCGAGCCGGGTCACCTCGAAACGCTGCTCGCTCAGCATGTGGCGATCTTCGAGGCCGTGGAGACCGGCGAGGCAAAGCAGGCAGGCGCGCGTATGGCGGCGCATCTGCGCGAAGTGCTGCGCACGGTGCAACGGCTCAACGTGGCTCGCCCGGACCTGTTTGGCCAATGATCCGTTGACCGCTCATTGGGATGCCTGCGCGAAGGCCTGATCCGCGTATGCTACGGGCGCTTCGCTTGTCTGGCGTCAGCTGCCGAAGCGGGGCTCCGCAACGCCTTTGACGCCAAGGCCCGTGATGGCGAACAGGCTGCCGCGCAAAACGCCGTCGCCGGGAAAACGCGGCAACGGCGGCTTGGCCATCGAGGTGACGTAAAGGATATCTAGCTTCGGTCCGCCGAACATGACGCTGGTGATCTTCTTGACCGGCATGTCGATGATGCGATCGATGCTGCCATCGGGCGCATAGCGCACCAGTCTTCCGTCATAGACCAGCGCATTCCACAGATAGCCCTCGGCATCGACGGTCGAGCCGTCCGCCGCACCGCCCCGGCTGGTGTCGACGCGCACGAAGGTACGCCTGTTGGTGGCGGCACCGGTGGCGATGTCGTAGTCGTAGGCCCATATCTCGCCGGTCCAGGTGTCGGCGAAATAGAAGGTGCGGTCGTCGGGGCTCCAGCATGGACCGTTGGAACAGATGATGCCGGAATCGATCCGGGTGACGGAGAAATCCGGATCCAGCCTGTAGAGACCGCCGGACGGCCCCTCTTCCATCGTGTCCATCGAGCCGGCGAAGAAGCGGCCGCGCCGGTCGACCTTGCCGTCGTTGAGCCGGTTCATTGGCCTGTCCGGCTCGGGATCGTGGATCAGCGTCACGTCGCCGGAGGCGAAATCGAGCAGATGGAAACCGCGCTGCAGCGACACCACGGCGCCGCTACCGTCCTTGCGCAGCGCCATTGAGCCGATCTTCATCGGCACGTCCCATGACCGGATCTCGCGTCCGTCGGCGGTCGCCCGAAACACGCGCCCGTCGAAGCTGTCGATCCAGTAGAGGCGCTCCTGTTCGACGTCCCACAGCGGTCCTTCGCCCAGTGTGGTCTTCACGTCCACCACGACTTCGATCTTCATGCCGTCCTCCTCGGAATTGGCGCCACGCAACGATTTAGAAAGCGACCTTGTCCCCGCCTTTCAATGACAGGATTTCGCGTGCCTCATCGGGCGTCGCCACCTCCATGCCGAGCCCTTCGATGATCTTGCGGGCCAGCAAGACCTGCTCAGCGTTCGATTTGGCAAGCTTGCCTTTGCCCGCCCACAGACTGTCCTCCAGCCCGACGCGGATGTTGCCGCCAAGCGCTGCCGATTGCGCGGCGATGCGGAGCTGGCTGGCGCCAGCGCCGAGAACCGACCAGCGGAACTGGTCGCCGAACAGCCGGTCGGCAGTGCGCTTCATATGGGCGACGTCTTCGGGATGGGTGCCGATACCGCCGAGCAGTCCGAACACCGACTGCACGAAGAAAGGCGGCTTCACCAACCCGCGGTCGGCGAAGTGCGAGAGGTTGTAAAGATGAGCGATGTCGTAGCACTCGAACTCGAAGCGCGTGCCGTTGTCGTAGCAGGTCGCCAGGATGTACTCGATGTCCTTGAACGAGTTGCGAAAGACGAGGTCGCGGGTCGCTTCCAGATGCGGCTTTTCCCAGTCGAACTTGAAGGTCTCGTATTTGTCGGCGAGGTGATAGAGCCCGAAATTGATCGAGCCCATGTTGAGCGAGGCGACTTCCGGTTTGAACTGGGCGGCCGGGCGCACGCGCTCCTCGAGCTTCATGTACGGGCTGCCACCGGTGGTGATGTTGATGGCGGCGTTGGTGCCTTGCTTGACGCGCGGCAGGAAGCGAGCGAAGGCCTCCGGCGTCTGGTCGGGCTTGCCGGTTTCCGGATCGCGCGCATGCAGATGCAGGATTGCGGCACCGGCTTCGGCAGCCGCGATCGCCTCAGAAGCGATCTGGTCAGGAGTGATCGGCAGATAGGGCGACATGGTCGGCGTGTGGATGGCGCCCGTCACCGCGCAGGTGATGATGACCTTGCCCCTGGTCTGCGCAGCACCTGGCTTGCGGCTCGTTTCGATCATTGTCCGTACTCCTGGTCCGATTTTTTCTTGTGTGCCGCCAGCGCCATCAGCCGACGATCACGCCATACCTGCCGTTCGCCGAGGTTTTCGCGTGGCAGGCGTTCGCGGCGGTCGGCTTCGACGGTTTTCATCACCTCGCCCGCCCAGTCGACGCGCCGCAGCATCTGCGGGAAAATGTTCGAATAGATCGACTGATAACGCTCGACATAGTCGCGCACGCCGCCAGGTGCATTGAGATCGATGGTCTCGAAAGGCCCCATGAACGACCAACGCAGCGCCAGCCCGTCGCGGATGCCGATGTCGACATCCTCGACGCTGGCGTAGCCGTCGGCGACAAGCCGGAAAGCCTCCTCAAGCAATGCGCCTTGCAGGCGGTTCATGATGAAGCCGTCGAGTTCGCGCTTCATCACCAGGGGCGCATGACCGGCGTCGATGAGGAAGGCGCGGGTTCTCTCGACCGTCTCGGCGGACGTCCATGGCGCCGGCACGATTTCGGCCGCCGGAATGAGATAGGGCGGATTGATCGGATGCACGACCAGACAGCGATGCCGTCCTTGCAGATGGTCGGTGAATTTCGACGGCAACAGCGCCGAGGTGGAACTGGCGATGACTGTCCGCGGATCGGCAAGCGTGTCGATCAGCGAGAATACCTCCCGCTTCACCTCGAGGTTTTCAGGTGTGTTCTCCTGGATATGGACCGCACCCGCCAGCGCCTTTGCCAGCTCCGCGACAATGGTGATCCGGCCAAGCACAGTGTCGACGGACTGACCGCGCAGCAGGTCGTTTGCGGCAAGGTCACCGAGCACGCCGGCAATGTAGTCGCGGGCGCCGCCGGTCGCAGCGGGCGACTGATCCCACATCCGCACGTCATGGCCGGCACGGGCAAAGCTGATTGCCCAGGCCCGCCCGATGAACCCGCTTCCGACAATTGCGACATTGGCCATGGATCGGCTCCTCAAAGTGTTTCGACATTGCCGTCGACGCCGAGCGACTGGCCGGAAATATTGATCCCCGCATCGGAGAGCAGGAAGGCGACCATCGATGCGACATCATAGGGGCTAGTCATGCGGCGCAGCGAGATATTCTGCAGATAGCGTCCGGTCATTTCCTCGTGGCTGATACCGACCTGCTTGGCGCGCGCCGAGATAACACCTTCGATGCGCGGCCCTTCGATGATGCCGGGCAGGATGGCGTTGACCCTGATAGCGTGCGGCCCGAGCTCCTTGGCGAGACTCTGCGTGAAACCGATGACACCGAACTTGGCCGCCGAATAGGGTGTGCGGAAGGCGTAGCCATGGCGGCCGGCGGCCGACGACATCGAGACGATCGAGCCGCCGCCCGCCGCCTTGATCAGCGGCACGGCGCGCCGGGCGCACAGGAACTGGCCAGTCAGGCAGATGTCGATGCAGCGCCGCCAGTCGGCCGGGTCGATTTCGTCGACACCGCCGGTCGGCCCGGCAATGCCGGCATTGTTGATCAGCGCGTCGAGCCCGCCGAGTTCTTTCTCGACCGCCTCGAACAGCCGGTCGACGTCATCGTCGCGCGAAACATCCGCCTTCACAGCGGCGACCAGATCGATCTTGCCGGGAGCAGCGGCCAGCGCCTCGTCGGAAACGTCGCAGACGACGATGCGGGCACCGAGGCGTGACAGCGTGTCGGCTATGGCAAAACCGATGCCGCCGGCGCCTGCCGTCACCAGCACGCGCTGGCCTTTCAGCCCAGTCAGAAATTCGTCCGCAGATGCCGGGGCTCTTGTGCTCATCGTCCTGTCCTTCTCATTGCAGCCGCCGTTCGCGCAGCGCCATGACGGCGCCCAGAACGACCAGTCCGTAAAGAATTGCCCTCGTGGCATAGGGAAGCGTGGTGCCGGCGAGCAGCATCTGCAGCGCGGTCAGCAACAACACGCCGCCGAGCATGCCGAGATAGTGGCCGCGCCCACCGGTGATCAGCGCGCCGCCGACCACCACCACGGCGATCGACGGCAACAGATAGTCGTCGCCCATGCCGAGGCTTGCCTGACCCGAAAAGCCGGTCAGCATGACGCCGACAACAGCCGCGCAGACGGCCGAAAGCATATAGACCAGGATCAGCGTGCGCTCGACGCCGATGCCCGACAAGCGCGCCGCGCGCAGCCCATTGCCGATGCCGTAGACGCGTCGTCCGAACGGGGTGCGGCCAAGCAGCAGTACCGCTGCGACGACAAAGACGACCATCAGCAGGACGATTGGGGTCAGCAGGCCGGCGAGCTTGGCCGTCATGACCCAGCGCAGCATCGGCGAGGAAAACCCGGCCGGCGTTCCCTGCGAATAGAGCAGCGCACAGCCTTGCAGAATGCCGTTGGTGGCAAGCGTCATGACGATCGGCGATATGCCGAGATAGACGATGCCGAAACCATTGGCGAAGCCGATGGCGCAAGCCATCACCAGAACGACCGGCAAGGCGTAGACAAGGGCCGCGTCGGAGCCGTTGACCATGCCGGCCAGGATGATGCCGGAGATGCCGATCGTCCACGGCACGGAGAGATCGAGGCCGCCGGTCAGGATGACGGTTCCCTGCCCGAGCGCTAGGACGGCGAGGAAGGACGACAGCACCAGCAGCGAATTCCAGTAACCCGGATTGAGGATGGCGCGGCCGAGCCAGACCTGCGTGACGACCACGATGAGCAACAGGCAGACATAGGCGGGCAGCGCATAGCGCAACGTTTCCGCGTTGCGTAGATGGAAGGCAGGGCGCGGCGATGCCGGATTGCGCTGGGCATGGGCTGGCTCGGCGATCTTGAGACGCCGGTCCACGCGCTCGAGTTGCGAGGGCAATATGCCGGCGCGCCAAGCGGCAAGCCGGGCGCGCGCGGCGCGCAATTGCACGGCAAGCACCGATGCATGGGAGATCGAGCCGGCAAGTGCTGCCAGCACCAGAATGGTGCCTTCGGCAATGGTCGAATAATAGGCCGATACGTTGAGCACCAGCAGGATGTTCACCACGATCATCAGGATGTAGGCGCCGAAGACAGAGCCCACCGGGCCGCCCTGCCCGCCACCGAGGCGCGTGCCGCCGACGACGACCGCCGCGAACATCGACAAGAGCAGCGGATTGCCGACCAGCGGATCGCCGCTGCCGGTCTGGGCGCTGATGAACACGCCGGCAAGGCCATAGCAGCCGCCGGCGATGACATAGACGGCAAAGCGCACCAGCACGACATTGATGCCGACGGAAGCGGCCGAGTCCGGATCGCTGCCAACCGCATAAAGTGCTGTGCCGAAGCGGGTTCCCTTCAGCCAGAACCAGGCGAGCAGGACGACGCCGATCACCACCAGCGGCATCGGCAGCCAGCCGGCGATCGCGTCGCCGAGATAGAAGGTACCGAGATCGGGCGACACGAAGCCACCGGGCTTGTCCATCACCAGCAGCGTCACGCCTTGCAGGATGAACATGGTCGACAGCGTCACCACGATCGGCTGCATGCGCAGCACCGCAATGAAGAAGCCGTTGAAGGCGCCCACCGCCATGCCGACGCCGATGCCGACGGCGGTCCACAGGATGATGCTGGCGCCCGGCGCCATCGGGTCCATGCTCGATGCCAGCACGGCATTGACCAGCGATATCACCGCGCCGGCGGACAGGTCGAAGCCGCCCGACAGGATGACGATGGTCTGGCCGATCGCCGCGAGCGCCGAGGTGGCGCCGCCGCTCGACAGGAACGACACGTCGAAATATGTCAGCGGCCCGGCGCTGATCCAGTCGACAACGAAGAGCAGGATCGCCAGGACGGCCGCGGCGATCAGCGCGCCGCGATTGCGCATCAGCGCACGGCGCAGTCCGACGCCGCCGGTAGCGGGGGATGAGGCTGCTGCGCTGCTCATGCGGCGGCTTCCCCGGCATGCCCGAGCGCCGGGCGCATGATGGCCGGTTCGGTGATGGCGTCGCCTTCGAGTTCGGCGGCGATGCGCCCATCGTAGAGAACCAGGACCCGGTCGCATTGATGGACGAGTTCGGGAATCTCGGTCGAGTGCAGCAGGATCGAACCGCCCGAAGCCACGTAGTTTCGCATCATCACATAAAGCTCGTGCTTGGTGCCGACGTCGATGCCTCGGGTGGGATCGAACAACAGCAGGATGCGGCTCTGCGCCACCAGCCATTTGGCGATGGCGATTTTCTGCTGGTTGCCCCCGGAAAACGCACCGGCCCGCGTCCAAAGCGCGCGGCGGTCGACCTCGACAGTGGCGAATGCCGCCTCGACGGAGCGGGTCTCGGCTTGCCCGTCGACAAGACCTAGCCGTGTGAAGCGCGATATCACGGGCAGAGTGGCGTTCTGGCTGCCCGACAGTTTCAGGAACAGGCCTTCGGATTTGCGGTCTTCCGGCACCAGGCCGATGGCCATGTTGGGGCGCAAAGCATCGGCCGGCGAACCGAGCCAGACCTTGCGGCCGTCGACGAGGATGTGGCCGCGGGTGATTTCGGCCATGCCGAAGCAGGCCAGGAATAGGTCCTGCTGGCCCATGCCCTGCAACCCCGCGACGCCGAGGATTTCGCCCTTGCGCAGATCGAAGCCAGCGCCGTCGAGCTTGCGCCCGACCTTGAGATCGCGCACGCCCAGAACCGGCGGGCCGAAGGCCTGGGCGCTGTCCGGCTTGGGCGGGAAGGTCTGCTCGATGCTGCGGCCGATGATCTTTTCGATGACGTCGCCATCCGAGACATCGGCAACCGGCGCGGTGACGACGTGGCGGCCGTTTCTCAGGATCGTCAACGTCTCGCAGAAGGCACGGACCTCGCGCATGCGATGGGTGATGAAAACGATGGTGGTGCCGGCCGCCTTCAGCCTGGCGATGATGTCGCCCAGCCAGTCGACGTCGCGGCCGGCGAGCGTCGAGGTCGGTTCGTCGAGCAAAAGGATGCGCGGCTTGCGGTAGACGGCACGCGCGATCTCGATCTTCTGGCGCACCGAAAGCTCGAGCTCACTCACCTCGGCATCGAGATCGACGGAAAAACCGAGATCTTCGATATGGCGGCGGACGGCCTTGCGGGCGGCACCGCGGCGGATCAGGCCGGAGATGCCGACGGGGGCGTAAGGCAGCATCATGTTGTCGAGGACGGAGAGGTCACGCACCAGGGTCATCTCCTGGAATGCTGTCTGCATACCGAGCGCATGTGCTGCGCGCGGTGCGCCGCAAGCGATCTCCTTGCCGAAGACACGGACATGGCCTTGGCTCGGCCGGACCAGTCCGGACAGCAGCTTCACCAGTGTCGACTTGCCCGCTCCGTTTTCACCGAGCAGGGCATGGACGCTGCCGGGCGCGATCGCAAACGACACGCCGTCCAGCGCGACGGTCGGGCCGAACGCCTTGCTGATACCGTCGATCTCGATGGCGGGGAGCTCGGAATGTTCTGTCATTGTCCTCGATCGCCGGGCTTGGCATGGATTGACGATGCACGGACAACAGTCCGTGCATCGTCACACGCGCCTTGGGAGGCTTAGTTCTCCGGTTGTCCGACGAGGGCAGCATTAAGGCCGACCTCGGGTGTCTGGTCCGAGAAGATCGAGGCAAACCAGCCCGGATTGGAGACCAGCGACGGCTTGAAGGCGTTGCAGCCGGCCTTCATCTCCGCCCATGTGCCTTCGTCGCACAGCTTGATCGTCTCATTGGTGACGAGCGGCAGCGGCAGGATGGTGGTCTTCGGCACGTCCTTGCCTTCGATCGCCTCGACGGCAAGCTTCAGCGCCAGCGCACCCGAATAAGGCGGCGAGGCGTAGGAAATGCGTTGTGCGCCGGCCGGCGCGTAAGGGGCGGCCGCACCTTCGACTTCGGTGCCCTCCGGCAGCATCTGGATGCGGCCGCCATTGGAACCTTCGCCGGCGCAAGGCAGGAGTTCGCTTGTCTTCTTGCCGGCCTCGAGCTGCATCGAGTTGGCGGTGAAGCAGCCGACCTGCATCCACAGCCCGTTGATGTCGTCCCAATTGCGGGTGGCCAGGATTTTCGAAAGTTCGGTGCGGGCGACCGCCTGGCTCCACATGCCGACAGCCTCGCCGACGATCTTGATATCAGGATATTTGGCGAAGACTTCCTTGGCGGCTTTTGTCCGCTGATCGTCGACGGATGTTCCCGGGACACCCGTGATGGCGATGATGTTGCCCTTGCCGTTGAGCTTCTTGACCAGCCATTCGGCGGTCACCCTGCCGGCTTCCAGCTGGTCGATGTGGACGTTGTAGGCACAAGGCTCGGTGATCTCGGCGTCGTAGGCAAAGACCTTCACGCCCTTGTCGCAGGCATTCTTGACGACCTGGTTGAGCGCGGTCGGCGAGATCGGATATACGACGATGGCCTCGGCGCCGCTTTGCACCATTGCGTTGATCTGCTGAATCTGGCGTTGCGCGTTGGGGCCAGCGACCTGGACCTGCAGGTCGACCTTGTCGGCCAGGCTCTTGTGGGCGGCCATGGCCTTGACCATGTTGGCCGCCTCCGCTTGCCAATCATTGCCGATGTAACTCATGCTGAGAAAGATCTTGTGCTTCTCGGCTGCCTGCGCGGCGGACAGGCCGAAGGCGCATGCAGCCATCCCAGCCAGCAGCGCGAGCCGCCGGACTTTCGATCCGATACCCATGTGAAACTCCTCCCAAACAGAACGACCGAATGCCTCCCAAGGGCACAAAACGTAACCTTTGCCATTCGATGCCAGCGACCGTAACATGATTTGATCAAATATCAATGATGAAATCGTTTATATCAAAACGGCTATGTCAGCCGCTTGACGTGGCACCACGAACCTTGCATTCCGACACAAGCAATAGTGTCGCCGTTGGGCGGGAAGGTTGACCGGAGATGGCTGGATCGGCGTTCAGGAAGCCTGGTGTCGAGATCATTCCACTGTCCAAGGAAACTCTGCAGGACCGGGTCTATAATCAGGTCACCGAACTGATCCTCGACGGCAGCATCGTACCGGGCGAGATGGTCACGGTTCAGAGCCTCGCCGACGCCTTTGGCGTCAGCCCGATGCCGGTCAGGGAAGCGCTGCGGCGCCTGACGGCAGCCAACGCGCTGACCGTGGTATCCGGGCGCTCCATTGGTATTCCGGCGCTCAGCCGCGAGCGGCTCACCGATTTGCGCAATGTACGTTTTGAGATAGAGGCCATCGCCGCCGGCTGGGCCTCACAGAACCGGAGTGATGCGGATCTTGCGATTTTCGCGCGCGATCTGGACTCGCTGGAACGCGCGAATGGCGCGGACGACGTAAAGGCCTATCTGAGGGCGAATTACACCTTCCACTTCGCAATCTACCGAGCAGCAGGATCCGAAACCCTGCTCAAGATCATCAAGGACCTATGGCTGCAGATCAGCCCCTATTTCAATATGCTGCATGGGTCCTACTCGACCGCGAACACATACCATCAACAGATGTTTGCGGCCCTGCGCGACCGGGACGAGCAGGCAGTTCAGGCGGCGGTTCGCGGCGATATCGATGCGGCTTTCGACATGCTGGTCGACCTTTTGAAGTAGCGCCCGGCCCCACCTCCAACCCCCAACAGATGCCTCCTATTTCTAGGGATGGCAGAGCAGCGCCCATGCGCACTCAGCGGGCAAGCGCGGGCTTCTTCTGGTGATCTAGAAATCGTATCCAGAGCGCGCCATCCATGGTTCTCGTGCTGGAGCTTGCCGTCGGCAGCCGATGACGCGGCGCACGCATCGCATGGTCATTATCAGATTGCCAAAATCTGGTAGCGTGATTATACCAGTTGATCAGTTGACGACGGGCGATGCCGTCGGCGAAGAACAGGAGTGGTGACCAGATGACAACGATTGCGCTGTTCGGGGCTGGCGGAAAAATGGGCTACCGCCTGTCGACCAACTTTCGCGGGTCGCCCTACACGATACGCCATGTCGAGGTCAGCGATGCCGGCCGCGAACGGCTGAAGACCGGACTGGGTTTCGATACGGTCAGTGCCGACGAGGCGCTCAAGGACGCCGATGTGGTGATCCTGGCCGTTCCCGACACGCATATCGGCAAGGTAGCGGCCAGCATCGAGAGCAAGCTGGTATCAGGCACGATGGTGGTGGTGCTAGACGCGGCAGCACCCTTCGCCGGCCATCTGCCGAAGCGGCCGGACCTCACCTATTTCGTCACCCACCCCTGCCATCCGCCGATCTTCAATGACGAGACGGACATGGCCGCGAAGAAGGACTATTTCGGCGGCGTGAAGGCCAAGCAGCATATGGTCAGCGCCCTGATGCAGGGGCCGGAAGAGGACTACGCCAAGGGCGAGGCGATCGCGAAGATCATATGGGCGCCGGTGATGCGTTCGCACCGCGTCAGCGTCGAACAGATGGCGCTGCTCGAGCCTGGCCTTTCGGAGACGGTGTGCGCCTCGTTGTTGGTGGTGATGAAGGAAGCCGTCGACGAAGTCGTGGCGCGCGGTGTCGACAAGCAGGCGGCGCTCGACTTCCTGCTCGGCCATATGAACGTGCTCGGCGCCGTCATCTTCGGCGAGACCAAGGGCGTTTTCTCGGACGCCTGCAACAAGGCGATCGAGTTCGGCAAGCCGGTGCTGATGCGTGACGACTGGAAGCGGGTGTTCGAACCGGAAGAGATCGCCGCCAGCATTCAGCGGATCACCTGAGAGAAGACAGGTGCTTGACGCAGCACCTCGAGGGCCCGGCCTGTCATTGCCGACCCTCGGTTTTGGTAGCTCATCAGGTACATGTCACCTGAATTAGTGGTTGACTCATCATACCAGTTGGCTTAGCTGTTCATGGCTCGGATCGACAGGGTTTCGCAGGGAGTTCGAAGCCTGGCGAGTGGAGGATGGCTGGGGAGCAACGATCCGCCTGGGGTAAGCCGGCAACGGTTTTTTGACCCAAGCGATCCGCGGCCCGCGCTGCCTGACGAGTTCGGATGCAGACGAAGCCATTGGCCGATCAAGGCAATTTTCAAACGGGAGGACTTCATGAAACTCACACGCAGAATGACGCTTGCGGCTTTCGCCGGCATGCTGGCGCTTGGCACGGCCGTGCCCGCCTACGCGGCGGATCTCATCGCCATTATCACGCCCTCACACGACAATCCGTTCTTCAAGGCGGAAGCCGTCGGTGCCGAAGCCAAGGCCAAGGAACTCGGCTATGAGGCGCTGGTGCTCGTCCATGACGATGACGCCAACAAGCAGTCCGAGTTGATCGACACCGCGATCGGCCGCGGCGCCAAGGCGATCATCCTCGACAATGCCGGCGCCGACGCCACTGTCGCCGCCGTGCAGAAGGCCAAGGACGCAGGCATCCCGTCCTTCCTGATCGACCGCGAGATCAACGCCACCGGCGTCGCCGTGGCGCAGATCGTCTCCAACAACTACCAGGGCGCCCAGCTCGGCGCGCAGGAATTCGTCAAGCTGATGGGCGAGAAGGGCAATTTCGTCGAGCTGGTCGGCAAGGAATCCGACACCAATGCCGGCATTCGTTCCAAGGGCTATCACGACGTCATCGACGACTATCCGGACCTGAAGATGGTTGCCCAGCAGTCGGCCAACTGGAGCCAGACGGAAGCCTATTCCAAGATGGAATCGATCCTGCAGGCCAACCCCGACATCAAGGGTGTGATCTCCGGCAACGACACGATGGCGATGGGCGCCTATGCGGCACTTGCCGCGGCGAACCGCAAGGACGTCATCGTCGTCGGCTTCGACGGATCGAACGACGTACGGGACTCCATCACGTCGGGCGGTATCAAGGCAACCGTGCTGCAGCCGGCCTTCGCGCAGGCGCAGATGGCGGTCGAGCAGGCCAACGACTTCATCAAGAACAAGAAGTCGCCGGCCAAGGAAAAGCAGTTGATGGACTGCGTTCTGATCAATGGCGACAATGCCGCCAAGCTGGAGACCTTCGCGCTGACGAACTGAGCCAGCGTGATTTCAATAGCGAGGGGCGAAAATCGGTTTTCGCCCCTCGCCGCCATTTTCCGTGGGTCGCCCACGATGCTGAACGACAGGCCGCCATGCTGAACACCAAGCCGAACTGGCCGATCCTTACCGTGATGGTCAGCATCAGCCTGACCGCCTGCAAGATCCTGCCTACGAAATCGGAAGCCGGAGACAACGCTCCCGCCTTCAATCCAGACAAGATGGTCGAAGAGACATGGGCGGCAAAGGTCGTGCCCTATCTCCAGCAGAAAGCCGGACCGTTTGCGCAGGTTCACACCCTGGCGACAACCGATCCATCGGCTGCCGGCGCCAAATACGGCAATCCGAACAAGCAGGCGAATTCGCCTTGGACTTTCGCGGTTCGGCTGGAAGGCAAGATCGTCGCGGCCAACACGCAGTCGCGGGCGGCAACCGTCGACGTCGATGTCGACGGCGACGGCAAAGCCGATGCACGAGTGCAGATCGGACCGGCGGTGCGCGGTACCGCGCTGCGCGACAGCCTGGACTTCATCCAGTTCAACGACTTCACCAACCAGATCGACTTCGCCCAGTTCGGCAAGGCGTTCAACAGCTACACCGACAAGACGGTGCTCTCCAAGCTGCCGCGCGAAGCGCTGGAAGGCCGCAGTACCAAAGTGCTGGGCGCCTATACGCTGGGGAGCGGCCAGGACCTGCCGCTGGTGACGCCGGCGGAGGCAGAGATCGGGCCGAAGCCATGAGCGCGACAGCAGAGCGCGAAATCATCCTGAAGCTCGAAGACGTCTCCAAGGTCTATTCCGGCACCGTTGCGGTCAAGCGCGCCAATTTCGAGGTGCGCAAGGGCGCGGTCAACGTGCTGGTCGGCGAAAACGGTGCCGGCAAGTCGACGCTGATGAAGATTATCGCCGGTGTCGAACGGCCGACAGCCGGCCGCATCCTGCTGGAGGGCGAAGAGGTCTCCTTCTCGTCATCCGGCGATGCGGTGAACCGCGGCATCGGCATGGTGTTCCAGGAGCTGAACCTGTTCGGCAACATGAGCGTCGCCGAGAATATTTTCGCCACCCGGGAGATCACCAACCGCTTCGGCAAGATCGACCGCAAGGAACAGGAGCGCCGTGCGGCTGAATTTCTGGAACGCCTGCAAGCCGGCATACGGCCCGACATGCTGGTCGAGGATTTGCGCATCGGCCAGCAGCAGTTGGTCGAGATCGCCAAGGCGGTTTCGCTCGATGCGCGAATCCTGATCATGGACGAGCCGACCTCGGCGCTGAGCGCTGCGGAGGTCGAGATCCTGTTCAAGGTGATCGCCGACCTCAAGGCGCGCGGCGTGGCCATCGTCTACATCTCGCACCGGCTGGAAGAGCTGATCCGCATCGGCGACTACATCACCGTGCTGCGCGACGGCCGCATCACCGGCCAGGAGGAGATGAAGAACGTCGACACGCAATGGATCGTTCGCCAGATGATCGGTTCCGACGCCAAGGATTTCGCCAAGGCTGACGGCCATCTTCCGGGCGAGGAGATCTTTCGAGCCGAGGACATCTGCCTGCCGCGCGCTATCGGCGGGCTTGCCGTCGACCATGTCTCGCTGTCGCTGCGCGCCGGCGAGATCCTCGGCATCTACGGCCTGATGGGCGCCGGTCGCAGCGAATTGTTCGACTGCATCATGGGCCGCCACGGCCATTCGACAGGCGCGATCTTCATTGGCGGTAAAAAGGTCAAGGAGCGCGACACGACGCGGCGCATCCGGCGTGGCCTGGCATTGATCCCCGAGGATCGCCAGCGCGAAGGGCTGGTGTCGATCCTCTCGGTCGCCAGCAATCTGACGCTAGCCAGCCTGTCGCGATTTGCCCGCCTGTTCCATATCCGTGGCGCCGACGAAAGGCAGGCGGTGACGCAGATGGTGCGGGAACTGGCGATCAAGGTCGCCGACCCGGCGCAGGAAGTGTCTTCGCTGTCGGGCGGCAACCAGCAGAAGGTGGTGATCGGCAAGGCGCTGCTCACCGAACCCAAGGTGCTGCTAATGGACGAACCCAGCCGAGGCATCGATGTCGGCGCCAAGGCAGACGTCTTCCGCACCATGCGCAAACTGTCCCGCGACGGATTGGGGATTTTGTTCGCCACCTCCGACCTCGATGAGGTGATGGCGCTGTCCGACCGCATCGCGGTGATGAGCAACGGAAAACTGACCGGCATGTTCGACCGTGCCGAGGCGACGGAGGCGGCACTCGTCGCTGCTTCGGCGCTTGGCCACGGACCGGTCCCACACACGGAGAGCACCGCCCATGACTGACATCCCAGCCAAGGCGGCCGCTCATTCCGCTTCCAGCGGCTCCGTGCTGTTGACGCTGATGAAGCTCAGGACCTTCATCGCGCTTATCGCCGTGCTGATCTTCTTCTCGATCGCGGCGCCGAATTTCCTGTCGACCGCCAATCTGATCCTGATGTCGAAGCACGTGGCGCTGAACGCGTTCCTGGCGATGGGCATGACCTTCGTCATCATCACCGGCGGCATCGACCTTTCGGTCGGCTCGATCGTCGGCCTGTGCGGCATGGTGGCCGGCTATCTCGTGCTCAATGGCATCGACCTGCAGATCGGCTACACCATCTATTTCAACGTCTTCGAGATCGCGCTGATCACGCTTGCCGTCGGCATATTGATCGGCGCCGTCAACGGCTTGCTGATCACCCGGCTGAACGTCGCGCCGTTCATCGCCACGCTTGGCGTGCTCTATGTCGCGCGCGGCCTGGCGCTGCTGTCGTCGGATGGCCGCACCTTTCCCAACCTCGTCGGCAAGCCGGAGCTTGGCACCACCGGTTTCGGTTTCCTCGGTGCAGGCCGGCTGCTTGGCCTGCCGGTGGCGATCTGGATCCTGATCGTCGTTGCACTGGGAGCCGCCTATCTCGCCAAATACACACCGCTCGGCCGCCATATCTTCGCCGTCGGCGGCAATGAACGGGCGTCGCGGATTTCGGGCGTCCGTGTCAACATGGTGAAGATGTTCGTCTATATGTTCTCCGGTTTCTGCGCGGCGATCGTCGGCCTGATCATCTCGTCCGAGCTGATGGCCTCGCATCCGGCAACAGGCGAAAGTTTCGAGCTCAACGCCATTGCGGCGGCGGTGCTCGGCGGTACCTCGATGTCGGGCGGGCGCGGCACGATCGGCGGCACCATCGTCGGCGCCTTCGTCATCGGCATTCTTTCGGACGGGTTGGTGATGATGGGTGTGAGTTCGTTCTGGCAAATGGTGATCAAGGGTCTCGTCATCATCGTCGCCGTTGTCGTCGACCAGGCACAACGCCGGCTTCAACAGCGCGTCACCTTGATGCAGATGGCGAAGGCGGGTTGAGCATGGCGGAGTTGCGTGGAGCGCTGATCGGCTGCGGCTTCTTTGCCGTCAACCAGATGCACGCCTGGCGCGGCATTGCGGGCGCTTCGATCGTTGCTATCTGCGACCGTGACCCGGAACGGCTCAAGATCGTCGGCGACCAGTTCGGCATAGCGAAGCGCTATACCGATGCGGCGGAACTTTTTGCCGGCGAAAGCCTGGACTTCGTCGACATCGCCACCACCGCGCCCAGCCATCGTCCGCTTGTCGAAATGGCGGCCGCTCATCGCGTTCCGGTGATCTGCCAAAAGCCGTTCGCGCCGACGCTCGCCGACGCCAAGGCAATGGTCGGGGCATGCGCGGAAGCCGGCGTGCCGCTGATGGTGCATGAGAATTTTCGCTGGCAGTCGCCGATCCAGGCGGTGCGCGCCGTGCTCGACAGCGGCGAGATCGGCACGTCTTTCTTCGGGCGCATCTCCTTCCGCTCCGGCTATGACGTGTTTTCCGGCCAGCCCTATCTGGCGACGGGAAAGCGCTTCATCATCGAGGACCTCGGTATCCATGTCCTCGACATCGCCCGCTTCCTGCTCGGCGACGTCTCGACCATCACGTCGCGAACCGCCCGCATCAATCCTAGTATCGCGGGCGAGGATGTGGCGACGATGCTTCTGGACCACAAGAGCGGCGCGACCTCCGTGGTCGACTGCAGCTATGCGACGAAGCTTGCCACCGAGCCGTTTCCCGAGACGCTGATCGAGATCGACGGCAGCGACGGAACGATCCGGCTGGCGCAGGGATACCGGCTCACCGTCACCGGCAAGAACGGCACGGTCGTCACCGACGTCTCGCCGCCGCTGCTGCCATGGGCGTCGCGGCCCTGGCACAACATCCAGGAAAGCGTTGTCGCCATCCAGCAGCACTGGGTAGACTGCCTGGCAAAGGGGATCGAACCGGCGACCTCGGGAGCGGACAATCTCAAGACGTTCGCGCTCGTCGAGGCCGCCTATGCTGGTGCCGCGAGCCGGCAACCGGTGCAACTCGACGCCTTGCTGAAATGACCGCCGACACTTTCCTGCTCTACGGCACGCGTGCTCTCGAGGCCGAGCCAGTCAGGCTGAGCGCGGGCGCGCTCAGCGCCGACTTCGTCAACGGCAATCTGCGCACCATCCGCCATCGCGGCACCGAAGTGCTGCGCGCCATCGCCTATATCGTACGTGACCGCGACTGGGGCACCTATGAGCCGGTGCTGACGGGCCTCGTCATCGATCAGGACGCGGAGAGCTTCGCGATCAGCTATTCGGCAAGCTGCATCGGACCCGATGGAAGCCGGCTCGGCTTCCACGCAACCATCAAAGGCTTCGCCGATGGCCGTCTGGTCTTCGACGTCGGCGCCCTCCCCGAAAGCGATTTCGAGACCAACCGCTGCGGCTTCTGCATCCTGCATCCGATCGCAGGGCTGGCCGGCAGTCCAGTCACTGTCGAGCATACGGACGGCATCGTGGTGGCGACGAAACTGCCCGAACTGATCGACCCGTGGCAGCCTTTCAAGGATATCCGCGCCATCACCCATCAGGTTCGGCCTGGTGTCACCGCCGAATGCCTAATGGAAGGCGATACATTCGAGATGGAAGACCAGCGCAACTGGTCAGACGCCTCCTACAAGACCTATGTGCGGCCGCTCGCGTTGCCATGGCCCTATGTGCTGCCTGCCGGCCAGCCCTTGCGCCAAACGATCAGCCTGCGCATCACAGGGAAAGGCAACGCGCCGGCTGCCGCCATGGTCAGCGAACCGGTCCGCGTCGAACTCGGCGAAGCCGGGCCAAGGCTGCCCGATATCGGCGTGGTCATCTATCCCGAGGATGTCGAGAGCGCACTTGCGAAGCTCTCGATGCTGTCGGCGCTCGGCCCGCAACAGCTGATCTTCCACTACGATCCGACGCGTGGCCACGGGCTCGACGCCTTGCGCGCTTTCGCCCGACTGGCAACTGCCTACGCAGCCGAAACGACCCTCGAATGCGTCGTTGCCTGCGCTGGCGATCTCGACGCCGAGATGTCAGGTGTCGCCGGCCTGGTGCGCGAGGCCGGGCTAAAACTCTCGGCCATTGCCGTGTCGCCTTCGGTCGACCGGCAGTCGACACCGCCGGGCAGCACGTGGCCGGACTGTCCGCCGCTCGAGAACGTTTACGCGGCCGCGCGGCGCGCCTTTCCGGACATCCGGCTCGGCGGCGGCATGTTCAGCTATTTCACCGAACTCAACCGCAAGCGCGTGCCGGAGGACCAGCTCGATTTCGTCACCCATTGTACTTGCCCGATCGTTCACGCCGCCGACGATCTCAGCATCATGCAATCGCTGGAGGCGCTGCCTTTCATCACCCAATCGGCGCGGGCGATCTTCGGGGCGAAACCCTATCGGATCGGACCATCGACGATTGCCATGCGGCAGAACCCCTATGGCGGCGCGACCAAGCCCAATCCCGGGGGACAGCGCATCGCCATGGCCGACCGAGACCCGCGCCATGCCGGCCAGTTCGCGGCGGCATGGACGATCGGCTATGCCGCGCGCATCGCGCCCGCTGGGCTGGAACAGCTCACGCTCTCCAGCTTCACCGGACCGTTCGGCGTGCTGGCGTCATTTGGAGAACCCGTCGCGGAAGGAACACCCCGGCCGCTCTTCAGGGCCATCAAGGGGCTTTGCGAACTGGCCGGCCTTGCGCATGTGTCGGCAAGGACGAGCGATGAGACCAAGGTGCTGGCGCTGGCCGGGCGCTCCGCCTCGGGCAAGACAATCGCGTGGCTGGCGAACCTGACGGCGGACGAAGTGCCGGTCGACATTTCGGCTTTTGGCCGCGGCCATCTCGTGATGACGCCTTACGCGATCACCCGGCTCGGCTGAAGTTACTTTTCGGAATTCATCACATAGAGCGCGCGCGAGCGTTCGAGATGCTTGATCATCGCCTTCTCGGCGCCATCCGCATCCTTTTTCTCGATGCGGCCGATGATCTCTTCGTGCTCGGTCAGCGTGAACTTTTCCTTGCCGGTCCAGATCAGCATTTCGGTGTGGTATTCCTTCAGCCAGCCGAGCATCGCCTCACTAACGGCGACATAGATCGGATTGCCTGAGATCGCGGCGATCTGGGTATGGAATTTCATGTCGGCGGAGATGAAGGCTTCGGAATCGCCACGGAAGCCGCGCTGTTCGGCAACGGTGGCCCTGAGGCGCTGCACATCCTCGGCGGTGGCCTTTTCGGCGGCTTCCCTGACCATGCCGCGCTCGAAGAAGATGCGCGCGGTCTTCAGGTGCTCAAGCGTGTCCTTCGATGACGACAGGATGATCTTGGCGGCGCCATCGACCTGCTTGATGATCGACTTTGCCGTGAGCTGCAGCACCTTGGCGCGCTCGCCATGCGAGATCGCGACCAGGCCCATATTGCTCAGCGCCTGCATCGCCTCGCGAATCGCCGGCCTGCCGACCTCGAAGCGCTCCATCAGTTCGCGCTCCGACGGCATGTCGTCACCCGGCATCAATTCGCCGCTGGTGATCAGGCGCTTCAGCCGCAAGAAGACCTCGTCGGAAAGCTTGCGCCGGACAATCGGTTCCGAACGGTTCATCGTCGCGAATCACTCCCTTGAGCCGGCCCTATCTAACACTGCCGCCACATTTCCCGGAAATTGCCGCCTGTCGATCTGCCTAAAACTTCTAGCCGGATATGCCTTGCAATACTTATGTACTCATTATACCAGATTTAGAACACCGGTGAACCTTTTTCGAACGCCTCGGCTTAAGACAGCAGACCATGATCACCCTCACCTATCGCATCGAAACGCCTGGAAGCATCGAAGCGTTGGCCGCCAAGATCGCCAGCGACCAGTCGACCGGCACCTTCGTCGCGCTGCCCGGCGAGACCGAAGAGCTGAAGGCCCGGGTGGCGGCGCGCGTGCTGGCGATCCGGCCTCTGCCCGATGCCGAGCGGCCGTCACTTCCCGATGACGGCAGCGGGCCGTTCAAACGCGCCGATGTCGACATCGCCTTTCCGTTCGATGCCATCGGCACCGACCTTTCGGCGCTGATGACCATCGCCATCGGCGGCACCTATTCGATCAAGGGCCTCACCGGGATCCGCGTCGTCGACATGAAGCTGCCGGAGGATTTTCGCGGCGCGCATCCCGGCCCACAGTTCGGTGTCGCCGGCAGCCGCCGACTGACCGGTGTGACGGACCGCCCGATCATCGGCACCATCGTCAAGCCGGCGCTCGGGCTGCGGCCGCACGAGACGGCGGCAATGGTGGCGGAACTGATCGCCGCCGGCGTCGATTTCATCAAGGATGACGAGAAGCTGATGAGCCCGGCCTATTCGCCGCTGTCGGAGCGGGTGAAGGCAATCATGCCGCTGATCCTCGACCATAAGCAGAAGACCGGCAAGAAAGTGATGTATGCCTTCGGCATTTCGCATGCCGACCCGGATGAGATGATGCGCAACCACGATCTGGTGGCGAAGGCCGGCGGCAATTGCGCTGTTGTCAACATCAATTCGATCGGGCTCAGTGGCATGGCGTTCCTGAGGAAGCGCTCCAGTCTGGTGCTGCATGCTCACCGCAACGGCTGGGACATCCTCACCCGGCACCCCGGGCTAGGTATGGGCTTCAAGGTCTGGCAGCAATTCTGGCGACTGCTCGGCGTCGACCAATTCCAGATCAACGGCATCGCCTCGAAATATTGGGAGCCGGATGACTCCTTCGTCGAGTCGTTCAAGGCGGTGACGACGCCGATCTTCTCACCTGAGGACTGCGCCTTGCCGGTCGCCGGCTCCGGCCAGTGGGGCGGGCAGGCGCCCGAGACATATGCGCGGACCGGCCGGACCGTCGATCTTCTCTATCTCTGCGGCGGTGGCATCGTCAGCCATCCGGACGGGCCGGGCGCCGGCGTGCGTGCCGTGCAGCAAGCCTGGCAGGCGGCGGTCGACGGCATTCCGCTTGCCGACTTCGCCCTGAACCACCCTGAACTGGCGCGGTCGATCGAAAAATTCGGCGACGGCAAGGCAGCCTGAAGCCATGCAGAACCTGCTTCTCAGCTATTATGGCGACGACCTGACCGGCTCGACCGATGTCATGGAGGCGCTTGAGCTCGGCGGCGTGCCGACCGTGCTGTTCATGCGCCAGCCGGACGATGCCTTGCTTTCGCGGTTTGCCCATTGCCGGGCGATCGGCCTCGCCGGCACCAGCCGCAGCGAGACGCCGCAGTGGATGGACATGCATCTGCGCGATGCCTTTGCCTGGCTGAAGACACTCAACGCCGCGATCTGCCACTACAAGGTTTGCTCGACCTTCGATTCCAGCCCAACGGTCGGCAGCATCGGCCGGGCCATCGAGGTCGGCCGCTCGGTGTTCGCGCAGGATAGTGTGCCGCTGCTGGTCGGCGCGCCGCAGCTCAAGCGCTACACCGCCTTCGGCCATCTATTCGCCGCCTATCGCGACCAATATTTCCGCATCGATCGCCACCCTGTGATGAGCCGCCATCCGACGACGCCGATGGATGAGGCCGATCTCCTGATCCATCTGTCGCGGCAGACGGCGCTGAGCTCCGGGCTGATCGACCTTGCAACGCTGCAGTCCGCGTCGCGATCGGCCGCGTTCGATCGCCTGACCGGAAACGGCACCCCCATCGTGCTTCTCGATGTCGACAATCTGGAAACGCAGGCTCTGGCCGGCAAGGAGATCTGGCGCGTTCGCAAGCCAGGCGGTTCTTTTGTCGTCGGCTCGTCCGGGGTCGAGTATGCATTGCTGGCCGAATGGGCGTCGAATGACATTGTCGGCGCTGGACAAGGTTTTACGCCGCCGGGCGCAGCCGAGCGGATAGCCGTCGTGTCGGGCAGTTGTTCGCCGACCACCGAGCGGCAGATCCGGCATGCCCTGACCGACGGTTTCGACGGCATCGAGGTCGATCCCGTCGAGCTGGTTTCGGAGTCTTCGCAGCAGGCGATCGCGCGCGCAACGGCAAGCGGCCGTGCCAGTCTGCAAGCCGGGCGCAGCGTCATCCTCTACACCGCGCTTGGCCCCGATGCCGACAGGGGCGCCGAAATCGACCGGCAGGAAGGCGCCCGCCACAGGCTTGGCCGCGGCCTTGGAGAAATCCTTCGCAGCCTGACGATCGAACAGAATTTGCGGCGCGTGGTCATTGCCGGCGGCGACACGTCGAGCCACGCACTCGGCGAGATGGGTGTCGATGCCCTGACAATTCGCATGCCGCTGCCCGCTTCGCCTGGCTCGCCGCTCTGCGTTGCCCACTCGCGCGTCAAGGCGATCGACGGCTTGGAGGTCGCGCTCAAGGGCGGCCAGGTCGGAACCGATCGCTATTTCTCAGCCATCCGCGACGGCCTCGGCACTTGAACCAGCCGACACCTGGATTTCAGGAGCCGCTGTGCGAGAGCACTTCAACACGCGAAATGCGCCTTGCCGGGTGGAAATCCCGGTAACACCCGGTACTATCTGCGAAAATGCCGAAATCGGGAGGACGTCGGGTGCAGACCAAGAAGATCATCAACGATGGCAACCGCGCCGTTGACGAGATGCTGGAAGGCATCCTGGCAGCGCATCCCCGCCATCTCAAAAGCGTGGACGGCAGTCCACGCTCCATCATCGCCCGCGACGGACCGCGCCAGGGCAAGGTGGGCCTCGTGATTGGCGGCGGTTCGGGCCACGAGCCGAGCTTTCTCGGCTTTGTCGGCAAGGGATTGGCTGACGCTGCGGCCATCGGCAATGTCTTTGCCTCGCCGCCGCCGGACCCGATCCTCGAATGCGCCAAGGCAGTCAGCGGCGGCGCCGGCGTGCTCTTCATGTACGGCAATTATGCCGGCGACGTGATGAATTTCGACATGGCGGCCGAGATGGCCGCCATGGACGACATCGAGGTGCGCACGGTGCTGAGCACCGACGACGTCGCCTCGGCACCGCGCGACCAGCGGCACAAGAGGCGCGGCGTCGCCGGCAATTTCTTCATCTTCAAGGCGGCCGGCGCCGCCTGCGACCGGATGTTGTCCTTCGACGAATGCGAGCGCGTCGCCGGCAAGGCCAACGACCATACCTTCACCATGGGCGTGGCGCTGTCGCCCTGTTCGCTGCCGCAGACCCGCCGGCCGAATTTCGAGATCGGCCCGGACGAGATGGAGATCGGCATGGGCATCCACGGCGAGCCCGGCATCGCGCGCGAAAAGTTGAAAACAGCCGACGAGATCACCGACGAGATGCTGGACAGGATTCTCGACGAGATGGCGCCGGCGCGCGGCGACAAGGTCGCGGTGCTCGTCAATTCGCTGGGCTCGACGCCGCTGATGGAACTCTACATCATGAACCGGCGCGTGAAGCAGAGGCTCGATGAGATCGGTGTGTCCATACACGCAAGCTGGGTCGGCAATTACTGCACCTCGCTCGAAATGGCCGGGGCCTCGATCACTCTGCATCGGCTGGACGGCGAGTTGCAGACGATGCTGGACCACCCCTGCGACTGCGCCATGTTTCGCGCCGGCTAAACCCACTTCTGTGGCAAGGACTAAGACATGACGACAATCGACACCGCCCGCCTTGTCGCGATGTTCGCGGCGATCGCAACCGCCATGTCGGCCGACAGGGACCGACTATGCGCGCTTGACGGAGTTATCGGCGACGCCGACCACGGCATCGCGATGGAGCTTGGATTTTCCGCGGCACGCGATGCAGTCGCCGCACTGGACACCGAGGCCACTGATCCGACCACCTTGCTGAACACGGCGGCAAAGTCGTTCCTGAATGCGGTTGGCGCCTCCTCCGGTCCGCTCTATGCGACCGCGTTCATGCGCGCCGCGGCAGCCGTCAAGGGCAAGACGACGCTCGACGACGCGGACGTGGTCACTCTGTTCCAGGCGATGGCCAAAGGCATTCAGGATCGCGGCAAGGCCGAGCCAGGCGAAAAGACGATGATCGATGCATGGGCGCCGGCTGCGCAGGCGGCGGGCGAAGCGCTGACCTCCGGCAAGGATCTGGCGGGCAGTCTCGAAGCTGCTGCACAAGCGGCAAACGCCGGCGCGGAGGCGACCAAGTCGATGGTCGCCACCAAGGGCCGGGCATCGCGCCTCGGCGAACGCTCGCTTGGCCACATGGACCCGGGCGCCGCCTCCGCCGTGACCGTGATCGAGGCGATGCGGGTCGCCTTGACCACCTGATCAGTAACGGGCCTTCCGCGCCTCAGCGCTTGGCGTCGAGCTTGTCGATGGCCTGCACGTTTGTGGCGGAGGGGCCATTCGGATCGAACTCCGAGGCCAACCATGCGTCGGCGATCGATTTCGCCAGTTCGGGACCGATGACGCGGGCGCCCATGGTGATGATCTGGGCGTTATTGGACTTGGCGGCGCGCTCAGCGGAATAGGTGTCGTGGGTCAATGCGGCGCGAATGCCCGGGACCTTGTTGGCGGAGATGCTGACGCCGATGCCGGTGCCGCAAAACAGGATGGCCCGGTCGTAATTGCCGTCGAGAATTTCGTGGCCGACCGAGGCGGCGATATCGGCGTAGAATCCGGCCTGGCTTAGGTCGACGACCTGCAGTTCCGGCTTGGTGGCGAGATGCTTGGCGATGACGTCGAGCAACGGCTTGCCGGCGCTGTCGGCTCCGAGTGCGATCTTCATGATGATGAGCTCCTTTGGTTGGTCTTTTAGCGGTCAGCGCGCGATGGCGGCCGACGCCTTTTTCAGAATGTCGATATAGCCTTCCGCTTGCCACGCCGAGCGGCCGATGAACAGGCCATCGATATGCGGCTGGCCGATGAGTTCGGCCGCGTTGCCGGGATTGACGCTGCCGCCGTAAAGCACAGGCGGGGCAGCCGGCAGCCGGTCGGCGGCAACCTGCTTGATCAGCGCCTGCTGCCTGTCGGCATAGTCGGCGCTGGCGGGAATGCCCTTCTCGCCGATCGCCCAGACGGGCTCGTAGGCAAAGAGGATTTCAGCCTTCAGTTGATCGCCGCTCAGCTCTTGCAGCGCGCCGAGAACCTGTGCCGTCAACACCGCCTCGGCGCGGCCTGATTCACGCTCAGCCAACGTCTCGCCGACGCAAATCAGCGGCACGAACCCGTGCCTGACAGCGGCCGCCGTTTTCAGTCCCACAGTCGCGTCCGTTTCGCCGAAATGCTCGCGACGCTCGCTATGGCCGAGTTCGATCACATCCAGCCCACAGTCTTTCAGCATCACTGGCGAGATCTCTCCCGTCCAGGCACCGGCGTCGGCCCAATGCATGTTCTGGGCGCCGACTTTCACGCGGGTGTTGGCCAGCGCCGCTTTGACCTGGCGCGCGGCGGTGAACGGCGGAATGACGAAAGGCTGTATCGCCTGATCGAAGTCAGGCACGAAGGCCGCCAACGCATCGGCGAACTGCAGCGCCTCGGCAAGCGTCTTGTTCATCTTCCAGCTCGTGCCGACCCAATATGGGGTCATTCTTTTCTCCTTCAACGCGCGTTTTTCCTGGCCACCATCGGTGCCGGCGTCTAGCCAGCATTTCACTCAAGCCCGAGGCTTGAGACTGTCGCGACCGCTGTCGATATGAGGCGCCCAGAAATCCACCGACTCGCGGATCATCTCGATAACCTGATGGTCGACTGGTTCCCTCTCCCTGAAGGAAAGTTCAAGGCAAATTTCATTGTCGGTTCCACCGCCCTGCCGAACCGCGTCCAGCAACTTCTGCGGCACTATGCGGCCATCCTTGTTGTAGGCGGCCGTGAACGGCCAGTGCCCGCCCTTATTCATCGACGACTGCTTGATGTGGATGATCGGCGATTGCAAGGGAAACGCTTTCGCCCAGGCATAGGGATCGGTGTCGGCAGGGTTGGGCGAAGTGACGTCGCCATGGTCGATGTCGACCATCATTTTCATCGGTATGGGCAGCTTCGCCGCGTCGATGGCGCCTTGCAGCGTGGCGCAGCTTTCGATCGTGTGGCCGAACTCGCGGCCGACCGACATCGGCTCCCAGAACAGGTATGTCAGACCCGCCGCCTTGGCGTGTTCGGCCACCTCGCGCCAGCATTCGAGGGCGATATCGAGAAGCACTGCCCGCCGTTGCGGATCGTCAAAGTCCTTGTGGGTGAAGATGGCGAACTGCGTGCCCATGCCCGACGCACCGAGTTCCGCGGAAATATCGGCGAAGGTCTTGAACCAGTCGACATAGTAGCGCCGGACATCCGCGTCCGGATGGCCGAAGTGATTGAGCCGGCCATAAGGTCCGGTCATGCCGGAGGTGATCCGCACGCCGGTCCGCGAAAGCGCCCTGTCGAACAGGCGCAGGAATTTGGCAATCGTTGCCGCCGGCCAGCCCGGATTGACGAATTCATGCGTCAGCTGCACGTCGCGGATACCGATGCCATAGGCAATCGCGTCGATCAAATCGTCCGGATCGGCGAAACGGTTGACCAGCGGATTGGTGTTGAGGGAAAGCGTGAAGGCCATCAGTCTGCCGTCGCCATGATGTTATCGAACCAGTCTTCGAATGCTTTCCGCTCGGCCGCATTGAGATGCAGGCCATGTTTGGTGCGGCGTTCCAGAATATCGGCTGATGTGCCGGCCCATTCGGTCTCGGCCAGGAACCTTGCCTCCCGCTCATACAGGTCGGGACCGAAGCGGCGGCCGAGATCCGCCTCGCGCTGTGCGCCGGCGAGCAATTGCCTGGCACGGGTGCCGTAGCTTCGAGCGTAGTGCTTCACCAGCGACGGGCTGAGCCATAAAAACTCGGAATGCAGATCGCTCAGGAACTGCTCGAAGTCCGCATTGGGCAGGTCGCCTCCCGGCAAGGGGATTTTGGCCGTCCAGGCTTTCTTCATCATCGGAAAAAACGGCTGGATCTTTTCCAGCGCATGTTCCGACAGCTTGCGGAAGGTGGTGATCTTGCCGCCGAACACCGACAGCAGCGGCGCGTTGCCATTGGAGGCGTCGAGTTCGAAAATATAGTCGCGCGTCACCGCGCTTGGATTGTCGGCATTGTCGTCATAGAGCGGACGCACGCCTGAGAAACTGTGGACCACGTCCTGTGACGTCAGCTGTCGCTTGAAATAGCGATTGACCACCTTGATCAGGTAATCGACTTCGCTTGCCTCGGCGACCACTTCCTCGGGCCTGCCTTCGTAGGGAATGTCGGTCGTGCCGATCAGCGCCAGATCGTTCTCGTAGGGGTTGACGAAGATCACTCGCTTGTCGTTGTTCTGGATGAGATAGGCCTGCCGCCCCTCCCAGAATTTGGGCACGACGATATGACTGCCTTTCACCAGGCGAACATTGCGGGTGGAGTTCTGCCCGGCGACTCGGCTGACAATGTCGTTGACCCACGGCCCGGCCGCGTTGACCAGCGCCCGCGCCCGGACCTTCGTCACCGCACCCGTGCGACCATCCTGCATGTCGATCGACCATAGTCCGTTTTCGCGGCGGGCCGCGACACAGGCGGTGCGCGTGAGCACTCTGGCACCGCGCTGCCTGGCATCCAGGGCGTTGAGCAGCACCAGGCGCGCATCGTCGACCCAGCAGTCGGAATATTCGAAACCGCGCTTGAATTCGTCCTTGATCGGCGCGCCTTCCGGCGCAGTCCTGAGGTTCAGTGTTCGTGTCCCCGGCAGGCGTTTACGGCCGCCAAGGTGGTCGTAGAGAAACAGCCCGAGCCGGACCAGCCATGCCGGCCTGTCTTGCGGGCTGTGCGGAAGAACGAAGCGCATCGGCCAGATGATGTGCGGCGCTGCCTCGAGCAGCACCTCGCGTTCGATCAGTGCTTCGCGAACCAGCCGGAATTCATAATATTCGAGGTAGCGCAGGCCGCCATGCACCAGCTTGCCGGAGCGCGAGCTCGTGCCTTGCGCGAGATCGTCCTTTTCGCACAGGATGACGGACAGCCCGCGACCTGCCGCATCACGCGCTATGCCGGCTCCATTGACGCCGCCGCCGATCACGAAGAGATCGACGACATCTGTTGTATTGCTCAAGATCTTGCTCCTGTGCGGTGCGCCATGCCCTTCCACACCGGCCGAAGCGCCTGACGCGCTGCAACGAAGGAAGGGAAGAGGGCATCGTAGGTATGCGAAAGCGCCTCGTCATAGGCATCGCAGTCGCCGAGAAGCGGCGTCACCCATTCGGCGGCGCAGTCTTCCATCGAGCCATAGACGCCGAGGCCGACGGCCGCCATCATCGCGGCGCCTGCCGCGCCGGCTTCCTGGCGACTGCTGGTGCGCACCTGCGCCCGGGTCGCCGCCGCGATGATGCGGCGTAGGGAGGGGCTGCGCGCGGCGCCGCCCGACAGGCGGATCTCGCTCGGCACGGCGCCCATCGCCTGGTAGCAATCGCGTGCGGCGAAGGCCAGTCCCTCGAGGACGCCGCGTGCCAGATCGCCAAAGCCGTGCTTGACCGAAAGGCCGATGAAGCCAGCGCGTGCGTCAGGATCGACGAACGGTCCTCTTTCACCGGCCAGCGATATATAGGGCTGGTAGATCAGCGAACCAGGCTCCGATGCTTCCACCCAAGCGTCGAGGGCCTTCAGCAACTCGTCATGAGAAGGCTTGCCGCCAGCCGTCGCGAGCACGTCGCGCGCAAGGCCAAGCACCCAGTCTATGTTGAGCGTCGCCGCCATGTTGGATTGCAATTGTGCAAAGGCGCCTGGAATAGGCATGGCGATCGTGTAGCCGGAGCCATCGTCGTTCAGCACGACATCGTCGGGAGTGGCGGCAAAGCGTGTGTGTATGCCGGTCGAGCCGATGACCGTGCAGCCGACATTGCCCGAGGGATCATAGAGGCCGGCTCCGAGCGCCGTCAAGACCATATCGACGTAACCCAGCACCACCGGCGTGCCTTCGAGCAGGCCAGTCTCTGCCGCCGCCGATCGCGACAGCGGATGATGGTCGGTGGTGCCTTCGAGCATGGGAGGCAACAGGCGGCGATGCGTCGTCAGATCCAGGATGTCGAGGGCTTCGTCGGAATAGCTGCGCGACCGAAAATCGCCGAAGGTGAAGGTTCCCTCGGAGGGATCCGTGGCGCGTTCGCCCGTCATCTTGAAGTAGAGCCAATCCTTGCAATGCAGTGCGGTCGCCGCCCGCTCCAGCATGTCGGGATGGTTCTTTTTCATGAAGGCAAGCTGGGCGCCTTGCTGGCAGGAATTCAGCCCCGTGCCGGTCAGCTCGAACCGCCTGCGATCCCGGGGATCGGCGCGCATCTCGTCCACCAGATGTCCAGCTCGGGCATCAAGCCACAGCCAGGCGCGCGAGACAGGCAAGCCGTCGCCATCGATCAGCCAGGTTCCGTCGCCCTGCCCGGTGATGGCCACCGCCGCGGTTCGTTGCGCGAGGTCGGGAACCTTGGCCGCGAGATCGCGAACGGTCCGCGCCATGTCGCGCCAGGTCTGGTCGAGGTCCTGCTCGGCGCCGCCGCCTTCCAGCGTGACGAAGCTATTGGGCACCGACGTCATGGCGAGCTGCCGCCCGGACAGGTCGAAAGCGATCGATTTGATCACCGACGTTCCCGCGTCGATGCCGATCAGCAGGTCTTTCATGCCGCAAATTCCGGTTGGTTGCGAAGGCAGTTCACGAGGGCAGTCATTTCGTAGAAGAGGCAGGGGGTGTCCGCGAAACACCCCCTGTACAGGTATTACTCAGACAGCACGAAGGGTGCGGTGTACTTGTCGACATTGTCCTTGGTGATGAGAAGGCAATCGAACAGCTGCTTCTCGGTCGCTGCACCGGTGGCACCTGTCTTGATAAACGAGTCCGCCTGCTGCACGGCCTTGGCCGAGAAGATGGCGACCGGCTGCAGCACGGTGTACTGCAGTTCGCCGGACTTGATCGCCGCAACCGCATCCGGGGAGCCGTCGAAGCCACCGACCTTGATGCCGGCGAGCTTGCCGGCTTCCTTCAGCGCCGCAACCGCGCCAAGCGCCATCTCGTCATTGCCGCTGATCACGGCGATGATGTCGGGATTGGCCTGCAGCATGCTCTGCATCTTGTCGTGGCCCTGGGTACGATCCCAATTGGCGACCTGCGAAGCAGCCTTTTCGAGATCCGGGTACTGGCTCAGCACAGTCGCGTACCCGTTCGAGCGCGTAGCGGCGTTGTTGTCAGACGGGGCGCCGAGCAGTTCGACATATTTGCCCTTTTCGCCGACGGCCTGCACCCACTGCTGGGCACCGAGAGCAGCACCCTGCGCGTTGTTGGAAACGAGCTGACCCTTGGCGAGGCCTTCCTGATTGATCTCGGCATTGACGAGGAACACCGGGATGTTGGCTGCAATCGCCTTCTTCACCGCACCGACAGAGCCGTCAGCGTTGGCCGGATCGAGGATGATCGCCACCGACTTGTTGGTGATGGCGGTGTCGATCAAATTGCTTTCGGTATTGGTATCGCCCTTGTGGGCGCCGACATTGGCCGTATAGCCAAGCTTCTCGGCCTCGGCCTTGGCGACGTTGCCCTCAGTCAGCCAGTAGGGGTTGGCCGGATCGTTGACGATGATCGAGATCAGGCCCGCGGCTGACGCGGCGGCCGTGAACCCGACGACCATCGCGGCGGCGAGCAGACTTTTCAGCATGGTTTTCATGTACATTCCTCCAATGATTACGCGGTGTTGCTGCCAGTTCACCTGGCAGTCTTCCCTTGGGCAGGATTGGCCGGTTCGGCCTTCCCCCGTTTCTGAGAAGTCGGTTGGCCACCTGACGCGCTTGGGAGCTTGCTACGGCGGCGATACTGAACGGCATTGAGGAGCACGGCGAGCACGATGACCGCGCCCGTGAACACTGTCTGCCAGTAGGATGAGATGCCGATGATCACCAGACCGTCGGACAGGAAGCCGATGACGAAGGCCCCAAGCAGGGTTCCGCGGATGTTGCCGCGCCCGCCGGTCAGTGCCGCGCCGCCGATGACGACGGCCGCGATGGCCGTCAGTTCGTAGGTGGTGCCGGCGGTCGGTCCAGCCGACGTCAACTGCGAGGACAGGATCAGGCCGGCGATGGCGGCACAGATGCCCGACAGCACATAGACGGAAATCTGCACCGTCTTGACCGGAACGCCGGAGAGTTCGGCCGCGCGCTCGTTGCCGCCCGAGGCGTAGAGCCAGCGCCCGAAAGCGGTGCGGTTCAAGACGATGCTGCCAATGAGCGCGATGACCACGAGAACCACGACGCCCGTCGGCACGCCGAACAAGCGGTTGAAGCCAAGCGCATCGAAGCCGGTGTTTCCGAGCTCCGGCTTGCCGCCGAGATTGTTATAGGTCAGGCCGCTGGTCATCAGCAGTGCCAGGCCACGCGCCATGTACATGACGCCGAGCGTGGCGACGAAAGCCGGAACCTTGAAGCGCGCGATGAGCACGCCGTTGATCAGTCCGACGACGGCGCCGAGCATGCAGGCCAACACCGCGACCACCCAGACCGGCGGATAGAGAACGACACCCAGCCAGGTCAGCGTCACGCCTTGCATCAGGAACCCGGCAACGACGCCGGCCAAGCCCAGCGTCGACCCCACCGACAGATCGATACCGCCATTGAGGATGACGAGCAGCATGCCGATCGCGAGGATTCCGAAGATGGCGACATGCGAGGCCATGGTCAGGAAATTCGCCACCGAGAGATAGTAGGGCGACAGGATCGAGAACACGACGATGATGACGATCAGGGCAAAGAAAGCGCGACCCTCGAGCAGCAGCTTGGCGAGATCGAAGCCTTCGCCGCCCGCGCTTGGACTGGACTGTTTTCTGGCCTGGCTGACGTCGGTCATTGGTCTGGGCTCCGAAATTCTGGTGATCAGGCGACCACGGCTTCGCCAGAGGCGGCCATGATCTGCTCTTTGGTGGCGTTGGCGCCGAATTCAGCTGAAATCCTGCCACGCCGCATGACGACGATGCGGTGGGCAATGCTGAGGCATTCGTTGACCTCAGAGGTCGAGAAGACGACCGCAAGCCCTTGCGCGGCGCGTTCGCTCAGCAAGCGGAAGACCTCGGCCTTGGCGCCGACATCGATGCCACGGCTCGGTTCGTCGAGAAGGATGACTTTTGGGTTGGTCGTCAGCATCTTGCCGATGACGACCTTCTGCTGATTGCCGCCCGACAGCGATCCGATCATGGCATTGCCGCCTGCGGTCTTGACGGTCACCTTGCGGATCGAGTCTTCGACCAGCTCTCGCTCTCTCGAACGGGACAGAAACAGCCCCTTGGCGAACGCTTCGATGCTGGCGAGCGAGAGATTGCGGCCGACGGTCATCGTTTGCACCAGCCCGTCGCGCTGGCGGTCCTCGGGGACCAGCACAAGCCCTCTGGAGATGCGCTGCGCAATGCTCAGTCCGGAAACGTCCTCGCCTTCCAGAAGCGCGCGTCCGCCCGCCATCGGCACCCGTCCGGCGACGGCTTCCAGCAATTCCGTGCGCCCGGCGCCCATCAACCCGTAGATGCAGATGATCTCGCCTGCCCGGACGTCCAGCGACAAGTGGTCGACGACGGAATAGCCTGAGCCCGAAGTGTCGACGACGCTGACATCCTCGATCGAAAGGGCGACCTCGCCGAACGCATGGCCGGTCGGCGGCGAGCCGAGATCGAAATTCTCGCCGACCATGTTGCGCACGATCCACTCGAGATCGATATCCCTGGCTTCGGCCGTTGCCGTTATCGCGCCGTCGCGCAAGACAACGGCGTAGTCGGTGATCTGCAGCGCCTCTTCGAGGTGATGCGATATGTAGACGATGGAGACGCCGCGGCTGGTCAGGTCGCGGATCACCTTGAACAGCACCTCCACCTCTGTTGCGCTGAGCGCCGAGGTCGGTTCGTCCATGATCAGGATGCGGGAGTCGACCGACAGTGCCCGTGCGATCTCGACGATCTGCTGTTGGCCGAGGCGCAGATCCTCAACCAAGGTCATCGGGTCAATATCCTCTTCGAGGTCGGCCATCAGGGCGCGCGCCTGGCGCGACTCCTCGGCGAAGTCGAGACCGGTCCTGGTGCGCAGTTCGCGCCCCATGAAGATGTTGTCGCGAACGCTGAGGTTCGGCGCCAGGCTGAGTTCCTGGTGGATGATCGAGATGCCGCGATCGCGTGCGTCGGAGGACGAGGAAAAGCTGACGAGGTGGCCGTCGAGCACGATGTCGCCGGATGTCGGCGTGACCACACCGGACAGGATCTTCATCAGCGTCGACTTGCCGGCGCCGTTCTCGCCGAACAGCGTCGTGACCTTGCCGCGATGGATGTCGAAATTGACGCCCTTGAGTGCATGGACGCCGCCATACGACATGACGATGTTGCGCGCCGAAAGCACGGCGTCACCAGTCGCGGGTCCGGTGTCGGCAGTCAGATTCATTTGACGTCCAGCCTCACGGGAGTGACGAGCCAGCTCTTCGGATTGACCAGCTTGAACGCGCCGACCACCGATATCGTCTTGCCGGTCAAGGCGCTCGTATCGAGCTTTGCCAAGACTTCCTTCTTCATCTCGTTGTTCAGCGCCGAGCCGGCGTCCTGATACTCGATCTGGTTGGTGAACTGGCCGAATGTGATCTTGCCGGTGGCGTCGCGCAGCTCCGTTCCGTTGATCGCCGGCCCGGTCTGCACGCGGATCACCAGCGTATCCGGCACGCCCTCGACGGCGACCTTGTAGATGCCCGATGTTCCTTCGCCGACGACGCCGCTGAACTTGACGGAAATGACAGGCCCGACACCCGCAGGCACGCCGTATTCCTTCTCTGCCGTCGCCCTGTCCTTGGCGATCGCCGTCGCCACCGTCACCGCGTCTGCGGCACGCGCTTCGACATCGGCCTGCACCTTGGGAAACTCCGACTTGCCGTAGTCGGTCGCGGAAAAGACGGCGCTGCGAACGTCGCCGGCGGATCCGATCCTGACCACCTTGGTGTCGAGCGCCATCGCGCCGAGCAGGATGACAACCGCGGCGCCGGCAATTGCCCGGCGCAAGCCGGGCGAAGCCGGCCTGGTCGGTGCGGTGGCAGCCTTCGCGCTCATGACGCAACCGCCGGCAAAGCTGATCTGCGCTTGTCACGCATTTGACGATCCTCCGTTCACATGGCGCTTGGCACCATTGGATTGGTTCTGTTCGACAAGGGCACGGGCAGTGCTTTCATCGGTGATCAGGCCGCTCAGGTAACGGCTTTCGAGCACCGCCTTGATGGCACGCACTTTGATCTTGCCGCCGGCGACGGCGACGATCCTGCGGCCTTTCAACTGGCCCCGCGGAAGCGCCAGAATTCTTTCCGAAAGCGCTGTTTCCACCGGGCGCCCCTTATCATCGAAGAAGTGGGCGAGCAGCTCGCCGACGCCGCCATCGCGTTTGACCTCATCGATTTCGGAATGCTCGATCATACCGGTGGCGACCAGCGAGGCTTCCCGCTCGGCGGTCCCTATCCCGACAAACATCAGGTCGGACCGGCTTGCCAGATCGAAGACGTCGCTGATGCCGCGCTGGCCAAGCAGCACCTCACGGTCCTCGGCGGTGTTGGCGACGAAAGGCACCGGCATCACATAGGCCTGCGCGCCAGTCCGCTCGGCCAGACGATGCATGACGTCGTGCGGGTTGGCCGCGAATTTGCGCGTCACGCCGCCAAGCAGCGAGACGAAACGGATATGGGCGGCGGCTGTGCGCGTCAGATATTCGACACTTGCGGCAAGGGTACGGCCATGGCCGACGCCGATCAGCATATCCTCGCCGCGATCGATCTCCCGCTTCAGAAACTGAGCGCCAGCGATGCCAAGCGCCTTCAGCGGCAATTCGTCCTGATCGAGATCAGGAACGACCTCACAATAGTCGAGCCCGTAAGCATCGATCAGCTGCTGCTCGAGGTCGATGCATTCGCCGACGTCGCCGTCGATGATCACTCTGACAAGGCCATCCTGGGTGGCCCGTGTGATGAGCCGATGCGCCTTGAGGCTGGTCAGGCCGAGCCGCTTGGCCACCTGGGCCTGTGTGAGCCCCCCGGCATAGTGAAGCCAGGCCGCGCGCGTGGCGAGGCTGGACTCATGGTCGCGGTTAGCGGTTCCGCCGGATTTCAAGCCATCTCCTCCCCAGGATGATATTATTATCTTTGCGTGCAAAAATTTTCACATCCCTGCTTCGCTGTCAATCCCTCGCCGGATTTGGCGCATGCACATACGGGGAATTCACAGGTCTCGCCCTTCCCGAAACGCCGGTCTGCCGACATTTCGGCGGGCAACATCGATCTATTAGGAGGTGAGCATGTTACTTGATCATACGGCTATGTTAATTTAACGTCAATATGTGTTATTTCGTGCCTGCGCCAGTAGAATTGCACAGCCATCGGCTATCCAATTTTTTTCTAACTAACTGTTTCTCGGGAATAATATCTAATATCTGCGAAATCCCAATCCGCCTGTGAGTTGAGCGATTGGGGATGCGGCGCATCCTTAGGCAAACCGACCGGATTGCCTTGGGAAAGAGCATCGGCGACGGAATGATCAGCCCAGCCGCATCAGGTTCCGGTTCTCGAGTTCCAGGGCGGCGGCCTCGACTTCCTCTGCGAGGCGCCCGGCGCTCCAGCCCAGCGCCCGTCCGGCAATCGTCGCAATCTCCTCCAGATCCCGGCCCGTCAGTGACCCTGATATCGCCAGGGTGCTGCGGCGCATGACGATATCGGCCAGATGTTCGACGAACTCGGTGCGGACGATGTAGTCGATTTCCGATTTGCTGTAGCTTTCTGAATCCGGCAGCCGACCCTCATCACCCGACCCATGCGTGGCGATCTGCGTGGCTCTGGTGCCATATCGCGACAGCAGCTCATCGAGACGCCGTTCTCCAGCGCCCGTTTCCGAGTGAGCCAGAGCCAGCCAACTTGCTCGCGCTGCGGCATCGACCGGGAAATCCCTGCCGCCGCCGATCGGCATGGCCTGCGTCGTCACCTTGCGGCTGCGTTGCAGGCGGCCGAGCACGGTGTCGGCGACTTCCTCGGCGAAGCCGCGAAAGGTCGTCCATTTGCCGCCGACTAGCGAAATGACCGCGAAAGGTCTGTTTCGATCCGGCTCGGCGACCGGCGCCGAGTGATCGCGGCTGATCAGCCCGGGCAGCGATGCATCCGAGGCCGGCAGCGGCCTGATGCCGCTATAGGCATAGACGATCTGGTCGCGCTCGAACGCCATCCCCGGCAGCAGCGTCCGCACGCTGTCGAGCAGGTACTCGACTTCGTCAGGCTCACAGCGCACCGCGTCGGGATTGTCGGCCTTGATGTCGGTGGAGCCGACCAGCGCCAGCCCGAGATAGTCGTAGACAAGGCAGATGCGGCCGTCATCGGCCTCGAAATAGAGCATGCGCCCGGCCAGGCTTCTGACCAGTTCGTCATGCTTCAACAGGATGTGCGAGCCCTTGGTGCCGCCGATCATCTTCGACGGCGCGCCTAGCAAATCGTTGACATCGTCGATCCATGGACCGGCGGCATTGACCACCAGCTTCGGCCGCACCGAAAAGGCCGCGCCGTTTTTCGGCTGGAAGGTCAGCACGCCATCGGCGGACTTCGCCAGCGCCGTGTAGTTCGCGCTGGCCGAGGCCGTATTTGCCTGCAGCCCATCGAGGATCAGTTCGAGCACCAGCCTTTCGGGATGGCTTATCTTGGCGTCGTAATAGGTGCCGGTGGCGACGATCGAGGGGTTGAGCGCCGGCATCTTGCTGAGCGCCTGGCGCCGCCCGACCATGCGGTGGCGCGGCATGACCTGGTTTCGCGAGCCGTAGAAATCATAGATCATCAGGCCGATCTTGATCAGGATGGCGCCGCGGCTGCGCGGCGCGCTGGTCGAGCCGAACAGCGTCCGCAGCGCCGCCAGCATGCCCTTGCTCCAGGAAAAGATCGGGATGACGGTCGGCAGCGGGCTGACATAGTGCGGCGCGTTTTTCAAAAGCAAATTGCGCTCGAGCGTCGATTGCGCCACCAGCCCGAATTCGCCAGTTTCTAGATATTTCAGGCCACCGTGAATGAGCCGCGATGGCGCGGCACTGGTGCCGGAGCCGAAATCCGCCTTGTCGACGATCAGGCAGCTGACGCCCTGCGCGCACAGGTCGCGAAACAAGCCCGCCCCGTTGATGCCGGCGCCAAGGATGACGACGTCGACCTCGCCGGTCCCGGCCATGGCGGCCAATCGCCCGGCGGGATTTTCCGTAAATGTTGCTTCGCTTGAGCTCATGGCGCTTTCGTCTTGACGATGCGCAGCTTCACGCCGGCCCGTTCGAGGGCCCGCGCCCGCGCATCGCCCAGGCCTTCGGTCGCCAGTACCACGTCGAAGCTGGTCAGATCGTCGAAGACGTGCAGTGCGATCCTGTCGAACTTGGCATGGTCGATCAGAAGGATGCGCTTGACCGATGCGGCCATCATCGCCTGCTTGACCCGCACGACATTGGGGTCCTGGATGAAGGCGGTGGTTCCAGTGATGGCCGAAGCCGAACAGATCAGCACATTGGCGCGCAGCTGCGCCACGGCGTTCTCGCAGACGATGCCGATATAGGCGTTGTAGGTGCCGTGGTACTGACCGCCGAGACAGATGAAGTCGAGTTCGTCGACATTGGTCAGCAGGGAAGCCGTCGCCACTGAATTGGTGATGACGGTCAGCGGCTTGACGTCGAGCAGCAGCGTGGCGACGGCGTTTGCCGTCGAGGAATCGTCCAGCATCACCACTTGGCCGGCCTCGACAAAATCGAGCGCCGCCCGCGCCAGCGCATCCTTCTCGGCCCGATTGACCGTCACCCGGTAGCGGAAGGCGCTTTCATAGAGGCCGGAAGGCTGAACCGTCACCGCACCGTGCAGCTTGCGCAGCACACCCTGCTGCGCCAGCCGGTCGATGTGCCGGTGGATGGTCATGCGCGATACGCCGAAATGTTCGACCAGATCGTCGATGCGCACCTGGCCGAGCTTGATCACATAGTCGGCGATCTCTTCGCGTCGTTCGTCGGCCTTGATCATGCGGTTCCCCCAGTGTCTTGCCGCGCCAGCTTCTCGATCTCCGGCCACTGCGGTTCGAGCGCACCGGCTATGCGGCCATAGAGGGAAAAGCGCTCGTTGAACACAGCACTTGAGGCCGCCATCGGCTCGTATTGGCGTGCCGTCATGCCGGCTTGCCTGGCGCCTTGTTGCGGCGTCGCGAAGATGCCCACCGCGGCACCCGCGCAAAGGGCCGCGCCAAAGGCCGCGGCCTCGTCGGTCGAGGTGACGGTGACCGGGGCATTCAGCACATCGGCAAACATCTGGACAAAGGCCGGATTGCGTGAACCGCCCCCGGTCAGGCGGATCTCGCTGATAGCAAAGCCCTCGCGCAGGGCTTCGACATGGGTGCGATGATTGAAGGCAATGCCCTCTAGAACCGCCTTGAGCATATCGCCGCGATCGTGCCAGCCGTGAAGGCCGACAAAGCTGGCGCTGGCGACATCGCCAAAGGGGGAGCCGAACAGATAGGGATGAAACAGGATGGTCGACCGCTTTTTCAGCGCCGCGTCGATCTCGCCTGCCAGAAACTCGTGGATCGAGCCACCACCGACCGATGCCCTCTCCTGTTCCGAGCGGCAGAACGTGTCGAGAAACCAATCGTAGTTCGCGGTCGAGGCCGGCGATATCGCCATGTTGTTCCAGCGGCCGGCGTCGATGGCGTTGCGACAGAGCCAACGCGGATCGACGCGCGGTTGCGAAGAGACTACTTCGTTGATGGAATAGGTCCCGGCAACAATGGCGAGCACGCCCTCCTCATGGCCGCCCATGCCAAGTGCGGAGCCAGTTACGTCATGCAGGCCGCTCGCGACCGGTGTCCCCTTGGCAAGGCCGGTCATGTCGGCGGCCTCGGCGGTAACGTGGCCGGCGATCTCGGCCGAATGCGCCATCGGCGGCAGCGCGTCGAAAAGATCGTCCAGTTCGAAGATGCGCATCGCTTCCAGCGCGTAATCCTGCGTGCGGAAATCCGTGAATGAGGTGCTTGCCTCGGTACGGTCGGTGCCGATCGTGCCGGTCAGGCAAAAGCGCAGCCAGTCCTTGCAGGCCAGTATATGCCCGATGCGGCCATAGCGGTCGGGTTGGTTCTTCCTGATCCAGGCCAGCAGCGCCGACGGAGCCGAAACGTGCGGCGCCTGTCCGGTGCGCGCCAACGCATTTTGGAAGACCCCGTCCGCCGACCATTGTTCGACAATCTCGCCGGCGCGGCTGTCAAGCGACAGGATACCGGGGCCTAGCGGCCGGCGATCCTTGTCGAGCAAATAGAGACCATCGCCGTGTGCGGTCGCCGCCACCGCCTTGATATCGTTGGCGGGCCGGCCGCACAATGCGATCGCTTCGCGGATGGCATCGGCGGTGGCTTGCCATAGCCTTGCCATGTCGCGCTCCACCCAGCGCGCATGGGGCATCGACTGCGGAACGCGCCGACGCGCCACCGACAACTGCGTGCCATCGGCATCGAAGATCACTGCCTTGGTGACCGTGAGACCGTTATCGATTCCGAGCAAACTGGGCATGGGCGCCGCCGCTTTCAGCAACTGGTGAAGGGCGCTGCAAGGCTAACCTGCAGGTTGGGATAGGGATGACAGACATGACGACAATCAACGAGCAACGGTGATACAAAAGCGACGCATCCGACGCGGTAAACAGACCATAATAGCATGTTAAGTTAACGTCAACATGTGAGATATTTTTGCGGAAAAGTCTGACGTCATCTGCGACAAAAATTGCCATCCACTCGTACCGCATCCGATGCGGGACGAAGTTCCGGCCAATGCCCAACTGGCCGGATGACCCTCAACCCTGCGCGGCGAGCCAGGGAGCGCGGTACGACTGACGCCGAACGCGCTTCGACTGGCTTTGCAAGTTCCGTGCGCAACGACCGGACAACCCGCGCTTCGGCGCCGTTCAAAGAAAACGCGACGACTCAAGAAGCTCAGCCACCCCGTCCAGTTCCTTGTGCAGGCGATGCCAGCGACGGTCGAGATAAACAAGCGAATGCGCCTCCGGGGGGACCTCGTCCGGCTGCACCTCGCCGTCAAGGAGTTCGGCCGCGACCAGCGTCGCGCCCTCGATCGGCAGGATGCCGAGCCGACGGGCGCGGAACCAGGTCGAAACGCCGGTATAGCGGGGTTCGCCCGTAGGCAGCCGCGCCCAGGCGCCTCCCGGCGGGAAACGTTCCGCGCCGCTCGACGCGCAGAGCTGCGCCAGGTCGATATCAGTGAAGCGCAGCAGGTGGATCACCATGGTCTCGGCCCGTAGCAAGGGCTCGGACGAAGTCGATTTCATGGAGAGCGAGAAAGCGACGACCGGCGGCGCAGCACTTACCGAGATCAGCGAGGATACGGTCATCGCCACCGGCCTGTCGCCGGGATCGGCCGTGATCACGGCAACACCGGCCGGATGGTGGCGAAAGGCTTCGCGGAAGGCGTTGGTCATCGGATGCGGGAAGCTCATCGACGTCTCTCTTCTGCAGCGTGAATAAGGGCCGGACGGCGTCCGCCGTCCGGCCCTTGCGGGCTACTTCTTCTCGATCAGGTCGTAGAACTGCCAGGTGCGATCGCTCCACAGGCCGCCGATGTCGCGACCGGCCGAGGTGACGATCGACGGCGCGATCGTGAAATGGTTGGCCGCCACCATCATCTCGCGGAAGGTGCGCTGGATCACGCCGGCGCGCAGCGACGCGCCGCCGCCGGCGCGGTAGGCGAAGTTGCAGATATCCACGCCAACCTCGTGAATCTCGGATTTGGCCAGATGGACAAGGCTGATCTGCCGCGTCGATACGCTGTTGCCGGCTTCGACCGTCGCCTCGATGTCGCGCCAGACTTCGAAGACAAAGGCGCGGGCAGCGCGATAGCGGGCTTCGGCGCGGCCATAGTCGTGCCAGAACTTCTCGCTTTCGCCGATCAGTCCGGCCCGGCCTGACTTCGAGCGGGCGAACTTGGCGATCTCGTCCAGCATCCGCCGCCCGGTGCCGAGCGCCCAGCCGGTATGACCGATGGCGGCGAGGCCAACGACCCCGAGACTGAAGAACTCCTTCTGGCGCAGCGGTGGTGCGGTCAGGATCGGGAAGACGAGATCGTCGGCGATGAAGACATCCTCGGCCGCATAGTCGATGCTGCCGGTACCGCCGAGGCCCAGAACGTCCCAATTGCCGACCTGCTTGTGCTGGGAGATCGGGGCATGGGCGCACATGATAATCAAATTGCCCTTGTCGTCCTTGGCGGGCTTGCCGGTGCCGTCGTCGACGAAGGCGGCACTGTGGCTATAGGTGGCGTGGCTGAAGCCGCTGCCATAGCTCCACTTGCCGTTCAGCCGGTAACCACCGTCGACCTTCTTCAGCATGCCGAGCGGCGCGCCCTGCCCCGAGAAACGGTTGTCGGTGCCCGGTGCGAACAGCCGCTCGACCGCGCTATCCGGCAGAAAGGCCGCCGACATCGCACCGATGCAGCAATGCACCATTGAAACCCAGCCGGCCGCCCCGGAGTGCCAGGTGATCGCCGCCAGCAGTTCGAGACCCTGGGTGGGTCGCAGCTGCGCACCGCCGAGGCTCTCCGCGGCGAAGATATGCGACATGCGCAGCGGCTTCAGCAGCTCGAACGTGGCCGCAGTCAGTTCGCCATTCTCCTCATCGGTGGTGGCGTTGGCTTCCAGGGCCGGCCCGATCTCCGCGATCTTGCTGAGCAAGTCGCGATAGTCGGTGGTCGTCCCCCACGAGCCGTGCTTGATGGGTTTGTTCATTGTCTTCTCCTCCTTTTCAAATGCGGTCAGCCGGCGAGGAAATCGCCGATCTTCCTGAGTGTTTCGGGTTTCTCCTGCATGACGAAATGGCCGGCATCCTCGACCAGGATCAGGCGTGCGTCGGGCAGGGCTTCGACGAAGAGCGGCGCCTGGCCAGCTGGCAGCAGACGGTCCCTGGTGCCCCAGACGACCAGCGTCGGATTGGCGATGCGCGCCAGGAAGCGCCGCAGGTTCGGATGGCCCATGCCGAACGGCGCCAGCAACCGGCCGAGCGTCTCTCCTTCGCGGGCGCGATCGGCGCCGAAGGCCTCCGCAAAGGCGGGATCCGAGCCGTCCGGGAAATAGCGCAGCGCCACCGAGACGTCATGCGCCAGATAGGCCGGCAGCTCCTGCGGCGCGACCGCGCCCAGATCGGTGGCCGGATGCGCGGGGTCGTTGAGCCCTGCCGGCGCGATCAGCACCACCTTGTCGAAACGCTCGCGCGCAAGGCCGGCGAGCTCCGTCGCTATCCAGCCGCCCATGGAAAAGCCGATGAGATGAGGCTTCTCCGGCAGGTTCAGAACATCGAGCAGGTTCAGGTAGTGCAGAACCATGTCGGACATCCCGGTCACATGCGGCGCAGCGCCCGAAAAGCCGAAGCCCGGATGGCTCGCGCAAAGCACGCGGAAACGGTCGGCGAGGCCTTCGGCGAAGTCGAAACCTTCAAGCGTCGAGGCGCCGTGCAGGAACAGCACGGGCTTTCCCTCACCAATGGCCTTCACCACCGTTTTGGTGCCAGCGACATCGTATTTGAGCGTTTCGAATTGAACGGCCATTTTATTCCTCCTCAAACAAGGTCCGGCTGGATCAGCACTTTGCATTGCGTTGTGCGGCGGCGAAGGCTCTCGAATATCTGCGGAACCGGCGAGAGGTCGATCCGATCGGTGATCAGCGCCTGCGGTGCGAAAGGTCCGCCGCGCAGCGCATCGAGGGCGACGCCGAATTCGTTGCGCTGATGGAAGAAGACCGAGAAGAGCAGGTTCACTTCCTTCGTCAGCGCGACGAATGGATCCCATTCGTCGCCGCCGATACACAAGCCGACACCGACCACCGTGCCCTGCGGCCGAACCGCCTTGACCGCCGCGTCGATAAGGCCGCGCTTGCCGACGCATTCGAAGACGATATCGGGGGCTCCTCCGCAGAGATCGGCAAGGCTATCCGCCAGCTTGTTTCCGGACAGCGCGAAACCGGTTGCGCCCAGTGCGAGCGCACGGTCACGCTGATGGCTGTGAATATCGGCCACGACCACACAAGACGCTCCCAGCCGCCGCGCCCAGAAAGCGACGAGCAGGCCGATCGGTCCGGCGCCAAGGATGGCGACCCGGTCTCCGGGCTTCATGCCCGAGCGGACGATGCAGTGCAACGCGACCGAGAGCGGTTCGGCCAGCGCGCCATCCTCCAGCGCAACGTCGTCGGGCAAGACATGGCACTGGCGCGCGGCGACGGCCGCGTATTGCGCATAGCCGCCACCAATCAGCACCATGTCGGGACAGCGGCCTGGATCGCCGCGCCTGCAGGCCTGGCAGTGCCCGCAGCCGTGCATCGGCACGACGGCCACACGCTCACCGATCCGAAGGCTCGCCACCCGTGATCCCAGCGCGATGATGTCGCCGGCGAATTCATGGCCAAGAACGAAACCTCCACCGATGCCGAAAGGCACCGGATCCTCGGTGATATGCAGGTCGCTGCCGCAGATGCCGCAGGCTGCGATGCGCAAGACGACCTCATCCGGCGCCGGCGTCGGATCCGGCACCGTGCCGATCCGCAGCGGACTGCCGACCGTATCGAAGATGGCTGCTTTCATAAAAACCCTCCCTCTCAGCGGTTCGGATCGACGAGCCTGCGTCGGATCGGGAACCATGGCGCATCCCACCGTTTCGAGATCAGGCCCCAGATGCCGGTGCGGGCGTAGAGCGCCACCAGCAGCGTCATCAGGCCGAGGACGACGAAATAGCTCGCGCCGTATTCACCGAACCAGCGGTCCGCGATGAAGAAAATCAGGGATCCGATCAGAACGCCCTCGATGGACCCTATCCCGCCGACCATGACGATGAAGATCGCGACGTTCGCCCACATCGGATCAAAGGCCGAACCCGGGGTGATGCGCAGTTGCGCCATGAAATAGATGGCGCCCGCAAGGCCGCAGCCGACCGCCGACGCGACGTAGATCAGGAAGCGCAGCTTGACGACATTCACGCCCTGGCTCGCGGCCGCGACCGGATTGTCGCGCATGGCGATCAGCGCAAGGCCGAAGCGCGAGCGAAGCAGCCAATAGCTGCCGCCCAGCGTGACGAGCAGCATCCCCGCGCAGAGCAGCGACATGGCGACATTCCGCTCGAAGGCCGAATAGTCCTTCATCACGCGAAGCGACATCCCCGCGCCGGAATTGACGAGCGGGAGATTCGAGGCGGCCAGCCGGAATACCTCGGCCACCACCCATGTGCCGATCGAAAAATAGGGGCCATCCAGGCGATGCAGCAGCAGGTAGATCGGCACGGCCAGCGCGGCCGGCGCCAGCAGCGAAAGGAAGACCGCCACAAACGGATTGATGCCGTAAGTCTGCGCCAGCACGAAAAGCGCATAGCCGGCAGCACCCATGAAGGCGTGCTGGCCCACCGAGACGAGGCCGGCATAGCCGGCTAGCAGGTTCCACATCTGCGCGACGGCGATGTAGCAGCACAGCACCAGAATCGACCGGATCGTGCCGGTCGAGGCCCACCACGGCATGGCGGCGACACCGATCAGCGCCAGCACAGCCAGCGTCATCGCGATGCGACCGGACCGGGTCTGGCGCTGGACCAGGACCTCAGGCACCTCGGTTGCCACATAGGGGATCGCACTCATGACAATGCCTTTCCAAACAGGCCCTGCGGGCGGGTCGCCAGCACGATCAGGAAGACGATGTGTCCGGCGAGCACGCCGAAGCCCGGATCGATGCGGAAGCCGACGGCCTGCGAGATGCCGAGGACCATCGAGCCGGCGAAGGCGCCCCATACCGTCCCCATGCCGCCGATGATCACCGCTTCGAAGGCGTAGATCAGTTGGGCAGGTCCGTCGGCCGGCGCGACGGTCGACCGCAACGCCTGGAAGACGGCTGCAAAACCGAGGATGCCGACCGCTGCCGCTGTCGCCATCGCATAGACAGCGCGCGGATTGATGCCGGTCATTGCCGCTGCCTCGACATCCGCCGACGCGGCGCGGAGCGCCCGGCCGAAGCGCGTGCGCTTCAGCGTCAGGTCGAGGCCTCCTGTCAACCCCGTGGCGACGGCCAGCACGATCAGCGGCAGGAGGCCGACATAGATACCGCCGATCTCGATGGATTGACTCTCGATTCCATGGCCGGGCAACGATCGGCTGTTCGCGGACCATATCTGCAGCATCAGGTTCTGCAGCGCGATCGACAGTCCGAAGGTCGCGATCAGCGAGGGCAGCGGATCGCTCCCTACCACCCGGTTCAGCACGGCCTTCTGCAGCACCCAGCCCATCAGCACCGCGAGCGGCACCAGTACGATCAGCACAGGCAGCGGCCCCAGACCCCAGGCCGTGGCGATCGAGATGCCGATCAGCGACAAAAGGATCACAAGATCGCCATGGCTGATGTTGACGATCCGCATGACGCCGAACATGAGCGCCATGCCGAGCGCATACTGGGCATACATGCCGCCCAGCAGGACCCCCTGCACCAAGGCGTCAAACCACTCCATGGCCTGCTCCAAAATAGGCTTTGCCGATCTGCTCGCGCGTGATCTCGGCGGACCTGCCGGTCAGGGTCACGCGCCCCTCCAGCATGCAGTAGAGGCGGTCCGTGGCGGTTCGGGCGAGGCCGACATCCTGTTCGACCACAATCATCGCCGTTCCGGTGGCGCGGATTTCGGGCAAGGCGGCATAGATCTCGCGGATCACCTTCGGCGCAAGACCAAGGCTGATCTCGTCGCAGAGCAGCACGCGCGGCTGGCAGAGCAGCGCGCGGCCGATCGCCACCATCTGTTGCTGCCCGCCCGAGAGGCTCTGGACCTGCGTGCGGGCCTTCTCCTTGAGGATCGGGAACAGCTGATGCAACCGCGGCAGCGTCCATCCGCCCTTGGCGCCTATGCGCGCGGCCTGGTCGATGGCGACGCGCAGATTGTCCTCGACCGACATGCCGGTGAAGAGCCGGCGGCCCTCCGGCACGATGGCGACACCCTTCTGCACCATGCGGTCGGTGGTGGTGCCGCCAACGGCCTCCCCTTGCAGCAGCACCATCTCGCGCCGGACCGGGAGCAGGCCCATGATCGAACGCAGGAGTGTAGATTTTCCTGCCCCGTTGGCGCCGATCAAGGCCACGGCCTCACCCTGGTGCAGCTCGATGTCGACGCCGTAGAGCGCCTGGAAATCGCCATAGCGGGCCAACAGCCCGTGGGTGGAAAGAACGGCCGTCATGCCTCGATCCCCATGTAGACGCGTTGGACCTCGGGCAGCGCAATCACTTCGGCGGGCACGCCTTCAGCGATCTTCTCGCCGAAGTTCAGCACCAACAACCGGTCGGCCACCGCCAGCAGCGCGTGCAACACATGCTCGATCCACACGATGGTGATGCCACGGTCGCGGATGCGGCGCACCAGCGCTACCAGCGCCTTCGATTCATCGTCGGTCAGCCCACCCGCGATCTCGTCCAGCAGCAGCAGCTTCGGATCCGACGCCAGCGCGCGCGCCAACTCCAGCCGCTTGCGATCGAGCAGAGTGAGAGCGCCGGCCGAGACATTGGCCTTGTCGGAGAGCTCGCAATCGCGCAGGACCTGGGCGCAGAAAGCATAGCTCTGCTTCTCGGACCGGCCGCCCCCCAAAGAGGCGGCCGCCACCAGGTTTTCGAAGGTGGTCATGCCGGAATAGGGACGCGGGATCTGATAGGTCCGCCCGATCCCCATCTGGCAACGCCGGAAGGGCGGCTCGCCGCGAAGCGCGGTGTCGCCGAGCTGGATCTCGCCGCCGGACGTCTTCAAATCGCCGCTGATCATGTTGAACAGCGTCGTTTTGCCCGCCCCATTCGGGCCTAGGATGCCCAGGACCTCGCCCCTATGCACGTCGAAACTCACGTCATGCAGGACGCGGACAGCGCCGAAGGACTTCGACACGCCGTGCGCTTTCAGCAGGATTTCCCTACCCATAACTGTGCCCGCGTTCCCGCTCATGTCACCAGGCGATCGGCTGGATAGCCTGCTGCGGCGCGAAGAGCTGATTGACCGTGTTGTCGACGATCTTCAGGTCATAAGGCCATTTCTCACCCTTCACCCACTGGCCGCCGAAGATCGGCGTCTTGCAGATGTTCTTGTGGGGCGAGCCGTCGAACTTGATATGACCGACCAGCGTCTGCAGATCGGTAGCGACCAGAGCGTCACGATTGGCCGCACGGTCGAGCGGATTGGAAGAGCGCTTCAGGATGTCGAGCGCGACCTCCAGCAGCGCGTGCGAATAGCCAAGCGGCTGCGTCCACTGGCGCTTCGTATCGGCTTCCCATTGGCTGGCGATGTCGCTGCTGATCTGCCCGGTCAGCGACGACTTGAACGGGAAGGCCGGGGTCCACCAGACCTCCGAGGACATGCCGTTGCCAAGCGGCCCCATCGCCTCGACACCGCCCGGGAACAGGAGCGCCGCCGCCACCGTGACCGCCTTCGGCTTGAAGCCCTGCTGGTTGCACTGGGTGACGAAGGTCTTCAGATCGTCGGGATAGGTGATGCCGCCGATGATCTCGCAGCCCTGCTTCTTGAACTCGGCGATCTGTGCGGAAAAATCATTGGTGCGGGGCTGGAAATAGCCGGGCACCACGACCTCGTAGCCGGCCTTGCGGGTCGGCGCTGGCAAGCCATATTCGTCGTTGCCCCAGGTCTCGCCGTCGATGTTCTGCGGGAACAGCATCCCGACCTTCTTGTTGGTCTCCAAATGGTTCCAGAGCCCGACGAAGGTGTTCAACGCCTCGTCGAGGCCCCAGAAGAAATGATAGGTCCAGTCGAAGGTCTGCTTGCCGCCGCCGCGCGGCATGATCACCGCTTGCCAGGGAGCGCCCGAGGAAATGCAGGGCGTTTCATAAAGTTCGGCCTGCTCGGCCGCGGGCAGGATCGTGTCGGTGGTCGAGGCCGGCACGAGCAGATGAACCTCGTCGTTCAGGATCAGATTGCCGGCGATTTCCGATGCCTTGTTCGGATTGGACTGGCTGTCGCGGTCGAGGATCTCGATTTCGTAAGTATTGCCGTCGGCGCATTGCAGCTGGCCGCCGAGCAGGGCGCGTATCTGCTGCAAGGTGTAGTCATCCGTTTCACCAAAAAGGGCGAGCGGTCCGGTCGTCGGGCTGAGGTAGCCCAGCTTGATCTTCCCGGCGGTCGCGGCGCGCACATAGGCCGGCATGCCCAGCGTGCTGGCGGCAACGCCGGCTCCAATCCCCTTCAGGACACTTCGGCGGCTGGGCCGCAAGCCCGATTTCACCAGTCTGTTGTAGTAGCTCATCGTCGGTTCCTCCCTGGGTTAAGTTTCTCCGGCCCACGGGACCGGTCTCAGTTCAAAGCGTGTTCAGGTCATCCGCAGCAGCGAGCCGCCATCGATGACGATCAGCGAGCCCGTCACGTAGGAAGCGGCAGGCGACGCCAGATAAAGCGCCAGGCCCTTGATCTCTTCGGGGTCGCCGATCCGACCGAGCAGCGACTGGGCCTCGAAGGCCTCGCGGTCCGCCGGGTTGCGCAGCCGACCGCCGGCGATGTTGGTGATGAACGGTCCGGGCAGGATGGCATTGATGCGGATGTTGTAGGCGCCAAGCTCCATCGCCATGTGGCGAACGAGATGGTTCACCGCGGCCTTGGCGGGCATGTAGGGCGTGCCCACGATGCTCTCGTTGATCAGCGATGCAATGGACGACGTGACGATGATCTGGCCGCCGCCATTCGGCTTCATGTGCCGGACGGCATGTTTGATCGTGGTGTAGACCGAGGTCAGGTTGATCTCGATCACCTTGTCCCAGTGCTCGTCGGGCAGGTTCTCGATGGCGCCCTCGGGGTTCCTTTCGCCCGTCTGGGTGTTGAAGCCCGGCCCGGCATCGATCCCGGCATTGGCGAATACGACATCGATCGAGCCCGCCTTCCCGGCGACCTTGTCGAAGGCTGCGGCCATGGCCGCACGGTCGCCGACGTCGACAACCTGGCCCCAGACATCGCCACCCACCGCCCTGATCGCGGCCACGGTCGTGTCAAGCCCGGCAGGGTTCAGGTCGAAGATGCAGACCTTCGCCCCGTGCTCGGCCATGATCTCGGCATAGGCCTGCCCGATGCCGCTGGCGCCGCCGGTGACGATCACCGACTTGCCTCTGACATCGAACATCTCCTCAAGTGCGGCCATCAGTTTCCTCCTTTGTGCGACAGCACGAAATCGAACTCCACGTCGTAGAACGGGGCCGCAACCTCGACCCTGGCGGCAGCTTCGGCGTTCTCGACCTTGCGGAATTCGGCGAGCAGGCTCTTCTTCACGCCGAAGACGGCATCTGAATCGATGTACGGGTCGTCCGGGTCGAAGATGTGCGTGGTCAGCGCTTCGAAGCCCTCGGCCTCGACGATGTAGTGGAGATGCGCCGGACGATTGGGGTGACGCCCCAGCGCGCCCAGCAGCTTGCCGACCGGACCATCATCCGGGATCGGATAGTATTTGGGCTTCACGCCGCGGAACCAGTAACGTCCGTCGGCGCCGGTGCGAAAGACGCCGCGCAGGTTGAAGTCGGGCTGGATGCCCTTCTGCTGCACGTCGTAGAAGCCCTCGTCATTGGCCTGCCAGACGTCGATCTTGGCGCCTGCGATCGGGTTGCCCTCGGTATCGAGGATGCGGCCATGCACGAACATGGGCTCGCCCTTCTGGTCGAGGCAGATGTTGGAGCCCATCGGCAGTTCGGGGGCGTCGGCGACGTGGAAGGGTCCCAGCACCGTCGATTCCGAGGCGCCCGACGGCTTGCGGTTGTTGATCGCATCGACCAGCATCGAGATACCGAGAACATCCGACAACAGGATGTATTCCTGCCGCCACTCGTTGCAGATCTGGCCCGTCTGCGTCAGGAACATGATCGCGCCGAACCATTCCTCCTGTGTCGGCTCGATCTCCTTCACCGCCTCGTGCAGCTTGCGGGTGATGACCTCCGTCACCTCTTTGAGCCGCTCATCCCCAGCGTTCCGGTTCCGCGCCACGACGACCTCGGCCGAGTTCGCTTCGGTGAAATAGCCGGATTCGTGTTCGTCGATCATGGGATCCTCCTCAGCGCGCCAGAACGGATTTGAAGACCCGGCGTAGTTCGGCCGCCGGATCGGCCGCCAGCGTTTCGCTGCGCCAGGCGACGTGGTGGTCGGGACGAACGATCAGGCAGCCGGTGTCGCGGATCTCCCGTGCGCCGGCCCAGTCGCCGGTATGATCCTCGATCGCGCGGCGTGGGCCGATCACATGGCTGCGGATCGGCAGACCGAGCTCCGCGCCCACCGTCTCCGCCGCGGCGACCCACGCCTCTCCGCCAATGCCGGTCAACAGCGTGAACTCGCCATGCCCGCAAAGATCGAGCGTCGAGACCTTCCTGCCCGAGCGCTCGAAGACCCAGACATGCGGCAAGCGCGCGCCCGGCCAGGTTGTCGGCGCATAGTGCAGCTCGCGATCCTTCTCGAAGGCCGGCTCGCGCTGGCCGTCGGTCACCACCGCGCCCGAGGCATAGCGCTGGTTCATCTCGACGCCATGGGCGTCGAACTCGTACTTCTTGAAGGCGATGGCCTTGCGGAGCGCCTCGCGCTGCGCTTCGGCGACGGGCGTCGCATCGGCGCGAGCCTCCATGTTCCTCTGGATCTTGTCGTGATCCACGCCGCCGTCCATGCCGAGCGCCTCGAAGATCGGTCCGAATTCGGCGATGGACTGGTTCGCCCGTGTCACGATCTGGCGCGCGATCGGTGCGCGCTCGGCCGAGAAGCTGTCCAGAAGCCCGACCCCCGCCTGCCCCTTGATGACCTTGGCAAGCTTCCAGGCGAGGTTGAACCCGTCCTGGATCGATGTGTTCGAGCCGAGCCCGTTCGAGGGCGGATGCCGGTGCGCGGCATCGCCCATGATAAACACCCGCCCCTTCTGCATGTGCGTGGCGAAGCAGTTGTTCACGGTCCAGGTGTTCGCGCCCAGGAGCTCGATCTCGAGCGCGGGATCTCCGACCAGTTGACGCGCGACGCTGGTGGCCAGTTCCGGCGTCACGTCCGGCGGCGGCTGGTTGATGTCGTAGCCCCAGACGATCAGCCACTCGGTCCAGGGCCGCACCATGCGAACGAGGCCCATGCCGATGCCGCCGACGTCGGCGCCGGGCTGCATGACCCAGTAGAGGACGCTTGGCCGGTGGGCGACATACTTCGAGAGATCGGCCCTGAACAGGATGTTCATCGAGCCGCCGACGCCCATCTTGCCTTCGAGCGGCAGGCCCAGATGCTCGGCCACCAGCGAGTTGCCGCCGTCGGCACCGACGAGGAACTTCGACCGCACGGTGAAATCCTTGCCCGACAGCCGATCGTGGCAGGTCGTCGTCACGCCGTCCGCATCCTGGACATGGCTGACATATTCCGTGCTCATGCGTGCCTGCGTCCCGCGGGCGCAGGCCGACTTGAACAGGATCGGCTCCATGAAGGTCTGCGGCAGATCGTTCATGAAGCAGGGAGACGACAGGAGATGTTCGGCCTTCGAGAGCGGGTGGATGCCCCAGCTCTTCATGCGGCCGATCTCCTCGCCGGCCAGGCTTTCGCAGAACACGTTCTCGCCCATCAGCTCCTGCGGCGAGGCGTGCATCATGGCCTCCGCCTCGACATCCGGACCGAGGTCGCGCAGCACTTCCATGGTGCGCTGGTTGGTGATGTGGGCACGCGGCGTGTTCGACAACCAGCGGTAGCGATTGACGATCATGTTGGCCACGCCGTAGCTGGACAGAAGTGCCGCCGTGGCCGAGCCGGCTGGGCCCGTGCCGATGATCAGCACGTCGGTTTCGATATCCGCCATCAAATTCCTCCCTCGATCTTCGGACCGGTCAGCCTGCGGCGAACCGGAAACAGGTGCAGGCCATTGCGGGACGCGATCAGGCCCCACAGCCCCTTTGGTGCAAAAAGCATCACGACGACGGCGATGAGGCCGAGCGTCATCAAGTACCAGCTGCCGTAGTCGGCCAGCGCCGAACGCAGCGCAAAGAAGACCAGCACGCCGAGGATCGGCCCCTCGATGGTGCCGATGCCGCCGATGACGACAATGAAGATGACGTTGGCGGTCCAGTCGGTGACGGCAAAGGCCGCGCTCGGCGAGATGCGGGCCGTCTGCAGGAAGATCAGCGCGCCGGTCAGCCCGGTGGCGGCCGCGGCGATCAGAAAGACCGCCCATCTGAGCCGGCCGGTATCGACGCCCACCGATTGCGCCGCGTCGACATTGTCGCGCACGGCCGCCAGCGCCAGCCCGAGGCGACTGCGCAGCAGCCAATAAATGCCTCCCGTCACGGCCACGAGCAGCGCCAAAGCCAGCCAGTAGGCCATAACATCGCGTGCCGCGGCCTCGCGGACCCCGAACAGCGCCCGGACCGCATCGGTGCCCAGGATACTGCTCGTCGCCTCGCGCGGCAGCGAGGTGCCGGTGCCGCCACCGAGCGCCTTCCACTGCGCGACCAGCAGTCGCGTCACTTCGGCGATCACCCAGGTGCCGATGGCGAAATAGGCGCCCTGCAAACGGAACGCGAAGAAGGCCGTCGGAACCGCCAGCACCAGAGCGGCAAGGCCGCCCAGCGGGATCGCCAGGACCGGATTCCAGCCGAGCAGGATCACGCCGGCGAACATCGCATAGGCGCCGATGCCAACGAAAGCCTGCTGGCCCACCGACACCAGGCCGCCATAGCCCGCCAGCAGGTTCCATATCTGCGCCAGCGTCAGCATGGTGAGGATGAAGAAGAGATCCTGTATGACGCCACGCGAGGCCACGGCAGGCAGCGCGAGCGCGGCGACGATGAAGATCGGCACGATGATCGCGGTCACGGTTCCGGCGCGGGTGCGGGTTGTCAGTCGATACATGCCGCCCTCAATCCACTGCGCGCGGAAAAAGCCCGCGCGGCTTGAGCAGCATCACGGCCAGGAAGGCGATGTGGCCGGCCAGGATCTGCCATTCCGGATTCAGCGCGGCGCCAAACGTCTGCGCCACGCCGATGATGATCCCGCCCGCGAGCGTCCCCCACAGGCTGCCGAGGCCGCCGATGATCACCGCCTCGAAGGCATAGATCAGCCGCGCCGGTCCGATCGAAGGATCGAAGTTCGCCCGCATGCCGAGATAGAGTGCCGCCAGCGTCACGACGACCATGGCGATCCCGGTGGCGATCGCGAAGATCCGCTTCGGCTCTATCCCCATCAGCCCCGCCGTCACGACGTCGTCCGAGGTGGCGCGGAAGGCACGGCCGAGGGCGGTGTGGTAGAAGAGCGCGTTGAGCGCAATGATCATCACGATCGCCGAGGCAAAGGTCATCAGCGGCATGATCCCCACCGTGACCAGCCCGAGATCGAGCGATGCCCCTTCCAACGCGCCCACCGGGATGCGGCGGCTGTCGGCGGAGAAGGCCTCGAGCAGGCCGTTCTGCAGGGCGACCGACAGGCCGAAGGTGACCAAAAGCGGCGGCAGGATGTCCTTGCCCAGCACGCGGTTCAGAACGGCGGTCTGCAGCAGCCAGCCGAGCGCGAACATCACCGGCATGGCGACCAGAGCGGCAATCCAGGGCGACAGGCCGAGCAGCGTGACGCCCATCAAAACCAGGTAGGCGGCAAGAATGATGAGGTCGCCATGGGCGAGGTTCACCAGCCGCATGATACCGAAGACGAGGCTCAATCCCGCTGCGAACAAGGCATAGAGCCCGCCCAGCAGAATCCCTTGCACGAGGGTGTCCAGCCAGATCATCGCCGCGCCACCTCGATCAGGCCATAAGAGCGCTGCGCGAGCAGATGACAGAGCCTCGGTTGCCGCGTCATGCCGCCACTCCGAAATAGGCGGAATGGATGTCTTCGCGCGTGACCTCAGCCGCCCTGGCGGCCAGCGTGACGCGACCCTCCATCATGCAGTAGACGCGATCGGCCACCGCCAGCGCCTTGCCGATATCCTGCTCCACCAGCACGATCGCGGCGCCGCCTTCGCGGATCCTGGGAAGGGCTGCGTAGATATCGCGGATGACGACCGGCGCGAGGCCGAGGCTGATCTCTTCGCAGAGCAGCAATTGGGGGTTCGACATCAGCGCCCGGCCGATCGCCACCATCTGCTGCTGGCCGCCCGAGAGCGCGGTGCTGGGGCTCTTGCGCCGCTCGCGCAGGATCGGGAAAAGGTCATAGACGGCGTCGAGGTTCCACGGCCCCGGCACCTTGCGCGCTTGCCCGCCGACCAGCAGGTTTTCCTCGACGGTCAGCGAAGGGAACAGTCGGCGCCCCTCCGGCACCATGGCAATGCCGCGCTTCATGATCTCGGCCGAAGACAGCGCGCCAATCGGCTCGCCCCTGTGCAGCACCATGCCGGGCTCGTTGCCGATCACGCCCGTGATCGAGCGCATCAGCGTGGATTTTCCGGCGCCATTGGCGCCGATGATCGCCACGCATTCGCCCGCGGCCACGCTGATATCCACACCGAACAGCGCCCGGAACTGGCCGTAATTCGCGGTGAGGCCGCGCGTTTCCAGCATCAGACCTCGAGCCCCAGATAGATTTCGCGAACCGCCTTCGAGGCCATGATCTCATCAGGCGCACCGATCCCGATCACACGCCCAAAATCCAGCACGAGAAGCCGCTCGACCACCGAATTCAGGGCGTGCAGCACATGCTCGATCCAGATGATTGTCGTGCCCCTGGCGTGGATCGCCTTGATCGTCGCGACCAGGGCCTTGCATTCGCCCTCCGTCAGACCGCCGGCGATCTCGTCCAGGAGCAGAAGCTCAGGGCCTGTCGCCAGGGCGCGGGCGAGTTCGAGGCGCTTGCGGTCGAGAAGGCTCAGCGAGCCGGCCACGAAATTGGCCTTCCTGAGAAGCTCCGTCTCCTCGAGGATACCAGCGCAATCGTCGACCATCTCGGCCTCGCGTGCGCCGCGGCCGAAGGCGGCAGCGGTCAAGAGATTTTCGAACACGGTCAGCCCCTCGAAAGGCTGCGGAATCTGGAAGCTGCGGCCAACGCCCATGCGCACCCGCTCCATCGCCGGAGCACGGGTCACGTCGCGGCCGAGCAATTCGATGCGACCCTCATTTGCAAACAAGTTGCCGGTGATCAGGTTGAAGAGCGTCGATTTTCCGGCGCCGTTCGGGCCGATAATGCCCAGCGCTTCGCCGCGCGGCACGCTGACGGTCACGGAATCCGCAACCTTCAAGGCGCCGAAGGACTTCGAAACGTTTTCCAGCCTGAGTATCATCACTGTCATCCTTGGGTCGCGCCGAACGAGGGCGGCGGTATCAGCCGCCCTCGGCAGCGTCAGGCCAGGGCTTCCATCTTGCCGGCGGTGGGTATCTGGGAGGCGCCGGCGTTTTCGACGATCACCAGATCGAAGCCGCCACCGGCCTTCTTGCGCCACTGCCCGCCAACGAGCGGCGTCTTGCAGACGTTCTTCGCGGCGAAAGGTGGCAATCCCGCACCGCTCCAGGCCACCTTGCCCACTACCGTCGTCATGTCGGTGGCCGCTATCGCCGCCGCGATCGCCTCGGCATTGGTTGGATCCGACACGCGGCCCATGACATTGGCCGCCACCTCGAACAGCGAATGGACAAAACCGATCGGCTGGGTCCAGGGACGGCCGGTCTTGGCGGTGAAATCCGCAGCGAGTTCGGCCGAACTCTCGCCCGTCAGCGACGATTTGAACGGATGCGAGGCCGACCACCAGACCTCGGACGAGAGGTTGTGGCCGGCGTCGCCGAGCGTCTCGACCGATTGCGGGAAAAGGATCGCCTTGGCCACCGTCACCGCCTTGGGCTTGAAGCCCTGCTGGCGGGCCTGGTTCCAGAAGGTGGTGAAGTCGGGCGGAATGACCACCCCGGTAACGATCTCGGCATTGGCGGCTTTGAAGGCGTTGACCTGCGCGGTGAAATCGTCCGAAAGGTTCTGATAGCGGCCAGGATCGGCAAGGCTGAAGCCGGCGGCGTCGAGGCCGGGCTTCAACCCATTCTTCGGGTCGCCCCAGGCATTGCCGTCGGCATCGTTGGGGAACAGCCCGCCCACCTTGCCGTTGGTGGAAAGCTGCTTCCACATGCCGGTGTAGACGGCGATGATGTCTTCGAGACCCCAGAAATAATGATAGCCGAAGTTGAAAGGCTTCCACGAGGCCGGATCGGCCGGACTGCCCTGCTGGCCGATGAACCAGGGCTGCCACGGCGCCATCGTCGAGATGACCGGCACGCCCTCCGCCTCGCAGGTGGTGGCCACTGGGTTGGTGTTCTCGGGCGTCGAGCCGACGAGCATCAGGTTGATCTCGTCATCGACGATCAGGCTCTTCGCCACCTCGGCCGCGCGATTGGGGTTCGACTGGCTGTCCTTGACGATGACCTCGAAGTTCTTGCCTGCCTCGGAAGCGAGGAAGGCCTTGATGTTGTAGGCATCGCTCTCCGCGAAGCCGGCAAGCGGCCCGGTCTGCGGCGAAACATAGCCCAGGCGGATCTTGGCGCCTTGCGCGATGGCCGGCGTCGCCAGGCGCGAACCGGCCAGCGCCAGGCCTGTCGCCGCCGAGGCTTTCAGTAGGCTACGTCTTGTGATCATGTGTAGTTCCTCCCTCTTGTTTTATTCTCAAGCCCCCGGACGGCGTCCCTCCCACGCCGCCTGAAGGAGTTCCCTTATCGATCCTGGATCGATTGGCCTCGGATTCGCATAGGCATTCTTGACCGCGATCGCCGCCGCGCGGTCGAGATCGGCCTCCTCGATGCCGATCGCCTTCAGGCTCAGCGGGGAGCCGACCGACTGTGCGAAATCCCAGAGCCCGCCGCCCGCCGAGCCACCACCGAATGCCCTAGTGATCGGACGCAACAGATCAGGCACCGCCGTTTCGTTGAAGGCGGTCGTGTACGGCAGCAGGATGGCGTGGGTCTCGGCATGCGGCGTATCGAACGAGCCGCCGAAGACATGCGCCAGCTTGTGATGCAGCGCCATCGAGACATAGCCGAGCGCGGTCGAGCAGCACCAGGCCGCATAGAGCGCCTGCGTCCGCGCCGCGCGATCCTGCGGGTCGCGGATCAGCCTTGGAATGCCGTCCTTGAAGGCAATCATGGCATCCCTGCACATGAGCACGATCACCGGGTTGCGATCGGGGGCATACAAGGCCTCCATCGCATGAGCGATCGCGTTCATCGCCGAGGTGACGGTGAGACTTACCGGCAGGCTCAGTGTCAGATCGACGTCGTAGATCACCGTCTCGGGGCGAATGTCCGGCGAGCGGCGGGTAGTCTTCTCGCCGGCCGCCGTCTCGCCGAGGATGTCGGTCATTTCCGAGCCGGCATAGGTGGTGGGAATGACCACCTGGTCGGCGCCCGTGCGCACGGCAATGGCCTTGCCGAGCCCGGTGGTCGAGCCGCCGCCGAGGCTGACGACCGCCGAAGCGCCGCTGCCGCGGAAGGCACCGACGGCCTTTTCCGTGACCTCGACAGGGGTATGCATGACCGCGCCGGCAAAGATCCCGGCGGCGAGGCCACCAAGGCTTACGGCCAGTCTTTCCGCATCGCCCATCTGATGCGGTGTCGAAAGCACCATCACCTTGTCATGGCCGAGCCGCCGGACTTCCTCTTCGACGCGAGCTATGGTGCCGGCACCGAAGACCACCCGTGTCGTCAGGCCCGGAAAGGTGAAGCTGTCCATCATCGCGCCGCCTCCATGCGCGGGCCGCGCCCGGCCGCGAGGTCGTCGAGGATCGTGCCCAGCATGACGATCTCGGCGTCCGAGACCTCATGGCCCCGTCCCGGGAAGAGATCGGCCCGCAGGCTCGCGCCAATGCGGCCCAGCGACTGCGCGGCATCGGCAAACGCCGAGACTGGTATCCAGGGATCGGCATCGCCGCCGGAAAGATAGATCGGCATTCCGGCCGGCGCGGCCTCGGATCTTTCGTCCGCCGGAACGCCGACACGGCAGCCCGTGAAGGCCGCCAAAGCATCCGGCGGCGGCAGCCCCGCGCAGAGGTATTCGATCGACAGACACGCCCCTTGCGAGAAGCCCGCGAGAAGAAGCGGCAGTCCGGGCAGTTCGGCCCGCGCCGCGACCATTGCGGCCGCAAGGTGGTCGAGCGCGTCGGAAAGCTGCGCCCGGGCGACCGGCGTCAACGGGTCGACGGCACGCGCCTCCCACCACATGCCGTGTGGTGCACGCGGCAGGATAAAGGCCACGGCGGTTGCGGAAAGCCGCGACAGCACATGGGACTGCATCTCTTCGGGCGATTGGCCACGGCCGTGGACGAAGACGCAGATCGCCTTCGCCTCCGGGCCTCTTGGCCCAAGCCGGAGCGGACCGCTGCCTGAACTCACGTGAAGTCCGCCTCTTCCAGGCCGACCTGCAATTCGCTCTCACGATCTTTGAACCACGGCGGGAAGACCAGCGTCTTGCCGATCTGGCCCGGAGGCTCGTCCTTGGCCCAGCCTTCCGGCGTGGTCCAGGCAATTTCGAACAGCGCGCCGCCGGGCGAGCGGACATAGCAGGACTTGAAGTAGTTGCGGTCCTTCTGCTCCGATATATCCGTGAAGCCGAGACCCTCGATATGAGCGCGCAGTTTCAGCTGGTTCTCTTCGTCGCCGGTGTTGAGGGCGAGGTGGTGGATCGTACCGCCCGCCAGCGTCCAGGTGCCCTGCGGGCTGTCGCGGTCGACAATGACCTCCACGCGCTGAGCGACGCCGGTCGCGTCGGGCACGCGGAACACCAGTCCCTCATGGTCGTCAGCCTCTTTCTCCAGCGGCAACGCGATGGTCAGGAAGTCGTCCATCGCAGTGCGGTCCATCACCGCCACCACGGCGCCGTATATTCCCTTGATGCCGTGCGCCTTGCCGATGCCCTGCGCCTCGTTGGTGATCGGCGCGCGCGTATCCCTGTCGCTTTCCACCAGCTCGTGCGGAATGCCGCAGGGATGTGCGAAAGCCGCACGGTCGGCGCCAAAACGAGTGATCTTGATGGCCTCGATGCCGCGCGCGTTCAACCGGTCGACCCAGAAATCCGCGGCCCCCTTGGGAATCGACTGCATGATGGTGCGCGACTGGTTGGACCCGCGGCGGCCATAGACGCCTGGCTTGCGGAACGGGAAGGTGGTGATGATCGTCGAGGCATCGCCGTTGGGCGAGCCGTAATAGAGGTGATAGACAGGGATGACGCCGTCGAACAAGACGGTGCGCTTCACCGAATGCAGGCCCAGTGCCTTGGTATAGAAATCAAAATCTTCCTGAGCGCTGTCGGTCGAGAGCGTCAAATGGTGGTAGCCGCTGACACGTGCCATCGGTCATCTCCTCCCAGAGGTTTCGGTTTCGCCCCGCCGCTGTGGACAGAGCACGAGGTTGAGGTCGAGCGCGTGCTTCCGTTTTCCTCCGTTGGGCGGCAGCGCGCGGAACTCGGCCATGAGTTCGGGTTTGACCCCGAAGATGGCATCCCGGCCGATCGCAGGGTCCGACCGGTCGAAGATGTGGGTCGTCAGCGTCTCGAAGCCCTCCGCCGAGACGCGAAAATGGATATGGGCCGGCCGCTCGAGGCCAAGGCCAAGCGCCGACATCAATTGACCGACCGGTCCGTCCGATGGCAGCGTGTAGCCCTTCGGCTTCACCGTCACGAAGACGAAGCGTCCCTGCGGATCGGTGCGGAACCGTCCACGCAAATTGAATTCCGGCTGCCTGTCGGGTTCCTGGTTCTCGTAGAGACCCTCGGCATTGGCCTGCCAGATCTCGACCATCGCATCGCCGATCGCATCGCCGTCGAGCGCGACGATCCGGCCCGCAACCTCCAGCGGCTCGCCCTTGTGATCGCGCGAGATGTTCGCGCCGAGCGGCATCACCGGCACGTCGGCCCGGTAGAAGGGGCCGGCCAGGGTGTTTGGGGTCGCCCCAACAGGGCGCGGGCTGTTCTGATCCTCGATCAGCGACGACACGCCCAGGACGTCGGCGAACAGCACCCATTCCTGGCGCCGCGCATCGGCGTAGTGGCCAACCTCGGTCAGAAAATCGATCGCCTGACGGAACTCCTCGCCCGAGGGTCGCAGCTCGACGATCAGCGCGTGCAAACCGTCGACGGCTGCCTGCGCCGCCGCCGCCAGGCGGGACTGGCCCATTGCCGTCAGGCGCCGTGAGAATTCCTCGGCCTGCGTCGAGATCGCCTTGGGGAATTCATCTCGCTTCGGGTCGTGCTGGCCGTGCATTCCGCCGGGGCCTCCCTTCCCCTTGCCAAGCGGGATAGCACGGCCCGACGCGATGCTTGATGAGATGTGGCGTCCCTTGTATAGCGTTTTGCTATGAAGCTGAACGAGCGCCACCTCATGCAGCTCGCCGCGGTGCTGGATGCCGGCGGCGTGTCGGAAGGAGCCGCTATGCTGGGCCTGACCCAGCCGGCGGTCAGTCGATCGCTGGCCATGCTGGAGGCGCGGGTGGGCGAGCCGCTTTTCCTCAAGGGTCGCCGGCCGCTGCAGGCGACACCGCTCGGCTTCCAGTTGGCGGCGCAGGGCCGCACGATCATCACCGCGTCGCGCAAGGCGTCGGATGCGGTCCAGGGCTTCATGAAAGGCACGAAGGGCGTCGTCCGTGTCGGCGGCGTGCCCTTCTTCATGGATGCGATGATCAGCCGGATGATCGGAGAATTCCAGAAGCTCGAACCCGAGGTCACCGTTCAGCAAAGCTATATGAACCTGCCCGAGATGGTCGCGGCGCTGGAGAGCAACCAGATCGATCTCGGGATCGTGCCGATCGGCGTGCTCGACCTGGGACCCGGCTTCGAATTCACCGAAATCCTGCCCGGACGCAACGTCGTGGCTTGCCGGCCCGACCATCCCCTGCTGCGAAATCGCCGCCTCAGGGCGCATGACCTGACCAGCTTTCCCTGGGTAGCCCCCCTACCCGGCTCTCCGCTGATGTCGGACCTGCAGATGATCCTGATGAGCATCGGCATGTCGGACCTCAACGTCCGCTATTCGGGAGGCTCGCTGATGAGCGTGATCAACTTCCTTGCCGAAACCGATGCGCTGGCGGTGCTGCCATTCTCCGTGGTCTTCGCGCAGCGCAAGGAAAACCGGGTGACGGTGCTGCCCTATGAAATTCCGCAGCCCAGCCGCTCACTCGGCATCCTGCGCCGGGTCAGCGGACCGCGCTCGCCGGCGGCAGAGCGCTTCGCCGGCCACGTCACGACCGCCTTCGAGAATCTGAAGCACATCATCAAACGGCACGAGAATGCCGTCGTCTGGGGGCGGTAATCCAGCCGACATGGCGCCCCTTACAGCTCCAAGAGCCAGGAGCGGACGTTTGGAGCAGCGAGACGATCGGGCGTCCATTGGCCAGTCTCGTTTTTCCCGAACGGGATCCCGGTTTGAGGAGCTGAAGGGCACACCGGTGAGCGCCAGTATCAGCGAAGCTGGTTCATGGCGCCTATTCAGCATCGCCAGCAATGAAGTGCGGCTCTCCCACCCCATTCCGTGCAGGAATGGAACTCCCGTGCCTGTATTCGGTTGGGTACAAAGCCGGCGTCCCACACGCGCTGGCAAGGGTGCGCTGAGGTGACAGATGCTCGACGACGAAGAGGCCGAAGGTTTGTAAGTGCGAATATCGATCTTGGTTGAGCCTCCTATCACCGGTTTGCCTTCACCTCACGGCGAGGGCAACTCCGCGCGACCAGATCAGCTAATGTCCTCCAAGACCCCGGGCGTCATCTACGACATCAAGGGTCTGTTCCCCAGGCATGTTACGGATGGGCGCTTCTGATGAGGGTTCTGGTCACCGGCGCGGCCGGCTTCATAGGGTATCACGTAGCCAAGCGGCTGCTGGAGCGCGGTGACGAGGTCGTCGGCATCGACAACGTCAACGACTACTACGATCCGCAGATCAAGGAGGCGAGGCTGCGGCTGCTGGACGAGGCGAGCCGCAAGACCAATGCCGGCTATCATTTCATCCGCGGCAATCTCGCCGACAAGAGCGTGGTCGACGCCTGCTTTGCCGACCATGCATTCGACCGGGTGATCCATCTCGCCGCCCAGGCCGGGGTTCGCTACAGCCTGGAAAACCCGCATGCCTATGTCGAAAGCAACATCATCGCCTACACCAACATGCTGGAGGCCTGCCGCAACAGCGCCGTCGCGCACCTGACCTATGCCAGCACCTCCAGTGTCTACGGCGCCAACACCGACATGCCGTTTTCCGAGCATCGTCCGGCCGACCATCCGCTGCAGTTCTACGCCGCGACCAAGCGCGCCAACGAGCTGATGGCGCACAGCTACAGCCATCTGTTCCGATTGCCGACGACCGGGCTTCGCTTCTTCACCGTCTATGGTCCCTGGGGTCGCCCGGACATGGCGCTGTTCCTGTTCACCAGGAACATCCTGGCCGGTGAGCCGGTCAAGCTGTTCAACAACGGCAACCACACGCGCGACTTCACCTATGTCGATGACATCGCCGAAGGCGTGATCCGCGCCAGCGACAGCCCGGCCACGGGCAATGCCGCCTGGGACTCCAGCCGTCCCGATCCGGCCACAAGCAGCGCCCCCTGGCGCATCTTCAACATCGGCAACAACAACCCGGTGAAGCTGACCGCCTATGTCGAGGCGCTGGAAAACGCGCTGGGCCGGAAAGCCATCGTCGAACTCTTGCCGCTGCAGCCCGGCGACGTGCCCGATACCTTCGCCGACACCTCGGCGCTGGAGCAGGCGATCGGCTACCGCCCGACGACGACAGTGACCGAAGGGGTGGGGCGGTTCGTCGAGTGGTACCAGGCGTATTTCGGGCGGGGATAGACAAAGTCTTTGCAAGATCACGGCTGGCAAACTCGCCTCAGGCCACCGTCCAGTGATGCTCGATGGCTGCGCCAGCTCCTGCCAGCACGACGCCCACGGGATTGGCCGCCCCCCCCCGCAATTCGCACCACAGCAACACTGATCTTTGATGGGTGATGTTGCGGTTCCGCTCGCCCGCCATCCGCCATTCGCGTTCGTTTATTTCATTGGGCAAAAAACTACCGACAGCGGACAAACTGCCTCGCTATTCGAATGATGCGGTAGCGGCACATAACGCGCATGTTTCCTCCAGCCGGAGGCGCTTCATCCCCGCGCCGCCGGTTAGGCTCGACGGCCGCCCGCCCCCAAAAAGCCGTCGGGCCGCCAGAAATCCCGACATCCTATTGGCTCGCCCTCCTCCACCTCGCCATCACTGTGTAAATGCCTTGGACATCTGATCCGCAAAGGGTTTCAACAGATAAGACCAGACATTGCGTTCATCGGTGCGGATATGAACCTCGGCGGGCATACCTGGCCTCAGCACCTTCGCTTCGGTCAGGCAGTTCGATTTGCTTTCAACCTTTATACGCGCCGAGAAATAGGAAAGCTGACGTTGCGGATCTTTAATCAGATCTGCCGAGATGTGTTTCACTGACCCTTGGCAGACCGGAGTGGTTCCCACGTCGAACGCCGGAAAACGGATCGATACCGGCTGCCCTGGCCGGACGTCGTCGACCCGCGACGGAGGGATCAGCGCGTCCACCACAAGATCGTCGGCATCAGGTACGATGGTCATGAGCATCTCGCCAGGCGCGATAACGCCGCCGACGGTATGGACAGCCGATTCCTGTATCGTTCCGGACTGCGGCGCGCGGATCGTTGTCTTGGTCAATTCATCCTGGGCCACAATCCTCCGTTCGTTGAGTTCGGTCTGCTTGGCTTCCGTCTCGCGGAGTTCGGTCGTCACGTCAGTGCGCCTTTGGTCATCCAGTTGCAGCATCTGCAACCCCGTTTCGCTGATGCGCGCCTGCGCTTCAGCTACTGCTGCAGCGAGGCGCCCCGATTCTCCCCTGGCCCGGGTGGCATCCAGCCTGATGTTGCTCACCCTCTCCTTGGAGACGAGTTTTTTGGCATAGAGGGAATCAACGTCGGCGAAATCCTTATTCAGCAGAGCAACCGATTCATCCACCGCGCTCTGTTGCGCTTTGAGGCCGTCGATCTGACGTTCAAGTTGCTGGGATTGGCTTCTCAACTGTGCCTTCTGTCCAGCCAAAGCCGAAGCGCGCGTTTCAAAGAGCGCGCGCTCGCCATTGACGAGCGCAGCCAGCTCCGGCTGGTTCATTCGCGCCTTCAGGCCGACCGGCAGTTGCATTTCCGCCAGGCCCGTTCGCTCAGCCTCCAGCCGAGCGAGCCGGACGGTCGCGCGATCGAGATCCTCACTGATGATTTGCAGGTTCGCGCGAGTCAGCGTGTCATCCAGCCTGACCAGCACGTCGCCGCCTCGCACATGATCTCCGTCCTGCGCGAAGATCCCGCCCACTGTGCCTCCGGTTTGATGCTGGACCTTCTTGACGTTGCTTTCCACCACCACGGTGGCTGGTGCAACCACAGCGCCGGCGATCTCGGTCAATCCCAGCCATAGGCCGCCGCCAAGGACCAGCAGACCGGTAATCGCCAAGCCGAATATCAGGTTGGCCCGTATACCGTCCGGCAGATCTGGCGCGCTCACGGCAGGCCGTTTGCTGCCACGAAGGGTCCGAGCATACGATGAGAAGGTGACGAATGTTTCGAGCAGACCTTCATGCATGTCCGGCAACACCCGGTATCGGCGCCAAAGAAGATGGCCGAGGTGAAACAGGCGGTGAAGGTCGGAGCACGTTCGCCAAGACCTGCTCGCGCGAGCCAAAGGCATGAACCGTCCCATTCGACATAACCAATACCTGATCGATGTTGGCGAGAGCCGAAGGACGATGCGCAACGACAATGACGATGCCTCCGCGCTGACGCACTGCCCGTATGGCGCCGGCCAGGGCAGCGTCCCCATCTACGTCGAGGTTCGAATTCGGTTCGTCGAGCACGACAAGAAACGGCTCGCCATAAAGTGCTCGGGCGAGACCCACGAGTTGCCTCTGCCCTGCCGACAGGGCCGCTCCGCCCTCGCCGATGCGGGTCTGAAATCCCTGAGGGAGTTGCATTATCATTTTCTCGACGCCGGCTGCTTTTGCCGCCGCAAGGACGCCTTTTGGATCCGTCTTGCCTCGGAACCTCGAAATGTTGTCTGCTACCGTGCCGTCAAACAACTCCACATCCTGCGGCATGTAGCCGATATGGGCGCCGAGCTGTTCCGAGTTCCATTGATCGAGAGAGGCACCGTCCAATCTCACCGAGCCATGGAGCGGCTTCCACACCCCGACCAACGAACGCACCAAAGTTGTCTTGCCGGAACCGCTTGGGCCGATTACGGCCATCCCAGCGCCTCTCGACAGATGGAAGCTCACATTCACCACGGTTGGCTTTGGCAAGCCGGGCGGCGCAATGGTCAATTGCTCGACCGCAAACCGCGCCTGCGGCCGAGGCAACTCCATTGGCTCGTCCTGGCGGCCGAATGCCGCCATGACCGCTGCCAGCTCGGAATAGCTGCGCCGGGCCGACAGAAAGCCTCTCCAGTTTGCGATCGCAGCATCCACCGGGGCCAAGGCGCGGCCAAGCAAAATGGAAGATGCGATGATCACCCCAGGTGAAGCCTCGCCGCCGATCACCAGGTAAGCGCCGAGACCGAGAACACAGGACTGCAACGCCATCCGCAGGGCCTTCGACAGCGAACTGGCGCCACCAACGACGTCAGAGAGACGTTCCTGCTGGGCGAGATAGGCTCGGCTGACGTCGCTCCAGCGTCGAGCCAGTCGACCAGACAGCCCCATTGCGTGAACGACTTCGGCGTTGCGCCGGCCGGAATCGGCAAGCGCCCGCTGCGACAGCAGCTCCTCCGAGGCACGCGCGGCGGGGCCTCGGCTAAACACTTCCGCGATCGCTGTTAAGAGGACCACAGCGATCGCGCCGACCGTCGCCAGCAGGCCGAGCGAAGGATGGAGCAAATAAATGATCAGCAGATAAAAGGGGATCCACGGGGCGTCGAAGATGACCGTCGGTCCCGTTCCGGAGAGAAAGCCGCGCAGTCGGTCAAGATCGTGCAAAGGCTGCAGACGGTCCGCATCACGCCCTGCCTTGAGCGGCAGGGACAGGGAGATGGAGAACACCTTTTGCTGCAAATTCCTATAGAGACGGCTGCCGATGCGGACCAACACGCGAAGCCGCACGAAATCCAGAAGCCCATGGACCGCATACAGACCCAGCATGCCGATCGTGAACCCCACCAGGGTGGGAACGCTCTGCGACGGCAGAACGCGATCGTAAATCTGCAACATATAGACCGAACCGGTCAGAGCGAGAATGTTTATCACTGCCGAGAACAGCGCCACGCCAAGCAGCCCAGGCATGCAGGCGAGAATGGCGGAACGTAGCTCGGGAGAACCGGCCCCCGATGTTTTCATGACCAGCGGTCGTTCGCGCGACACTGCCGCGCCGTTACTTCCGTAAGTTGTGATGGCTCAAACCTTTCTTGATGCGCATAGCAGCCGCTATCCGTCGCCCCCCTTATTGCGCTCTGCTTACATACGTCGACTTTGAGGAAAATGCAGCGGATTCGTGGCATGAACCGGCGAAACGCGGCCGCCGACGTCTCCCTGTCTGGGGATAACTTCACGAAAAATGACGATTTTGCTAAAGGAACTGGTCAGAACGGAGCCGGCAAAAGAGGCGTATGTCCTTGCTCCCAAACACTTTCAAAGGTGCCACAGTCGGCTGAGCAAAATACCTGCCACTGAGCAACAACTTAGATCAATCAAACATTCTATCTCGCTGTGTTTCGTATTTGATTTCATCCTAATGTAGCAATCACCTAAGCAGACGCGGGGCATAAATCGAATCAACCAAAGGATCATTGGATGACACTCCATTATGCGTCCGGTGGATCAGCCACCGAAGTCGCAACCGCCGGGTTCAACCTGGTCGATGTTCAATATCTCTCGCAGGTCAATGCTTTGCCGGACGGCATGAAAGGCCTCGTCTATCTCGGCGCGCATGACGGCGTCACCTCCTCCTTCATTGAAAAAGTTACACCATTTCTGAACAACCCGAAGGTGTTCGGATTTTTCCTGATGGACGAGCCAGATCCCACCGGCAGGTGGGGCACATATGCAACTGCCGAAAACCTGAAAGCGGAATCGGATTGGATCCATTCCCATTTTCCGGGCGCCAAGACCTTCGTCACCATGATGAATATGGGGTCTCCTACAAATCCGGATTTTTCCAACACCTATAATCCGGCCAATACAGGCATCGACTATTACGGGTTGGACCCGTACCCGGTGCGCGATGACGTGAGCACGGTCGACTACAACATGATCGACAGGGCCGTGGGCGCGGCAGTGAAGTCCGGCATCCCGATCGACAAGATCATTCCGGTCTACCAGACTTTTGGCGGTGGCAACTGGACGACCGACACGGGCGGGAAGCATCAGATGCCAACGACGGAACAGATGCAAACGATGATAGATCATTGGGCAGCACTGGTTCCGTCGCCTGCCTTCGATTATGCCTATGCCTGGGGCTCGCAGAACGGAGACACAGCTCTGGAGAATTCGCCGGCACTGCAGGCCTTCTTCCAGCAGCACAACCTCCAAAGCACCGGTGGCTCTGCCGCCCCTCCAGCAAGCGATCCGATCGATACCCCGACCACGCCGCCAAGCGACGCCGGCGCCCCTGCTCCCGCCGCGCCGGCCCCGTCGGACAGCGATCATATATTCCATGGCACGCGCGGCGCAGACGTTTTTCACGCGACCACGGGCAATGACAAATATCTCGTCAACAATGCCCATGACAAGGTGATGGAAGCGCCAAGCGGCGGGGTCGACAAGGTCGTGGCCTCGGTGAGTTACGCTCTTACGGCGGGCTCACATATCGAGCAGCTCTCCACCGCCAGTTCGGGTGGCAGGGCGTCCATCAACCTGACCGGCAACGAATTCGGTCAAGCCATCTATGGGAATGGCGGCGCCAACAAGATCAATGGTGGCGGTGGCGCGGACAAGATGACCGGCTATGGCGGCAATGACACCTATTACGTCGACAATGCCCACGACAAGGTGGTGGAGCAGAGAGGAAGCGGCGCCGATAAGGTTCTTGCCTCGGTGAGCTTCGCTCTTTCGGCTGGCTCGCATATCGAGCAACTCGCAACCACCAAGGCATCCAGCAAGGCCGCCATCAATCTGACCGGCAACGAATTCGGACAGACCATTCAAGGCAATGCCGGTAGCAACAAGATCGACGGTGGCGGCGGAGCCGATACGTTGAGCGGGCGTGGGGGCAGAGATGCCTTCGTGTTCAGTACCGCCCTTGGTGCTGGAAACGTGGACAAGATCACTGATTTCAACAAAGCGCAGGACAAAATCCACCTCGATCATTCCATCTTTGCCGGTCTCGATCAGGGGGGCCTCTCGTCGGACGCTTTCTTTGCCGGCAAAGCCGCGCATGACAGTTCCGATCACATTATCTACAACAGTTCGACGGGAGCTCTTTCTTTCGACAGCGACGGCGTCGGAGGCGCAAACCAGATCCATTTCGCGAGCCTCTCTCCGCATCTGTCGATTACCGCATCGTCTTTTCTGGTCACCTGAACCAGCCCAGCGAAGAAACGCTTTAAGAAGTCGGCGAGGCCCTTGGGC